>NZ_JBMDJX010000057.1:0-10316 GCF_057809415.1 Chromobacterium sp. FG22 | reverse complement strand
CCTTGGTATTGACGCTGACGGCGCCGCCGCCCAGCGTCAGCTGGCCGCCGGCGCGGTTGAGCATCAGGCCGTTGGCGTCGAACAACTGGTATTCGAAGTCGTAGACCGTCGGCGCGCTCAGGCCCTTGGCCAGCGCGCTGCTGTCCCAGTCCCATTCGCCGTTGGCGGCGCGGCTCAGCGGCGCTTCGGCCCAGGCGCCGCCGGCCGTGCGGTAGCGGATCAGGCCGCGGGTGGCCGCCGCCGGCTGATTGCCGCCGATGTGAACGATCTGCGGCTGGTCGCGCCAGGCGACGGGCTGGGTAACGGAAGCCGCTTCGCCGGGACGGAAGGACCCGACCACCGCGCCCAGCGATTGGCCGTTGGCGTCGAGGCGCTCGAGCTCATACTCCCAGGTCTGCCCGGCAGCCAGGCCGTAGTGAGCGGGGTTGAACTGAAACCACCCTTGGATGCCGCTCTCCAGCGTGGTGTAAGCGCTGCTCCATGCGCCACCCGGTTGACGGAAACGCACGCGTCCGGTGGCGGGCGTGTTGCCCAGATTGGTCAGATTGACCCAACCGGTGTTGTACATGAAGGCGCTGTCGACGGCGGCCTTGCTCTGAGAGATGGTGGGCGCGCTGTCGTTGAGGTTCATCGTGCCCTGGCGGGTGTTGAGCACCTTGCCGGCGGCGTCCATGGCGACGTAGCGGAATTCGTAGGCTTGGCGCGCCATGCCGGACCAGTCGAGGGCGAACTGGCCGGGTACTACATTGCCGTTGACCTTGAGCTGGGGCACATAGACATACTGCCAGCCGGCATTGCTGCCCGCAGGGCGGGTATAGAGCAACATCTGGGTAGCGGAGGTGGGTTGGGATTGAATTTCAATACTTCGCGCACTACCTAAAACATTAGAAACGGAAGATACCCCTCCGGATGCTGGAGTAAATTTACTAGCACTACCATTAAATTCCACGGGAGTTGAAACAACAAAAGAACCATAATTAGTTTTTTTATGAACAGAAACAGAGACTTTAATATTTGCCATATCTATATGGGTTGACATTAAAACCCCTTTTCGCTCACTCAAATATTTAACTCCGAATGGAACCATCAAAGATCCCTTCCCTCCCCCATCTGGAAAATGAAATTCTTTATAGATATTTCTATTGCTAAACGAAAAACCTGAAAAATTAACTTCAGTTTGCACCGAAAGGTAATAGCCTCCACTAGGTAGGCCTGAAATCACCCCAGAAACATCAAATGCAACTCGAACTCCTTTCGAAGTAAAAAGTTTTGAATCCGAGTAGATAACGTTATATAGTTGAGCATTCAACGTCGCTTGAGACCTCAAATTAACTGATGTCCCTCCCCCTACCAGCGGATTCTTCCCCACTACTCCTTCCTGCCTCTTCGCCGCCCCCGCACTCACCACCCCGCCGCTGCCCTCCTGCGGCACCGCGCTGTTCCAGCGCTCCGCCTGCACCAAGGCCTGGTCCCGCGCGTTCACCATCTTCGGCTGGTAGGTCGCCACCCTCTGGTTGCGGCCGTCGTATTCGCTCACCGTCAGCCGCAAGCCGCTGTCCGGACGGTTGATCGCCGCCAGGATCTGGTCCCGGCTCAATTGCCGCAGATCCACGCTGTCCGATTCGATCTGCAGCGTGGCGTTGCCGTTGGCGTCGTACAGGTAGGCCCGGGTGACGCCGCCGCTGTTGTTCCGGAACACCCGGCCGGCGCCGTCGTATTCGGCGAACTCCTGCCACGTGCCCTTGCCGTTGGCGCTGGTACGTTTGCCGTCAATTTCGCCGTAGGCGTTGTAGCGGGTTTCAAAACGCATGCCGGTCGCCTGGTCGCGTCTTTCAGTCTGGCGGCCGGCCGCGTCGTAGCGGTAGCCGGTCACGTCGTTGGCTTCGCTGCCGTCGGCCTGGCGTCGCGCCCGCTGGCTGCGAGTCAGCTGGCCGGCGGCGTCGTAGTCGTAACGGATGGCGTTGCCCATCGCGTCGGTCTGGCTAAGCAAGCGGCCGCCGGCGCCGTATTGGTAGCGCACGATCTGGTCGTCGGCTTCGCTGGCCTCGTCCAGGCCGCGACGGATCTGGCGGCTGAGCTGGTCCAGGCCGTTGTATTCGCTGTCGCTGGTCGGCCGCACGGCTCGACCCAAGTAATCGGTAAATACCGCGTCCTGGCGTCGGGTCTCGCGGCCTTGCCTATCGTATTTCCAGTTGGTGTTCTGTCCGGCGGCGTCGGTCTTTTGGGTCACCTTGCCCAGCGTGTTGTACTGATAACGGGTCGTGGCGGTTACCGTAAGTTGGGTTTTGCCGTTGGCGCTAGCCACTTTGAGCTTGAGGGTGCGTTCCGCGCTAATCCGGCCCATCCGGTCGTAGTCGGTTTCGCGCACGCGGTCGTCGGCGTGGGACTTGAGTTGCTGACGCAGCGTGTCCAGCGGGGTGGCGCTGTCGTAAGCGCCGCTCAGGGCGCTGGCGTAGCGGGTTTCGCGGATCGCCCGGCCGGCGGCGTCGTAGTCCCAGGCGGTGACGTAGCCGGCGGCGTCGACACTCAGCCGTTTGCGGCCGGCGCGGTCGTAGTAGTGACGCTGGCTGCCGCCGCGGGCGTCAATGCTTTCCATCAGGTTGCCGTTGGCGTCGTAGCGCTGGCGGCTGATCAGGTCTTGGGTCGCCACTGTGTACTGGCCGCTGGCGGCGTCGCGTTGGCCGACGCTTTGTCCCGGCTGGCGGGTTTCGATCAGGCGGTTGTTGCCGTCGTAGTCGTAGCGGGTTTCGCGGACGTCGGCGGAGGCCGGCGCCGGCACGCCGCCGTCGGCCGGCAGCCCCACCGGCCGAGCGTAGACGCGCTGCGCCTGCACATTGCCGACTGCGTCGTAAGTCCATTGGCTCAACACGCCGTCGCCGTTGCGCTCCGCCACCTTGCGCCCCAGCGCGTCGTAGCGGCTGCGGGTGATCTTGCCGTTGGCGTCGGTGAATTCGATCTGCCGGCCGGCGGCGTCGTAGCGCCAGCTTTGGCTGGGGCTGACCGTGGCTTCGCCGCCGTCCAGGGTGTAGACCGGCAGCGCGTCGCTGGTCTGGCGGATCAGCCGGTTGTTCGCGTCGTATTGGTAGCGGGTGGTGCGCTGCTCCGGCTTGCCTTCGGCTTCCACTTGCAGCCTGCGGTTGCCGAAGCCGTCGTATTCGAAGCGTTTGACGATGCCCAGCGGACTGGTCTCTTTGAGCACCCGGCCCTGCGCGTCGTGGACGTAGCGATAGCCGCCGTTCAGTTGGTTGGTGTAGGCGGTCTTGTTGCCCAGGCCGTCGTACGCCATCTTCTCGACACCGCCCTCGGCGTCGGTGATCGCCACCTGACGGCCCAGCTTGTCGCGGAGAATAGTGGTGACGGCGTCTCGAGCGGGCTCGGCCGGGATCATCGGCCGGCTTGCGGTCTTGAGCGTGGACACATTGACCCGATTGGCATGGCGGCTGATGCGCAGCACGTCGCCAAACGCATCGTACTCGGTCGTGGTGGCGCCGCCTTCGGGATCGATGTGCAGGGTCTGGCGGCCGAGCGCGTCGTAATAGTTGTAACCGCTGTAGCCGCGCGGGTCGGTGATCTTGATGGCCTTGCCGAAGGCGTCGTATTCGGTGACGGTGACGCCGCCCAGCGCGTCGGTTTCGCGGATCAGCCGGCCGAGCAGGTCGTAGTCGCGGCGGGTGGTGCGGCCGCCCGCGTCGGTTTCGGCAACGCGATTGCCTTGGGCGTCCAGTTGATAGCGGGTGGTAGCGGCCAGCTTGCCGCCGTCGCCGCGGGTTTCCTGGATCAGGCGGCCGGCGGCGTCGTAAACGCTCCGGCTAACTTGATCTTGGGCGCTGGTTTTGATTTGAGCCAGCACGCTCCAGTCGTTCAGCGCCTGACGTACGTCCAGCGCGGCCGGACGTTTGAGCGCCAAGCGCCAGCCCATCAGATATCTGGCCAACTCGCCCCGGCTTCTGCCCTTTGACCCCAGGTTTTCCTGCCAGGTGGCTTTTTCAGCCTCGGACGGGCTACGTGTGACAATCCGGCGAAACGCCCAATCTATGAAGCCGGCCTCATCCAATTTGCCGTATCGTTTTTCGAACTCTGGGCTGCTGAGCAGAGCTTGCGCCCGCTCGCTTTGACTCGCCGCTCTGGCATTGAGCTCATCCAGGTTTGCCGGAGCCCGTCCCAGGACATAAGCGTACAGGCGCTTATTGTAGTCCGCCCATTCTGCGTTGGCCGCCGCGCTGGTCTTGGCATCCGCTTCCGGCCATAGCCGCTGGGCGTAACGCCGCGTTTCCGTCACTTGGCCCGCCGCGTCGTAGCGGTAGGCGGTCACATAGCCGCTGGCGTCCACGCTATGGCTCAGCCGCCCTGCCGCATCGTATTGCTGGCGGCTGACCTGGTCGCCATTGTGGTAGCCGGTGCCCTCCGCCAGCACGCGCCAGTCGTTCAAGGCCTGGGCAATGGCGGCGGACGGCGCCACCTGCTGTACATCGGCCTGCTGCAGCAGGCTCCAAAAAACGCCGCCACGGCTTTCGCCCTTGTCCAGCCGCGCTTTGGCCGCCTCCAGTTCTTGCGCGGTGCCGGCTCGGCTGTACACCGTCTGGTAGATCCAGGCGGCGAGTTGGGCGTTGTCTAGTTTGCCCACTCGCTTTTCGAATCCGGCGCTCGCCATCAGTTCGCTGGCCCGCGCCGCTGGGTCCGCCGCGGCTTTGTCGTGTAGGGCGCTGGGCGAGTCCGCCGCCCGACCGTACAAATAGGCGTACAAGGCCTGATTGACCTGCATCCAGGCCAGGTTGGCTATGCTCCGGTTGGCGTGCCGACGCGTCTCCACGATATTGCCCAGCCCATCGTAGCTGCGGCGGGTGGCGTAGCCTTCCGCATCCACGCTGAATACGGCGCGGCCGGCGGTGTCGTAAGCGAAGAATTCCTTGCGGTCCGCGGCGGAGCGCAGAATGTAGCCGCGGCCATCCGCGGGTGCCTGCTCAATGAGGTCGATCCGCGCCGGCATCTGATTGGTGCTGGTCTTCTTTTGCACCGGGTTGGCATATTGGGTCCGCTGCTGCAGCTGGCCGGCCGCGTCGTACTGGTATTCGGTGGCGTAGCCGCGCGCGTCCCGGCTCAGCTGAAGCCGCCCAAGCGCGTCGTACAGCTGAAACTCTCCCCGGTCCGCGCCGCCCGTCAAGAGATAGGCGCCGGCCGGCGCGCCGCTATCCGGGAGGCTGCCCAAGCGGGCGACGAGCTGGCCGTCGATGAACGTCCCTTGCACCGCATTGGCGAAGCGCGAGACCCAGGCCAGATTGCCGCCTTTGTCGTAACTGTATTGGGTCAGATAGCCTTGAGGGTCTATCCGCTGCAGCAGCCGGCCGGCTTTGTCGTAAACCCGCCGTTCGGTTTGGTCCGCCGCGCTGGCCTTCAGTTGCGGGCCAAGATCGGCCAGGTTCTCTACTGAGGCGAGAACGCCTGGTTTGAGCGCCTGGGCGTAACGGGTGGTGCGCAGTATGCGTCCCTCGGCGTCGTAACGGGTTTCGCTGACATAGCCCAACGGATCGACGCTATACGTCTGCCGCTGATTGGCATCGTACGCATAGCGCGTCACCTTGCCGCCGGCATCGGTCTTGGACGTCACATTGCCGTTGCCGTCGTATTGGTAGCGGGTGCTGAGTTTGAGGCCATCGGGGTCCACGGTCTCTCTTACTCGTCGGCCGGCATTGTCGTATTGGTATTCGGTGGTCTTGGCCTGAGGGCTGCCGGCGGCTTCGGTCACGCGGATCCGCCGTCCCTGGCCGTCATAATGGTAGGCGGTGAGGAGTTTGAGGCCGGTGGCGTCGCGCACGGTTTCAATCACGCGGCCATTGCCATCGTAACGGGTCTCGCTCACGCTGCCGTTGGCGTCGATCTGTCTCAGCACCCGTCCGCGGCTATCGTATTCCGTGCGGGTGCTTAGGTTCAGGCCGGTCGGGTCAATCGTACGCTGCAAAACACGGCCCACCGCGTCGTAAACGTAGACGGTGCGGACGCCGTTGGCGTCAAGGCTTTCAAACTGGCGCCCGGCGCTGTTGTAACGCCATTGTTCGCCGTAACCCAGCGGGTTGTTTTGACGAATCAGACGGCCGTCGCGGTCGTATTGGTAGGTGGTGGCGTGACCGCGCCCATCGGTCACGATGACGATCTCGCCGTGGCCGTTGCGCTCTGTGACGGTGGCAATGCCGTTGGCGTCGGTGACGGTCAAGCGGCCGGTCTTGTCGTCATAGACGGTGGTGGTGACGGCGCCCAGCGCATCAGTCTGGGTCAGCGCGCGGCCGAAGGCGTCGTAGACGCTGCGCCGCCGGCCGCCCAGAGCGTCCTGGCTGACGATTTGCCGGCCCAATTTATCGTATTCGCTGCGCTGAACCTGCCCTTGCGGATCGGTCTGTTCCAATGCGCGGCCAAAGGCGTCGTAGCGGGTGTGCCGCAGCAGCTTCAAGCCGTCGGCATCGTCTTGCTGCTGGATATTGAGGCCGCGGCGGTCGTACAGCAATTGCTGGCGGCCGCCGTCCAGGCGGGTGTGGTCCTGGCGTTCGCCAAAGGCGTTGTAGCTCCAGCGATCCGTCACGCGTCCCAAGGCATCGGTCTGGCTGGCCAACTCGCCGCGCCGGTCGTAGCCATAGCTTTGGCGGCTGAAGCCGGCTTGGGCGAGTGAGGCCAGCAGCGGGGTGAGTTGGGATTGCGGCCCGCCGTTCAGGCCGGCCAGCTGCGCCGCGCTAAGCCGGCGCTCATAACTCAGTTGTCCTACGATTTGGCCGAAGGCGTCGTAGCGGGTGTCGCTGACTTCGCCCAGCGCATTGACGATGTGGGTCTGGAGGCCGGCTGCGTTATAGAAGTAAAGGGTGCGTTCGCTCTGGCCGTCTGCCCCGTTGGGGCGAAGGGTGGCGATGCGTTGGCCGGCGGCGTTGTAGTAGTGGCGGCTGCCCCAACGTTCCCACACGGCGTCCACCCTGGCTTGGCTGGGCGCTCCGCCCAGCGCCGCCAGCGCTTGGGCGCCTTCGCCGGCCAGTTCTGCGGTCAACCGGCCCTGTTTGTCGTAACGTTGCAGTTGGCTGCGACCATCCTTCCCCGCCTGGCGGGTGGTCCGGATCAGCCGGTCTTGGCTGTCGTAGGCGTAGCTGGTGATCAGACCATCGGGTTGCCGGACCTGGCGAGTGAGCCGGCCGGCGGCATCGTACTCATAGAGCAAGCCTTGGTCGTTGCCATGGACGGCGGGACGGCGCGCGGCCAGGGTGGCCCCGGTTTTAGCGCGGTTGGCGTAACGGATTTGTTGTTGGACGCGGCCGGCGGCGTCGTAGCGGGTTTCGCTCAGATAGCCTTCGGCGTCGACTTCAGCCACTTGCTGACCACGGCCATCGTAATAATAGGAAGTGGTCTGGTCTTGGGCGTGGGTCTGCGGCCGCAGCGCGCTCAAACCGCCGGCCGCGCGTTCTGCGCCGGCGGTCGCGTTGGCGTAACGAATGGAAGCAAGCCGTTGACCGACGCTGTCGTAACGATGCTCAATCAGATAGCCTTCGCCATCCAGTTCCGCCTGCAGCCGCCCCTCCTCATCGTAGAACCGGCGCTCGGTCCTATCTTGCCCGCTGGCGGCAACGCGGGCATTGGCCTCATCAAGGCTCAGCTCGCCGTCACGGGCTTGCAAGGCTTGTTGTTTCTTGGCGCCCAGCCACGCGGCGTAGCGAGTTGTGCCGATGATCCGGCCGCTGCCGTCGTAATGGGTGTCGGCGACCGCCCCGCTGGCGTCGATGCTGCGCGCCAGACGCCCGGCGGCATCGTAGAGCAGGTGTTCAATGCGGTCGTCCGCGTGACCTGTGGGGCGCAAGGCGTCCAGCGTCCATTGCGACGGATCGGCGTTCAAGCGGCTCAAGTCGATGCGATTGGCGTAGCCGGTTCGGCGGATGAGTTGGCCTGCGGGGTTGTAGCGGTATTCAATGAGCGCGCCGGTGGGATCGATGTCCGCCTGCTTGCGCCCTTGCGCGTCGTAAAGCTGGTATTGCCGTTGACCGGTGGGATCGGTGCTGCGCAGCAGCCGGCCCATGGCGTCGTAGAGATAGTGGGTGCTGCCCAGCGGGCCCCCGGCGTCTTGTTCGGTTTGGGCGATCAGCCGGCCGGCGCTGTCGTACTGCCTTAGCGTGCTCAGGCCGTTGGCCAGGGTGACCTGGGTTTGCCTTTGCGCGTCGAGGTAAACGGTAACGGTGCTGTTGCCCAGCGCATCGGTCTGCCGCGTCAGGCGGTTAAGGCCGTCGTAACGGTATTGCACGCTGGCGCCGCGGCCATCCCATTGTTGCAGCACATTGCCGTTCTGATCGTATAGATAACGGACTCTTTGCTCGCTGCCGTCGCGCAGCCCCTGGCCCTTGGTGTCTAGCTGGGCATAACGCACGGTTTCACTGACCAGGCCTCGCAAATCGTAAACGCTGTCGCTGCGTTGGATCTGCGCCGGCGGCTGGCCGGCCGCCCAGGCCGTCAGTTTGGCGGTGTCGGCCTTCTGCTGACCTGCGCTGTTCAGATAGCTCAGCTGGCTGACAGGCCGGCCCAGCGCGTCATAGCGCCATTCGGTGACGCCGCCGGCGGGGTCGATCCGGAAACGCAGCCGGCCCTTTTCGTCGTAAGCGTAACGCGTCGTCTGCGCGCCGTCCGGGACTTGCGGACCCGCGCCGTCCGGGTCCAGCCCGGTATGGCGGGTTTCGCTGAGCAGCCGGTTGGCGGCATCGTATTCCCGGAGCACGGTCTGGCCCAAGGCGTCTCGCTCCAAAACGCGGTTGCCTTGTCCATCGTATTGGTAGTGGGTGGCTTGTCCGCGCGCGTCGGTCAGGCGCAGCAAGCGCCCTTGGGCATCATAGCTTGCGCGCAATTGAAGCTGCCCGCCTCTGCCGGCTTCCAGCAAACGGCCTTGCGCGTCATAACGCCAAGTGCTCTGCAAGCCGGCTGCATCCGTGATGGTGGTCTGTTGCTTGCCCACGTCGTAGTCGAAGCGGGTGCGGCGCACCACGCCCTCGCGGTCGATATCGCTCACCTCCGCCACCCGCCACTCGTCCTTGACCTGGCTGTAGCCAAACTCCAGGCGGCTGCCGTCGCTCTGACTCAGGCTGGCCAGTCGGCTGGAATTCCCGTCATAGGCATAACGGGTGATGTAAACCTTGCCGTCATTAATACGGCCGTCTTCCGGGCTCAGGTCGACGCTGACGCTGCTAAGCCGCTGTTGCGCATCGTAGCCATAGCGCACCCGGGTACGGGTCTGGCTGGCGCCGTTCTCGGTCCACAAGGTCCGCAACTGCGTGATATTGCCTCGGGCATCGTAATCTATGGCCAGTTGCTCGCCGCCCGAGCTGTCCAGCCGCACCACCCATCCGGCGGCGTTGTAAACCACTTGCAGGGTTTTGCCGTCGCGGTCGCGCTGCAGCAGCAGCCGTCCGCCCGCCGCCGCGTCGTAGGTTTCAGTGGTCTGGCTCGCGCCATCGGTCCAGGTCCATTGCTGACGCGCGGCATCGTAGCGCAGCAGATCGTCGGCTCCCGGCCCGTCCTGCCCCACATACGCCTGGCGGGCGACATCGTAACGGTAGGTCACGGCGGAACCGTCTTCGCCAATACGGCGCACGGTGCTGCCCGCTTGGTTGAATCCGCCTTGGCGGCCGGTCACCTGACGCGCGGCGCCCAATCTCCAGACGCCGGGGTCCTCTCCGACCTGACCTTGGCTGTTGTAAGTGCGCAGCAAGCTCAGATCGAGACCGGCGCTCTTCAGGAATTCGTCGCGTTGTTGCAGCAGCAGATTGCCGTTGCTGGCGTTGACATAGACCTTCTCGCCGCTGCGGCCAAAGGCGGCCTCCCCCAATTGCCCCTGCCCGCCCAAAGCCGCCAACGAACCATTCTGCAGCCCCAACCCCGCCCCCAGCACCATTGCAACCATGTTCGATCTCCCGAAATTGGCCTACTCAAGGAGTCTTATCTGAGGATTTCGGAAAAAGTTTAGATATAAATTAATAAGTTTACAAAATTCCGCCTTTCCAGCTGCATGCCACCGTTAACTGCTGGCCCTCACAGCCAAGTTCAGACCCCATGCGCGGAGCGGCATCAACCGGCTTTCAGACTTTGTATCAAGACAACGGCCAACTATGTCTGACCGGTACCCCTGTTGGCGCAGCACGACAGCGGCAGCCGGACCGAGCACGGCCCTGTAAAAAAACTTTCAAAAACGATTGACACTCAAAAAGCGAATCTATAGTATTCCGCTTCTCGCAAGACACAACGTCTAGCGAGACAGCGCACCCGTAGCTCAGTTGGATAGAGTATCTGGCTACGAACCAGAGGGTCGG
>NZ_JBMDJX010000056.1:0-12793 GCF_057809415.1 Chromobacterium sp. FG22 | reverse complement strand
CGTTAACCTGATTCAAATCGACTGCGCAATTGGCGAGTCCTTAAGCAAACCGTGCGCGGCCGCGCCGGGTTTGCTTAAGCACCCGAAAACGCCTGGCCGCCCGCTTGCGCTGGGCGGCCCGGCGCCGAGATTCAGTTGGCGATCAGACGCACCGCGTGCAGCTGACGCTCGGTGTCGTAACGCACGGTGATTTTATTGGCCGGCACGCCGGCGTCGCTCAGGAACTGCTTGACGGCGATGGCGCGGGTTTGCGCCGCGGCGCGGGCATTGCCGATGTCGCCGCGGTAGCAGTGGCCGCGCACCAGGATGGATTTGGCGGTCTTGAGCTTGGGCAGCAGCAGTTGCAGTTGAGCCTCGCCCACCGGGGACAGTTTGGGGCTCATTTTTTCAAACGGGATCAGGTTGGGGTCTATGGCCATATTGGCGGCCACGGCCTTGTCCAGCGCGGCCTTCTCTTCCGCCGCCTTGATCACGGCGGGGTCGTTGGAGGCTTGTTGAGCGTTAGGATTGGTCTTGCAGCCCACCAGCGACAGGGCGAGCGCGGCGACCATCAGCAAACGTTTCATAGCATTACTTCCCGGATTGACTTTGACATGGGTAAAGGACATCCCGGAGCCCGCCGCGGCCAATCGGCGCGCGGTGGCCCCCGGGGTGCCTTAGAGTCTGTTCAAAGCCCGGCGGTCACGAGCGAAACAGGGCGAAAACAGCGGAAGAAACGGACTGGCCCTAGGGCGCATGAGCATTCCGAAGCGGTACTCGCCGTGCAAGGTCTCGCGCACGCGGCGGACATTGAACAGATTCTTGCAACCCGCCCAGGGCAGTGGGCGGGTTGGCACTTCTTCGCTACTGAGACTTAGGCGATCGCTTTGTTGGCGGTCAGGTCCCAGCCGGAGCTGACGTTACCGCCGCCGGCGCCGTCAGCGCGTTTCTGCTGGGTGTAGGTCCACTTGATCTTGCCGTAAGTGAAGCTCACTTTTTCGCTGGGGAAGCCGTTGTCGTTGGCGGAACCGTGCGGCTCAACCTTGGCGATCAGGACTTGCTCCATCTTGATCTCCATGTACTTCACCTTGTCGCCACCGGCACGGCACAGTTCGATGGTGATTTCCTTGATGTGCTGGCCCTTGCAGCAGGCTTCGTAGATCTTCGGGCTGGCTTTGTCCAGGAAGTGGGTGATTTCGTAAGCGGCGTGGTTCACGCGCTCGGCGGTGGCGCCGCCGGCGGAGCTGGCGGTAGCCTGGGCCGGCTGTTCCAGTTTGTGGGCAAAGGACTGGATTTCGATCCAGTCTTTGTGCTTGTCGTCGCTGCTTTCGCCAGGAATACCGTCAATTTTCAGGAATGCATCAAAAGCCATTTACTTCTCCTTAGAACAAAGGTCAAAAATTGGAGGCGAGCCCTCCCATTCCAAAAGACGCCCGCGCCCGCCGCCGCGCCGGAACCCGGCGGACGCGCGCAGGCTCTCCAGCCTTAACCCGCCGGCTGCGGCAGCTCCGCCACCAGACGCAGGGAAATGGTCAGTTCATCCAGCTGGAAATGCGGCCGCAGGAAGGCGGCGGCGCGATAGACGCCCGGTTTGCCCGGCACTTCCACCACGTCGACGCGCGCTTCGCGCAGCGGGTATTTGGCTTTGGCTTCCTGGCTGGCGGAGTCGTCCAGCAGCACGTATTGCGCCAGCCAGGTGTTCAGGAAGTCCTGCACGTTCTGGCGCGAGGCGAAGCTGCCGATCTTGTCGCGCATGATGGATTTCATGTAATGCGCGATGCGCGATACCGCGAAGATGTAGGGCAGCTGGGTGGACAAACGCGCGTTGGCGTTGGCCGAATCGGTGTTGTAGGTCTTGGCCTTCTGCACCGATTGACCGCCGAAGAAGGCCGCGTAGTCAGTGTTCTTGCAGTGCACCAGCGAGATGAAGCCCAGATCGGACAGCAGTTTTTCGGTGCGGTCGGTGATCGCCACTTCGGTGGGGCACTTGAGCGCCACTTCGCCGTCGTCGGTCTTGAAGGTGTGGGCCGGCAGGCCTTCCACCAGGCCGCCGCCTTCCACGCCGCGGATGGCCGCCAGCCAGCCGTATTGGGCGAAGGCGGAGGTCAGGCGCGCGGCGTAGGCGTAGGAGGCGTTGGTCCACAGGTATTTTTCGTGGGTGCTGCCGTCCACGTTTTCCTCAAAGTCGAATTCCTCCACCGGCACATTGTCGCGGCCGTAGGGCAGACGGCCCAGCACATGCGGCAAGACCAGGCCGACGTAGCGGGAGTCTTCGGATTCGCGGAAGGATTTCCATTTGGCGTATTCGACGGTGTCGAAGATCTTGGCCAGATCGCGCGGCTTGCCCACGTCGGTGAAGCTCTCCAGGCCGAATAGGCCGGAGGAAGCGGCGGTGATCAGCGGCGCATGCGCGGAGGCGGCCACGTGGGACAGTTCGTCCAGCAGGTAGAAGTCTTCCGGGTGGCGGGTGAATTCGTAATCACCCACCAGGCCGGCGTAAGGCGCGCCGCCGAAGGTGCCGTATTCTTCTTCGTAGATCTTCTTGAACAGCGCGCTCTGGTCGAACTCCGGCGCCGCCTTGAAGTCCTTGACCAGGTCTTTCTTGGAGGCGTTGAGCACCTTGATCTTGAGCATGGTGCTGGTTTCGGACTCCATCACCAGGTATTTCAGGCCGCGCCAGGAGGCTTCCAGCTTCTGGAAGTCGTTGTGGTGCATGATCTCGTTCAGCTGCGAGGAGATCAGCGCGTCGATCTCGGCGATGCGCGCGTCTATGCTGGCGGACAGATCGCGCGATACGCTGACGCTGCCTTCCAGCACCTGGTCGACCAGTTCGCCGATCAGGTCGCGGGTGTGGCCCTTCTCGTTGTCGTTGGTGGCGACGCGGCTTTGCTCGATGATGGAGTCGAGCAGGCTGCCTGCCGCCGCCGGGGCTGCGGCCGCGCCGGCCTCAAGTTGTTGTTCTGCGCTCATCTATCACTCTCCCGCTTTGTCCGGATGCGCGGCCTGGCTGATCGCCTTCAGCTTTTCCGTATCGCGCACCACTTCGTCCAGCAATTCTTCCAGCTTGTCGTTGCCCGCCATCTTGTTGCGCAGGTCGGCCAGGCGCTTGCGCGCGTCCAGCAGCTTTTTCAGCGGCTCGACCTGATCCACCACGTTCTGCGGCTCGAAATCCGCCAGTTCGTCGAAGTTCAGCTCCATCGCCAGCTGGCTGCCGTCGTCTTTCAGCTTGTTGTCCACCTTGATGGCCAGGCGCGGCGCCATGCCCTTGAGCACTTCGTCGAAGTTGTCGCGGTCGATCTGAACGAACTTGCGTTCCTTCATCTTGGGCAGCGGCTCCTTGCTGTGGCCGGAGTAATCCCCCAGCACACCCAGCACGAAGGGCAGTTCCTTGGTTTCGATGGCGTCGCCGATTTCAACGTCGTAGGTGATCTGCACGCGCGGCGGGCGTACCCGCGACAGTTTTTTCTGTGTGCTTTCTTTGGCCATGATGGTTCTCTCTCAAGTTCACAAAGCTCTGATTGGAGCGGCTTCGGCGAATGTCGCCGGCCGCTCCGGTGTTACGCCACTACTCAGGCCACGCTGCGCGACAGGCTGGACGCCACCTCGCGCAGCTGCGCCACCGAAATGGACGGATCGTTCAGCCTCCGCCCCAGGATGTAAGCCGCTTCGGCGTAGGCCTGGTGGTTGCGCCACGGCGCGTGCGGCTCGGCCACGTCGACGATGAAGCGGGCGTCCAACTGCCCTCCCCAGCACTGTGCGACGATCTGTTCGTTCAAATCTCCCGGCAGCAAGGCCAGGAAGCGGCCTTCCGGCCGCTGAATCAGCAGGCATTGCTCCGCCTGTCCCGCCTGGCCGGCGGTGGCCGCCTGGTACAACGACAGCCAGGTGGCCGCGGCCAGCATGTCTTCGCCGTCGCGGTCCGGCAGCGGCAGCAGATAGGTTTGCGCCGTCAGGCTGCCCTGGAACTTGCGCAGCAGCTGATGATGGAAGGTGAAGGCCAGCAGCACCGTCTCCAGATCCGGCAGCCCGCGGCCGCTCAACAACCGGCTCAGGTGGGAGGCCGGCGTCACGCTCAGATGCCGTTCCAGCAGCTGCTGCGCCAGATCCAGATCCGCCACGGAGGAGATGCCGAACAGCGACTGCTCCTCCAGGAACTGGCGGCAGGCCAGCATTTCCACCGCGTTGTCGATGGCGCTGCTCAATTGCTCCTTAAGGCCGGAGAAGAACAGTTCGTTGGCCAGCATCAGCACCGACAACGGCGGCAAGGCCGCGTCGCAAGGCATCAGCGAGGCCGCCACCAGCGGGTAATTGCGGCCGCTTTCGTCGCGGCTGGGCTGCATCACGCCCAGCGACAGCCACATCTGGTCGCGGCTGCGCAGCACGAAGCTGGTGCCCGGCATCGCGCGGTAACGCTCCACCGCCTCCGGGCCGGATTCCAGCCCGCCCAGGCTTTGCGCCAGCAGCTGGTCCAGCTGGGTGGCCGCCGGGTGGGTGGCGTTGACGCGGACGAAATCGCCGCGGCGCGGCAATTTGCCGAAAATGCAGAATTGCGGAGGCGTTTCCTGCGCCCGCTTGAAATTGAACGCCATGACTATGTGTCTCCCTTAAAGCGTCACGCGCTCAGGCAAGGTCAGCTTGTACAGCTTGTTCAGTTGCAGCGGATTGACGCCGCCAACCATGCGGAAATTGAATTTCACCGTCTGCGCCTCGCCGTCGGCCTTGCGCAGGTTCCAGGTGAGCTGGGCGGAGTCCGGGCTGTCCTGGCTGACCTTGGCGCTGGAGAGCAAACGCATCAGGCCCATGCGGCCCGGCTGGTTGCCCACCACGCTGCTGGCGCCGCTGTAGGACACCACCTGGATGCGGGCGCCGGCGTTCTGGCCGTTGCCCGGCCAGGTGAACGGCTGCCAGGCCTGCGGGCCGTTGCGGTAGCGCAGTTCCTGGCCGTCCACCTCGAACACGATTTCGGACAGGCCCGGCGTCGGCGTCGGCTGCAGTTCGAAGCGGGTGTTCTCGCCGTCTTGCAACTGGGCGTTGGCCAGCGCGGACAGGCTGCTGACGCTGGACAGGAAGGCCGGGTTGAACTTGACCCCCATATTGCCCCAGGCGCGCGGCACCAATTGGTCGCCCTTCTTCTGCACCAGGCCGTTCAGGTATTTGTTGATGAATTTGTCCAGCGTGCCGTCGTTGGCTTTGACGAAGCGGCTGATCTCCGCCACCGAGGCGCTGTTGCTGGAATCCGCGAACGGGTATTTGCCGGCCAACTGCTTCCACTGCGGCAGCACTTCATTGGCCCAGGCCTGGTTGATATCGTTGGCCACCGGCCCCAGCAAGGCGTTGTAGGACTGGGTCAGCGGACGCACCAGCATGGGCCGCACCATCTCGCCGGTTTCCGGCGTGACCTGGCTGAGCAGGGTGTTGTCGACGAAGGAGGCGGTGTCGCCCAGCTCCGAGCCGGAACCGCCCAGGGTCGCCTGCAAGGCGGCGCGCGCCTGCGGGCCGGGCTCGTCTGTGCTGGAGATCGCCGCCAGCTTGGCTTTCAACTTGGCCAGCTGATCCAGGTAGGCGTTGATCGGCGGATTGTCGCCCTTGACCAGTTGGGCGACGCCGGCGAACTGGCGGCCCACTTCGCCGTACAGCTTGGCCTTGTCCGCCTGGGCCGGCGCGCTGCCGCCCTTGAGGAATTCCGCGGTTTTTTCCAGCATCGACTGCTTGGCGTTTTCCAGCGAGCGGTTCAGCTCGGACGGGTTGTCCCAGGCCGTCTCCATCGCCGCGCGCGCCAGCACCAGCTTGATAGGCGAGCTTTGCTTGTCGGACAGCCGCGCCATCGCGGAGGCGGACTGAGCCGGGTTGCTGAAGTCGCGGGTGGTGACGCCGATCAGGAATTTCTTCCAGGCGGCGGCGTATTGGCCGCGGTACAGGGCTTCCAGCGCGGCGCGGTTTTTCTCCACGTCGCCGTCCCGGCCCAGATTGTCCTGAGAGGACGAGGCCAGTACCCAGTCGTCGCTGCGGATTTCGCCCTTGCTGGCTTCGTCGATCGCGGCTTTGACGTAGCCGTTCCAGGCTTCGCGGGTGTAAGCCCCCTCCACCATCTGGCTGCCGGCCATCACGTCCAGGTCGCGGTTGTCCAGGATCCGCGCCACGGTCAGCGGCGCGAAGCGGGTGTTGGCGCGGGCCTTGATCTCATTGAACACCCGCTCCTGAGCGGACAGGCGCTTGAAGGAGCCGCGCAACACCTCGCGCGCCTCGCCCACCACCTTGGCGTTGTTGTCGATCAGCGGCAGATCCGCTTCCTTGATCTGGCTGACGTAGAAGGCTACCAGCTTCTCGGCCACCGCCATCACCTCTTCCACCGAATACTGGCCGCGCTGGCTTTCCAGGTAAGGCCGCCAGTAGCGCGGCAGCTGGTCGATCAGATGCGCTTCGTCCATGCGCTTCTGCTCGTGCAGCATCAGATAGGTTTTCAAGGCGTTGTAGCTGGCGTCCAGCTGCTGCGGATTGCGTTGCGCGGTGGCGGTCTCGCCTTGCTCGGCGGAAGCTTCCAGCTTGGCGGTGGTGGCGCGTTGCGGCCAATCCAGCGCGCTCAAGTTGATATTGGGCAGGCCGCCGCGCGGCGCGTGCTTTTTAGGCTTGGGCTTGAACGGCGCCGGAGCCGGCGCGGCCGGCTTGGGCGGTTCGCTCACCACCGGGGCGGGCGCGGGCGTCGGCGCGGGCGCTTCCGGCTTCAGCGCCACCAGCGTGGTTTCCAGATTGCGCTGCACCGGGCGCAGCATCGCTTCCTTCAGGCCGGCGAAATACTCGCGGCGCAGTTGCGGCTCCAGCTCCTTGCCCTGGTACAGGCCCAGGCCCACTTGCCACGGCGCGCCGTTCTTGCGGTAGGACTGCAATTCCTCCAGGCGCTTCTGCAGGATCTGCAGCGAACGCAGCTTGTCGTACAGCTGCCCGCTGGCGGCCAGCTTTTGCGCCTGCGCGCGCTCGGCCTTCACCTCGTCCAGCAAATGCTGGTTGCCGATGAAGGACCAGGTCCAGAAGCTGGCCAGCGCGGCCAGCGACAACACTCCAGCGGCCATGCCGAACAGACGCCAGCGGCTGCCGCTGGGCTTGGTCTGCCGGGAGATCAGGTGTTGATCCTGGAACAGCACGTCGCGGAACAGATTGCGCAGGAAGTAGCTGTAAGACGCCGGCGCCTGCTTCATCTCCTGGCCGCCCTGGCTCAGGTCGAACTGGCCTTGCACGCGATTGGCGGCCACGATGCGCGGCACGCCCTCTTGCAGGGCGCTGGTGAAATAGAAACCGCGCAGCAAGGGCCGCGCGTGGTAAGGGTCTTCTTCGTGCAGCAGTTTGACGAATTTGACCACCGCCTCTTTCAGGCCGTGGAATTCGATGGGGAAGGCGAAATGGGCCGGCTTGACCTGATCGCCGCGGTACTGGATCAGTTTTTCCTCGCCGGCCTGCACCAGGCCGCGGTACAGGAGCTCGAACTGCTGGCCGGTCACATTGGCCACGTCGAAGCCCGTGCCCTGGTCCGCGCTCAGCGTCGCGCCCCAGACCCTGGCGCGGTCCTCGTCGCTGGCGTCCTGGAAGAACTGGGCGAAACCGCCCAAGAGGTCCAGCTTGGTGAACACCAGATAAATGGGCACCAAGAGGCCGAAGGTGTTGCAGACCTCGTGAATGCGCTCGCGGATCTGGCGCGCGTACAGGGTGAAGCCTTCGCTATGGTGCTGCGCCAGCTCCGGCAGGCTGATGGCGATCAAGATGCCGTTGACCGGCGCCTTGGCCCGGTGTTTTTTCAGCAGCTTGAGGAATTCCAGCCACTCCACCCTATCTTCGCTCTGGGTGGCGTACCGCCCGGCGGTGTCCAGCAGTACGCCCTCGGTGGAGAAGAACCAGTCGCAGTTGCGGGTGCCGCCCACGCCCTGGATGCCGCTCTTGTCGCTGAAGGGGAAGGTCAGGCCGGACTGCAGGATGGCCGAGCTTTTGCCCGCCGCCGGGTGGCCGATGATCATGTACCACGGCAGCTCGTACAAGGCGGCGCTGCCGCTGGCGCTGCCCAGCTTGGATTTCTTCAGGGTGTCGATCGCCCCCAGCAGCCGCTGGCGCAGCAGGGTGACCTCGGCGCGCTTGTCGGAGCTGGCGTTGATGACCGCCTCGTCCGCCTGCTTGCGCAGCATGCGCTCAAGCAGGCCGCCGGCGCGGCGCGCCAATACCTGGCCCACCAGCAGGGTCAGCACCCAAAACAACATGACGCCGATAATCCAGCCCAAACGGGCCTCCAGCGACTCCAAGCCCAACCACGGCCCCAGGAACCAGATCAAAGCGATCAGGATCAGGAACCCGATTGCCGAAGCCACTTTGGCGTGACGCAGCCAACCTTTCATAAACACCCACCACCTTCTTTTAAACCGTTATTTTTTGAGCAGGGACTTCAGCGAGCCTGAGCGCTCGATATGCCCGAAGTCCTTGAAGCTCCAGTTGCCGCCCCAAGTCAGGCCGGCCGCCGTCGCCTCTTCCCCCAGCGCGTTGTAAGCCTGCATCGCCCAGGGATCGCGTTCCGATATCACTACCTTGCCCTCGCGGATCGGCGCCAAATCCACCGCCAGGCCGTATTGATGCTTGCTCTGTCCGCCTTTGGCCTTGGTCACCAGCGTGGCCTGCCCGGCCAGCGAGTCCTGGCGCTCCGGGCTGCGATAACCTTCCAGCAGCACCATGGGAAAGCCCCTGGCCTTCATTTTTTCCATCACCCGCAGCACCACCTGCACAAACTCCGGATTCAACTTGCTCCAGTCCCTGTCCGCATGGCCCAAGCTTGGGCGCTCCGCTATGACGTTGACAAAAGCTTCCGGCGGAAGCGGCGGCGGGGGCACCAGTTTTTCTTCCAACAGCGTTTGCTTAATTCTTATGCCCTGCGCATATTCTGCCGCTTCGAACTCGGGACTGCGATGAAAACGATTCAATTTCAGCGTGATCGCCACCGCCAGGGCCACCAGCAACAGCGACACCACCGGCAGCCACACCCGCCAGTAACGCGCGGCGGCGCTGGGCGCCCGGCGCGACGCACGCAAAAAAGCGGCGCTCACCGCCCGCTTTTCAGTCAGTGTTTCCGGCCCTGCGGCCATGGCTCCGGCCAAAGCCTCCGCCCCAGGCAGAACAGGCTTTGGCGAGCGGCTCCCTTCCAAGATGCGGGGCTGTCCCAAGAAGAATTTCCAGCCCAGCCAGGACAGGAGCAAAACGATGCCAAGCACCAGGATCGGCAAGATATAGTTCAAATGCATTTTGACGCGAGACGATAAATGACATTACAATTTAAATCAATAGCTTGAGCTACCCGATCTCTGATTTTAACCGCCGTATGCAAATCAATTTGCGACGGAGCATGCATTCCAATTAAACCAAAAATTTGGGATACTTTCGATAGCAGATAGTCACAAATCCAATCGTTAGGAACCGCCGTCATGATGAAAAAACGCCCCAGCTGGCAACGGGCCCGCGCCCTATTTTACGCCATCGCCATAGCCTCTCTGACCGCTTGTTCCAGCACCAAGACCATCGACATCAAAGCGGAAGGCAGCCCGTCGCTAAACCGCGACGCCAAAGGCAAACCGCTGTCCGTGGTGGTGCATGTCTACCAGCTCAAAAACCAGCAGGCTTTCAACCGCCTGACCATGGAGGCCCTGTCCAGCGGCAAGCCTGAATCAGAACTGCTGGGCGACAGTCTGATCAACAGCAAAGAACTGACCTTTTTGCCAGGTGGTAAAGTGACGCTAGAAGACGTCACCATTGAAAAAGACGCTCAGTTCATCGGCGTCGTCGGCTTTTTCCGCCGTCCGGACGCCCACTTCTGGCGCCTGTTGTACGACGCCGACGCCGTCCGCAGCAAAGACCTGAGCTTCCGCGCCGCCGATTGCCACCTGGAAGCCATCAAACCCAAAGCGCTGACCCTGCCCGGCCAGCCCGCGTCCGCCAAAGCGGACTGCGCCGGCAGCCGAAACTGAAGCCTGCCGCGGCGCCGGGCCGACGCTGAAAATTAACAAACTCTTTTGCATGACAAGGGCGCCGCTCTTGCTGCAAAATGTCGCGCATTTTAGCGATCGTGTACACAGTTTGAACAGGGTGTTATTACCGGATGCGGGCCGTTCCGGCCATGACGTGGCTCAAAGCCCGTGCGCTTCTTCGCCCGCGGCGGCCAGGCCCGGCTGACAAGCCGATGAATTTCCAGGCGCAATTGAGATTGAAGTAGATTTCCAGACAAGGTGTATCAGTAATGCAACAAGCCAAACGAGTGCTCTGGGGCGAAGGCATGTTCCTGCGCCCGCAGCACTTTCAACAGCAAACCCTCTTGCTGGAGCAGCACGTCGCCGCGCGGCAGCAACTGAGCCAACGCCACGGCTGGGGCCTGCAACACATCGTCTTGGACGAGCAGGCGCTCAAGGGCGGCACCGTCCGCATCGACGGGCTGTCCATCCTGTTCCGGGACGGCACGCTGTTCCAGGCGCCGGCCAGCGCGCCGCTGCCGCTGTCCCGCGATCTGAACACCTTGCCGCAAGCCGGCATCAAGACCACGCTTTACGCCTGTCTCGCCCATATGCAGCCCTACGGCGGCAACACCCGCAACGGCGAGCTCATGTCCCGCCCCACTCGCTTCCAAAGCGCCAGCGCGGAAGTGGCCGATCTCTACACCCAGGCGCTGGACGCCGATCTGTCCACGCTGGAGCTGGACGTGCGGCTGATGATCGAGGAAGAGAACCGCGACGGCTATGACGCCATTCCGCTGTGCCGGCTGGAAAAAGACGCCACCGGCCAATGGGGCCTGGGCGGCGGCTTCATTCCTCCGCTGGCCACGGTGGAAGGCTCGCGCGAGGTCAGCCACATGCTGCGCCGCCTGCTGGACATCCTGCTGGTCAAGAACCAGGCGCTGTCCGGCGGCCAGCGCGAACGCGCCAAGAACGTGATGGAGTACAGCTCCAGCGACATCAGCTCCTTCTGGCTGCTGCACACCGTCAACCGCAACTTCGCCAAGCTGCGCCACCTGTCGCTGTCCAGCCCGCTGCATCCGGAAGAGCTGTATCTGGCGCTGGCCGAATTCTGCGGCGAGCTGCAGACCTTCTCCACCCATTACACCCTGTCCGACATCCCGGCCTATCGCCACGACGACCTGCACGCCGTGCTGGCCGCGCTGGACACGCAGATCCGCGAACTGCTGGAAACCGTGATCTCCTCGCGTTACGCCATCATCCCGCTGCATTCGCCCAAACCGTCCTTCTACATCGGCCGGCTGGAAAGCGACCGCCTGCTGGAGAACGTCGATTACTACCTGTCGGTGCAGAGCGAACTGCCGGCCAGCCAGATCATCGACAGCGTGCCGCTGAAGATGAAGATCGGCGCGCCGGACGACGTGGAAAAAATCCTCAACTCCGCCATGCGCGGCGTGGCGCTCAGCCATGCGGCGCAAACGCCGTCCGCCATTCCGGTACGCGTGGGCAACCACTATTTCGCGCTGGAGCCGCACGGCGAGATCTTCGGCCGCATGCTGCAATCGCGCAGCATCTGCATCTATATGCCGCAGACGCTCTCCAACCTGACGCTTGAACTGATCGCCGTATTCCGCTGAGGCCGCCATGAACCAAACCGCCGCAACTCTTCAAGAACGCCCGCTGGCCGTAGCCTCCGCCTCGGCGCCCACCCTGCGCGAAATGCTGGAAGACGGCATCTACCTGCTGTTCCTGCTCCGGGACGGCAACGCCCCCAGCAGCGCGGTGGAGTTCAACCGCCGCGTCGACCAATTTCTGAACCAGTACGAGCGCAACGCGCGCAACTTCGGCAAGGACCAGAACGCCATCAACCACTCCAAGTACGCGTTTTGCGCCTTGATGGACGAGATCATTCTGTCCTCCGAGTTCGACATCCGCGACGAATGGGAGCGCATGCCGCTGCAACTGCGGCTGTTTGGCGAGCATCTGGCCGGCGAGGGCTTCTTCAACCGCCTGGAACAACTGCGTCTGGACCCGGCCGCTCATATCGAGCCGCTGGAAGTGTTCTACACCTGCCTGTTGCTGGGCTTCCAAGGCAAATACCTGCTGGAAGGCCAGGAAAAGCTGGGCTACCTGACCCACAAGCTGGGCCAGGAAATCCAGCAAGTGCGCGGCGGCAAGGCCGAGTTCGCGCCCAACTGGCAGCTGCCGCAACGCTTCCAGGCCTTTGTCCGCCATGAACTGCCGCTGTGGCTGTACTTCGCCCTGCTGGCGGTGGTGGGCGCCGGCATCTTCGTCGCCTACCGCTGGCTGCTGTCCAACCAGCTCCAATCCATTTTCGGCCTGTAAGCCATGCACAGCAGCCGCCACGCCCAGATCCTGCCGTCGGTGCTGGACCGGCTGCTGGACGACCAGCCGGACAACAGCCACGGCGCGGAAACCATGTTGTACGAACTGCCGCAGATCAAGCGCTCGCTGGCGCGGGATCTGGAAGCTCTGCTGAACACCCGGCTCGCGCCCTTGCAAGAACTGTTCGACATGTACCCGCAGGCCCACGACAGCATGTTGAGCTTCGGCATTCCGGACCTGTCCGGCATCAGCCTGCTCAATCCGCAAGACCGGGAACTGCTGCGCGAGCAACTGCGCCGCGCCATCGAAGTGCACGAGCCGCGGCTGTCCCGCGTGCGGGTGAACCTGGACGCGCCGCGCGAGATGGAGCGCCATCTGCGCTTCCGCGTCGACGCGGTGCTGAAAGTGCATCCGCACCGGCCGCCGGTCACCTTCGACGCCACCCTGCAACTCTCCTCCAACGTTTACAAGGTACAAGGCTGACCCAGCCTGACAGCGCC
>NZ_JBMDJX010000055.1:0-14915 GCF_057809415.1 Chromobacterium sp. FG22 | reverse complement strand
GTGAAACGCCTTAGCGCCGATGATAGTGTGGCATTCGCCATGTGAAAGTAGGACATTGCCAGGCGCCCAATGTAAAAGCCCAGACCAAACGGTCTGGGCTTTTTGCATTTGCGGATTCAAAAGCTGAGCGTTTTGTCCGCGCTCAGCGTCCATTCGGCCAGTTCCGGCATGGTGCCGATCTTGACGCCCGGCAACAGCAGGCTTTCATCGATTCCCCGCGCGTCGGCGCAAGTGCGGCAGACGCGCGCCGTCACGCCCAATTCCAACGCTTCGGTCAGCATCTCGCCCAGGGTCGGCGCTTGCGCGGTCTTCTGATTTTTCAATGCGGCGACAACGGCGTCGGACAGCAGGAACAGCTGCACCCGGCAGCGCTCGGCCTGTTGAGCCAGGGTCAGCGTCAGGCGCAGCGCGGAGAGCGCGCGTTCGTCCCCGTAGGGGCTGGCGTTCAGGGTGATCAGCACGGTTTGCATGAGGGTTTGCCTATGATGAAGAGAGTCAGGACGGCATTGTGGCATGTTGCGCCGGCCTTGGCATGCGCGGACGGGGGCGGAGCGGGGCGCTCTAAGTTGTTGGCATGCAACAGTGAGGTGGGTCTTGGGCCCGGCTGGCGCCGGCTAACTGCTTGTACGAGTTGGGTTTGTTTGGGCTGAAATTATGGACTGAAAAGTTTCCTTCATATTGTCCAGCAATCTATTTGTATTTGTATACAATAGACAAATTTTCCGGGCGCTAATGAAAAGAGATAGCCCGGGGCTGCAAACTACACGGAGATGATTCATGCAATTCGACGCATTTGCCCATGGCCAGTCGGCGCTGCGGGACGCCATTACCTCTGCCTATCGTCGCGACGAGCGCGAGTGCGTGCAGGCGCTGTTGCCGCAGGCTGCGATGAGCGACGGCGAAGTCACGGCGGTTCAGGACCTGGCGCGGCGCCTGGTGGCGGAGGTGCGCCGCGAGCGCACCAAGTCCAGCGGGGTGGATGCCTTGATGCATGAGTTTTCTCTGGACAGCGCCGAGGGCATCGCCTTGATGTGTCTGGCCGAAGCGCTGCTGCGCATTCCGGACCGCGAAACCGCGGACAAGCTGATCCGCGACAAGATTTCGCGCGGCGACTGGAAGGCCCACCTGGGCAATAGCGCTTCCTTGTTCGTCAACGCCGCGGCCTGGGGCTTGCTGGTCACCGGCAAGCTGGTGGCTTCGCACAGCGCGAATGGCTTGTCGGCGGCGATGACCCGTTTGATCGCCAAAGGCGGCGAGCCGCTGATCCGCAAAGGCGTGGACATGGCGATGCGCATGCTGGGCAAGCAGTTCGTCACCGGCGAGACCATTGAGGAAGCGCTGGCCAACGGCCGCGAACGCGAGGCGCGCGGCTATCGCTTCAGCTACGACATGCTGGGCGAGGCGGCGATGACCGAGGCCGACGCGCAGCGCTATCTGCAAGACTATGTGACCGCCATTCACGCCATCGGCAAAGCGTCCGCCGGCCGCGGCATTTACGAAGGCCCGGGCATTTCGGTGAAGCTGTCGGCCATCCATCCGCGCTACAGCCGCATCAAGCACGAACGGATGATGGCCGAGCTGCTGCCGCGCCTGAAAGGCTTGTTCCTGCTGGCCAAACAGTACGATATCGGCCTGAACATCGACGCCGAAGAAGCGGACCGCCTGGAAATCTCCATGGATCTGGTGGAGGCGCTGGCCAACGATCCGGATCTGGACGGCTTCGAGGGCATAGGCATTGTGGTGCAGGCTTACCAGAAGCGCTGTCCCTATGTGATCGATTTCCTGATCGATCTGGCGCGTCGCAGCAAGCACCGCTTCATGGTGCGCCTGGTCAAGGGCGCTTACTGGGACGCGGAGATCAAGCGCGCCCAGGTGGACGGCTTGCCGGGTTATCCGGTTTACACCCGCAAGGTTTACACCGATGTGGCTTATCTCGCCTGCGCCAAGAAGCTGTTGTCCGCGCAGGACGCGATCTATCCGCAGTTCGCCACCCACAACGCCTACAGCCTGGCCGCGGTGTTCAATCTGGCCTCCGGCAAGGATTACGAATTCCAGTGCCTGCACGGCATGGGCGAGACCCTGTACGACCAGGTGGTGGGCAAGGACAAGCTGGGCAAGGCTTGCCGCATCTACGCGCCGGTGGGTTCGCATGAAACTCTGCTGGCCTATCTGGTGCGCCGCCTGCTGGAAAACGGCGCCAACAGCTCCTTCGTCAACCGCATCGTAGACGAGGCGGTGTCCATAGACGAACTGGTGGCGGATCCGGTGGCCGAGGCCGCGCGCCATGGCGGCCAGCCGCACAAGAAGATTCCGGCGCCGCTGGAGCTGTACGGCCAGCAGCGCAAAAACTCCAAGGGTCTGGACCTGTCCAGCGAGCATGTGCTGGCCACGCTGCAACTGGGCCTGCAAGCGTCCGAGAAACAGCCGTGGGGCGCTTTCCCGATGTTGGGCGACGGCGACGTCACCGACGGCGAAGTGCAGCAGGTGCGCAATCCGGCGGATCGCGACGATCTGGTGGGCCGCGTGATCGAGGCGAGCGCGGCGGATGTGAACCGCGCGCTGGAGCTGGCGCAGCAAGGCGCCGCCGATTGGGCCGCCACGCCGGTGGCCGAACGCGCCGCCTGCCTGCAACGGATGGCCGACCTGATGGAAGACCAGATGCCGGCGCTGATGGGCCTGGCGGTGCGCGAGGCCGGCAAGACGCTGGCCAACGCGATCGCCGAGGTGCGCGAGGCGGTGGACTTCTGCCGCTACTACGCGGTGCAGATCGAAGACGAATTCGACAACGCCAGCCATAGCCCATTGGGCCCGGTGGTGTGCATCAGCCCGTGGAACTTCCCGCTGGCCATCTTCATCGGCGAGGTGGTGGCCTCGCTGGCGGCCGGCAACGCGGTGCTGGCCAAGCCGGCGGAGCAGACCAGCCTGATCGCCGCGCACGCGGTGCGCTTGTTGCACGAGGCCGGCGTGCCGCGCGCGGCGCTGCAATTGCTGCCGGGCCGCGGCGAAGTGGTGGGCGCGGCGCTGACCGCGGACCCGCGCGTCCAGGGCGTGATCTTCACCGGCTCCACCGAGGTGGCGCAAATCATCAACCGCACGCTGGCCAAGCGCGGCGGCGACCCGGTGCTGGTGGCCGAAACCGGCGGCCAGAACGCGATGATCGTGGACAGTTCGGCGCTGCCGGAGCAGGTGGTCACCGATGTGCTCAGCTCGGCCTTCGACTCCGCCGGCCAGCGCTGCTCCGCGTTGCGCGTGCTCTATCTGCAAAACGACATCGCCGACAAAGTCATCGCCATGATCAAGGGCGCGATGGATGAATTGAAAGTGGGCGATCCGGCCAAGCTGGACATCGACGTCGGCCCGGTGATCGACGCCGAAGCCCAGGCCGGCCTGCTGGCCCATATCGAGAAGATGAAGGCGAGCGCGCGCGCCACTCATCAGGTCAAGCTGGGCGAGGACTGCGCCAAGGGCACCTTTGTGGCGCCCACCTTGTTTGAGATCGCCGATCTCAAGCAGCTGAAGCGCGAAGTCTTCGGTCCGGTGCTTCATGTGCTGCGTTTCGAGGCCAATGAGCTGGACAAGGTGGTGGCCGAGATCAACGCCACCGGCTACGGTCTGACCCACGGCATCCACAGCCGCATCGACGAGACTATCGACAACATCGTCGGCCAGATCAAGGTCGGCAACGTCTACGTCAACCGCAACATCGTCGGCGCGGTGGTGGGCGTGCAGCCCTTCGGCGGCGAAGGCAAGTCCGGCACCGGCCCCAAGGCCGGCGGCCCCTTCTATCTGTACCGGCTGAGCCGCGCTGCCTGGGAGCCGAAACTGGCGGCGGAGACCCTGCCGCTGTCCCTGCCGGCGCTGGACGCCTTGGCGGCCGCCGCCGGCAGCCTGGGCCTGGCCTTGGAGCCGGCCATCGCCGCGGCGCGCAAGGACAGCGTGCTGGCCTGCCTGGTGAACTTGCCGGGCCCCACCGGCGAGCGGAACTCGCTGCAGTTCGCGCCGCGCGGCAAGGTGGGTTGCCAGGCGGGCAACGCGCAAGCGCTGGCGGAGCAGCTGGCGGCGGCCTTCGCCACCGGCAACCGCGCGGTGTTGCCGGCCAATGAGGCGGGCCGAAGCCTGGCCGCCAAGCTGGGCTCCTTGGTGGAGCTGGACGCCGATGTGTTGGCGGCGGATGTCGGCGCCGTGCTGTTCTCCGGCTCCGAAGCCGAGGCCGAAGCCGCCCAGCGTACGCTGGCCGCGCGCGACGGCGCCTTGGTGCCGCTGCTGCGCGCCGACGCGCAAGGCCATTACAATCTGCACCGCCTGGTGGTGGAGCGCGCGCTCAGCGTGAATACTACCGCGGCGGGCGGCAACGCCAGCCTGATGAGCATAGGCGATTAAAGGCGGGGCGGGCCCCGGCGACGGCGGTCCGTTCGTCTTGCAACTCCGCGGATCAAATCGGTTTTCCCATGCGCCGGCGCGCATGGGGTGGCGGCGGGCTTGTCCAACAAGCCACTTGCCACAAGCTGGCGGCCTTGAAATAATGCCGCCAGCCGCCGCGCTCGCCCCTGCTTGGGGAAGGCGGGATGTACATAACAACATTAGACAGGTTCCGCAAACCCCCAATCCCGACACGTGACGGATGGGGATCTCTGGAGAAATAGAGGAAACATGATGCAAGCAAACAAACTGACGACTCTTTCCCTGGCCGTGGCCGCCGCTGTCGCCTTGTCCGCATGCGGCAAAAAAGAAGAGGGCGCGCCGGCAGCCGGCGCCTCCGCCGGCGCGGAAGCCGCCGCGGGCGGCGTGGTCAAGATCGGCTTCGCGGCCCCTCTAACCGGTCCGCAAGCCCACTACGGCGAAGAATACAAAAACGGCGTGACCCTGGCGATTGAAGACGCCAACGCCGAGAAGCCCACCATCGGCGGCAAGCCGGTGAGCTTCGAACTGGAAGCCCAGGACGACCAGGCCGACCCGAAAACCGCCACTCAGCTGGCGCAGAAATTCGTCGACGAGAAAGTGAACGGCATCATCGGCCACTTTAACTCCGGCACCTCCATCCCGGCCTCCAAGATCTATTCCGACGCCGGCATTCCGATGATCGCCATGGCCACCTCGCCGGCCTTCACCGCGCAGGGCTTCAAGAACACCTTCCGCTCGATGACTTCCGACACCCAGCAAGGCTCGGTGATGGGCAAGTTCGTGGTGGAAAAACTGGGCGCCAAGAAAGTGGTGATCGTGGACGACCGCACCGCTTACGGCCAGGGTCTGGCCGACGAGTTCGAGAAGGCCGCCAAGGCCGCCGGCGGCAATGTGGTCAAGCGCGAATTCACCAATGACAAGGCCACCGACTTCGCCGCCATCCTCACCTCGATCAAGGCCGCCGCGCCGGACGTGGTGTTCTACGGCGGCGCCGACGCGCAATCCGCGCCGATGGCCAAGCAGATGAAGCGCCTGGGCCTGACCGCTCCGCTGATTTCCGGCGAGATGACCAAGACCCCGACCTTCCTGCAACTGGCGGGCAAGGAAGCCGACGGCACCATCGCCTCGCTGGCCGGCCTGCCGCTGGATCAAATGCCCAAGGGCAAGGATTACGAGAGCCGCTACAAGGCGCGCTTCAAGATGGACGTGGCCACTTACTCGCCGTACGGCTACGACGCCACCCGCGCGCTGATCCAGGCGATGAAAGACGCCAACTCCACCGATCCCAAAGCCTACCTGCCGGTGCTGGCCAAGATCACCCACTCCGGCGTGACCTCCGGCAGCTGGACCTACGACGCCAAGGGCGATCTGAAAGACGGCGGCATCACCGTCTACAAAGTGGTGAACGGCGAGTGGAAAGTGCTGGAAACCGTGGGCGGCGCCGCCGCGTCCAAGGACGCTTCCGCAGCCAAATAAGCCGGTTCGGCATCAGGCGACAAGGCGACGCGTTCAGCGTCGCCTTTTTCTTTGCCCGATCAACGCAAGAGGCCGATCTTCTTCAGCAGGAAAATCAGGATGGCGGCGCCGGCAATGCCGAAGGCCAGGCCGGGCAGGGAGAAGGAACCGGCGGCCGAGGCGGAAGAGATGCCCAGCAGCCGGCCAAACAGCCAATGGCCCAAGGCCGAACCAATGATGCCGATGATGATGTTGGCGATCACGCCTTCGCTGACGCCCATGACCTTGCCGGCGAGCCAGCCGATCAGGCCGCCGGCCAATAGGGAAACGAGTAGTCCCATATCCTCTCCTTATGTTAGTTTGTGAATAAATAGTTATAGCCATTTATTTAATATGGCGCCATATTTTTTTGGAGCGCCGCCGCAAAAAACAAAAACCCCGGCATAGGCCGGGGTGTGGGGACGAGGCGGGAATGCCGGTGTTTACAGGCCGACCCACTGTCCTTTGCGCAATTGATACAGCGACACGGTGCCGTGCTGGATGTCGCCCTTGTCGTCAAAGCGGATCTCGCCGGTCACGCCCTTGAAGTCGGTCTTGGGCAGTTCGCCCAGGTATTTGGCCGGATCGGAGGAGCCGGCGCGCTTCATCGCGGCGATCATCACCCGCGCGGCGTCATAGGTGTAGGGCGCGTAGGCCTGGATGTCGGCGTTGAATTGCTGCTTGTACTTGCCGTTGAAGTCCGCGAAGCCCGGCATCTTGTCTTTTTGCGCGCCGGCGCTGGAGGCGTAGCTGCTTTCCGCGCTGTCGCCGCCCAGTTTGGAGAACTCGGGCGTATTGATGCCGTCCGCGCCCATGAAAACGGCCTTCAGGCCCAGCTTGTTCATCTGCTTGACCATGGGCGCCGCCTGGGCGTCCATGCCGCCGTAGAACAGCAGGTCCGGCTTCGCTCCCTTGATCGAGGTGAGGATGGCCATAAAATCCGTGGCGCTATTGCTGGTGAACTCGCGCTTGACCACCTTGCCGCCGGCCGCTTCCACCGCCTTGGCGAAATCGTCGGCCAGGCCCTGGCCGTAAGTGGTGCGGTCGTCGACGATGGCGATGCGGCCGGCCTTCAGCGTTTCGATCGCGTACTTGGCCAGCGCCTCGCCTTGCTGGCGGTCGTTGGCGATGATGCGGAAGGTGTTCTTGAAGCCCTGCTGGGTGAAGCTGGGGCTGGTCACCGAGGCGGCGATCATCGGAATGCCGGCCTGAGAGTAAATCCGCGAAGCGGGAATGGCCGCGCCGGAGGTGAGATGGCCGATGATGCCGGCCACCTTGCCGTCCACCAGGCGTTGCGCCACCTGGGCGGCGGTTTTGGGATCGGCCTGGTCGTCCTCGGACACCACTTCGAAAGTGACGGGCTTGCCGTCCAGAGTCAGCTTTTCGGCATTGGCTTCTGCCACCGCCAGCTTGACGCCGTTGTCCGCGTCGCGGCCCCAGTGGGCGAAAGGCCCGGTCAGCGGGTTGGCGGAGCCGATTTTCACCACGACCGCGCCGGCTTCGGCCGGCGCGCTGCCGGCGCTTTGTTCGGATTTGCCGCAGGCGGTCAGGGCCAGCGCGGCGCAGGCGATGAGGCTAAGATGCGTTTTCATGAATTTCTCCTGATTTCTCTTTGTCTATTTAGCTTTAATCTATTTGGATATTCGCCTCAGGAATAAGGCGGCAGCCCATTTTTGGTGCATACGCCGATCAGCGTCAAGCCCGGCGGCGTGTAGGCGGCGGCTTTGCGCTAAAATAGCGGACTGATTTCGCGACATAAGATGGATTTTTGATGACAAAGGCGTATCCCGCGCCCGCCTCGCCCTGCGTCGGCCTCTGCCGTCTCGACGAGGGCGGCGCCTATTGCCTGGGCTGCCTGCGCACCTTGGACGAGATCGCCGGCTGGTCCGGCTTCGACGACGAACAAAAGCGCGCGGTGTGGCAGCGGCTGATCGGCTTGCGGCCCAAGGTCAAAGACAAGCGCTGCGAGCGTTGCGGCGCGGCCTTCCGTTGCGGAGAGGGCGGCGACAACGGCGCTTGTTGGTGCGCGGAGCTGCCGCAGGTGCTGCCCTTGCCCTATGGTCACGGCGATTGCCTGTGCCCGGAATGCCTGCGCCGCCATCTGCGGGAAAGCTATTTGGCGCGCGGGCTGACGCCGCCCTTATAGCCGGCGGACCGCCCTAGCGTGCTGCATGTCAAACGCGTATTGTCGACGCGGGGTGCAACCAATGCCCGTTGCCCGCGGTCCTAAGATGTTTTCCTCATTTCCGCTTTGGTTTCTCGCCACATGACATTTTGGAAGCGTTGGATTCGTAAGCTTTTGCTCCCCCTGTATTTGATCGGCTCCTTGCAAGGACGCCGCCGCGTCAATCTGGGCCGGCGGCCGTGGCGCAACGGCATTGCGCTGCTGGCCGTCCTGGCGCTGGCCGCCTGGGGGCTTTGGCTGTGGCTGGCGCCCAAGCCGGCGCCGCAGGTGCTGACCGCGGAGGTGACCCGCGCCGATCTGGAGGACGTGGTGCTGGCCAGCGGCGTGCTGAAGCCGCTGCGGCAAGTGGACGTGGGCGCCCAGGCCAGCGGCCAGTTGAAAATCCTGAAGGTGGCGGCCGGCGACCGAGTCGGCAAGGGCGAGCTCTTGGCCGAGATCGATCCGGAAAACAGCCTCAACGATCTGAAGGTTTCCGAGGCGCAACTGGAGTCCCGCGTGGCTCAGCTGCGCAGCAAGCAGGCCACGCTGCGCCAGGCCGAGCGCGAGCTGGCGCGCCAGAAGCAGATGATGAGCGAGGGTTCCACCTCGCAAAAAGACCTGCTGGCGGCGGAAACCGTCTATCAGAGCCAGACGGCGGAGCTGGACGACTTGCAAGCGCAGATTCGTCAGAACCGTTTCCAGATCGACAAGAACCGCACCACGCTGGGCTATACCCGCATCACCGCGCCGATGGACGGCGAGGTGATCGAAATCGTCACCCAGCAGGGTCAGACCGTGATCGCCAGCCAGACGGTGCCGGTGATCCTGAAACTGGCGGACCTGAGCACGATGACGGTGCACGCCCAGGTGGCCGAGGCCGACGTGATTCGCGTCAAGGCCGGGCTGCCGGTGTATTTCACCGTATTGGGGGCGCCGGACCGGCCCATCCGCGGCAAGCTGCGCGCCATCTTGCCGACGCCGGAAAAAATCAACAACGCCAACTTCTACAAGGCGCTGTTCGATGTGAAGAACATGGACGGCAAGCTGCGCGTGGACATGACCGCGCAGATCAGCATCGTGCTGGCGGAGTCCAAGCAGGCCTTGAACATTCCGCTGAGCGCGCTGGGTGCGGCCGGCAAGGATGGACGCCACAGCGTCAAGGTGCAGGGCAAGGACGGCCAGCTGCATGAGCGCCAAGTGCGCATCGGCCTGAAGACCGCCACCCGTGTGCAGATCCTGGATGGTTTGAAAGCCGGCGAGAAAGTGGTGACCAGCGAAGCCGGCGGCAAGGAAGAAGAACCCAGCGGCAGCGTGATGGTGAGCGCATGAGCGGAGCCAGCCTGACGCTGTCCGGAGTGTGGCGCCGGTTTCCGTCCGGCGATGAAGAAGTGGCGGTGCTCAAGGAGGTCAGCCTGGACATCCGCGCCGGCGAGATGGTGGCCATCATCGGCGCCTCCGGTTCTGGCAAGTCCACGCTGATGAACATCCTGGGCTGCCTGGATCAGCCCTCGGCCGGCCACTACCAGGTGGGCGGGCGCGACGTGGGCGCGCTGGACAAGGACCAACTGGCCACGCTGCGGCGCGAGCATTTCGGTTTCATCTTTCAGCGCTACCACCTATTGCCGCATCTGAGCGCCATCGACAATGTGGCGATGCCGGCGGTGTACGCCGGCATGAGCCAGGAAGCGCGGCGCGAACGCGCGCGCCAGCTGCTGGCGCGGCTGGGCCTGGCCGGCAAGGAAGACTACCGCCCGGGCCAGCTGTCCGGCGGCCAGCAGCAGCGCGTGTCCATCGCCCGGGCGCTGATGAACGGCGGCGACATCATCCTGGCCGACGAACCCACCGGCGCCTTGGACAGCCACAGCGGCGAAGAGGTGATGGCCATCCTCAAGGAACTGCACGCCGCCGGTCACACCATCATCATCGTCACCCACGACCCGTCCATCGCCGCGCAGACCGAACGCATCATCGAAATCCGCGACGGCGAGATCCTGCGCGACAGCGCCGCCGACGCGCCGCGTCCGGAGGCGGACGCGCGCGAGCCGCGCCGGCCCAAGCCCGGCCCGGCCTGGCGAGAACGCATGAGCGAAGCCTTCAAGATGGCCATGCTCGCCATGCTGGCCAACCGCCTGCGCACCGTGCTCACCATGCTGGGCATCATCATCGGCATCACCTCGGTGGTGTCCATCATCGCGGTGGGCGAGGGCGCGCGCAATTACGTGCTGAACGACATCCGCTCCATCGGCACCAACACCATCACCGTGTACCGCGGCAAGGACTGGGGCGACGACAAGGCCGACGGCGTGCGTACCTTCTTGCCCGGCGATCTGGCCGCGCTGGCCGAGGAACCCTATGTGGACAGCGTGTCGCCGGTCACCAGCAACAGCCTGCGCATCCGCTACCGCAATGTCGACGTCAACGCCTCGGTGTCCGGCGTGGACAGCACGTATTTGCGCGTGCGCGGCTTGAAAGTGGTTGCCGGCCTGGGTTTCAGCCGCGACGACGTGCGCATGCAGCGCCAGGTGGTGGTGATAGACAACAACGCCCGCCGCAAACTGTTCGCCGACGCGGACGCCATCGGCCAAGTGGTGCTGGTGGGCAGCGTGCCGGCCACCGTGATCGGCGTGGTGGAAACCAAGGACAACGGCGGCGGCAAATCGCTGCAAATGTGGATGCCCTACAGCACCGCCGGCAGCCGGCTGTTCGGCCAGGCTTATTTCGACTACATGGTGGTGCGCATCCAGGAAGGCCAGCCCACCGCGCTGGCCGAGAAGGGGATCAGCCAGCTGCTGACCTTGCGCCATGGCGGCAAGGACTTCTTCACCTTCAATATGGACGAGGTGCTGAAAACGGTGGAAAACACCAGTCGCACCCTGGCCCTGTTGCTGACCCTGATCGCGGTGATTTCGCTGGTGGTGGGCGGCATCGGCGTGATGAACATCATGCTGGTGTCGGTGACCGAGCGCACCCGTGAAATCGGCATCCGCATGGCGGTGGGCGCGCGCCAGTCCGACGTCTTGCAGCAATTTCTGACCGAGGCGGTGCTGGTCTGCCTGGTGGGCGGGGCCATCGGCATCGGCCTGTCCTACGGCATCAGCTTTGTGTTCGCGCTCTTGGTCAGCAAGTGGAAAATGGCCCTGTCGCTGAAGGCCATCCTCCTGGCGGTGGCGTGTTCCACCGCCATCGGCGTGGTGTTCGGCTATCTGCCGGCGCGCAGCGCGGCGCGTTTGAATCCGATTGACGCCTTGGCGCGGGAGTAAGTGTTTGACGCTTTGGAAATCCAATCTCACTGTTTTGGGCCTGGCCCTCTTGCTGGCCGGCTGCCAGAGCACGCCGTATCAGCGCCAGGCGCTGGAAGCGCCGGCGCAATGGCGCGGTGCCCCGTCCCACGCCCAGGCGGACATGAGCCGCGAGCGCTGGTGGCAAGGCTTTGACGACGCCGGCTTGCTGGCGGTGCTGGAGCAGGCGCGTAGCCGCAACCCGGATCTGAGCATCGCCCTGCTCAAGCTGCGCAAGGCCCAGCTCGCGGCAGGTTTGGAGCGCAGCGACGCCTTGCCCTCCTTGAGCGGCGACGTCAATGCCGGGACCAAGCGCACGCTGGGAGAGTCTTCGGCCTGGAGCCGCAGCAGCGGCGGCAGCTTGAACACCAGTTACGAGCTGGACCTTTGGGGGCGGGTGGACGCGCGCTTGCGCGCGGCGGATCAGGAGTTCCGCGCCAGCGCCTATGACGAAGCCGCCGCCCGCCTGTTGTCGGACAGCGCCGCCGCCGGCCTGTACTGGGACATCGCCGCGCTGAAGGCGCGGCAGACGCTGGGGCAGGCGGATCTGGCGGACCTGCGCCGCATCCAGGCGCTGGCGGAAGCCAAATGGCGCGCCGGCGCGACGAGCGAACAGGACGTCACCCAGGCGCGCAGCGCGGTGCTGAGTCAACAGGCGGACTTATTGGGGCTGGCCGAGGAGCGCGGGCAAAAGGAAAACGCTTTGGCGCTGTTGCTGGACCACCCGTCCGGCGCGGCGCTGCCGGCTATCGCCGCGCTGCCGCTGGAACCCGCCTTGCCGGCGATAAACGCCGGCCTGCCCAGCAGCCTGCTGGAGCGGCGGCCGGATCTGATGGCCGCGGAAGCGCGCTTGCGCGGCAAGCTGGCCAAGGTGGACCAGGAGCGCGCGGCCTTCTTCCCGGCGCTGAAACTGACCGGTTCGCTGGGCTCCAGCAGCGGCGCGCTGAGCAGCCTGGTGCAAAACCCGCTGCTGACGCTGGGCGCGTCCCTGTCCTTGCCCTTCCTGGAGTGGCGCAAGCAAGGCCTGCAATTGAAGAGCAGCCAGGCCGATTACGAGCTGGAAACCGTCAGTTTCCGCAAGACCTTGTACAGCGCTTATCAAGAGGTGGACAACGCGCTGAGCGCGCGCCAGCGGCTGCAAGGTTCCGCACGCTTGCAAGCCGACGCGCTGGCCTTGAACCGGCGCAGCGAACAACTGGCGGAAAGCCGCTACCGCGCCGGGGCGGTTGACGTGCAAACCTGGCTGGACGCGGCCAAGGCGCGGCGCGGCAGCGAGTCCGCGCTGATCCGGCTGCGTCAGGAGCAATTGAAAAACCTGGCGGATGTTTACAAGGTGTTGGGCGGCGCGCCCGCGGCCTGAGCGGCGAGGGTTCCGACCGGGTTTTGCCCTGGCGCAGGCTTAAGGCTCAAGATATTCTTCGCAGGCCGGCATCGGTTTATCCGGCGCATAGACGCCGCTATCCGGCTGCCGCGTCAGCAGGCGCTGGAAGGTGCAGGCCTGGTCCACCGCGGTGGCGATGTCTTTTTTCCTCAGACGCTTGCCCAGCGAGTCCCGGCTGCGGGAGACCGGGCCGGGAAAGCTGGTGGCGCGGGTGCGGTAGATCAAGCGCGGGAAGCCGGCCGCGACGCTTCTGTCCAGCTTGATGCTGGAAGAAAAACTGTATTCGTCATGGCAGGCGCCGCGTCTGTCGGCGAAATCCCGTTCCGAAAAGCACGCGCGTATCATCAAGGAGCTGGACAGCGGCAGCGCCAGCACCTCGCGCATCTCAAATCCCGAGCCCTTGGGGTAAATCTGTAGCAGGCGCAGCGTGCTGAAAGAACCGCCTCCGCCGGAATACATGGTGCTGACGTCCTCTCTGACGCCCACCATCACGCCTTGATCGGGGGCGGCAAGCCGCAGCGCGTAAGGCCATAAAGTCAGGCTGCGGCGATTGTCCCATAGCGCGTCGGTCTGTAAGTTGCGTAATTCCAGTTGTGCGTCAGGCCCCTGGCCAGCGGCGGGCTGGATCCTGAGAATGGGCGGAGCTTCCTTGGTTTGCGCCACTAGCTCAATACAGAGCTGGCGATCCGTGGTGCAGCCTTGCTTTGATTCCGCCGGCTCCGGCGTCGACTTCAGCATCAAGGTCTTGATGCTATTGCCGGCTAGGTCAACATCGGCGGGCTGAGCGGCAGCTGCCGGCCGGCACCAGGCAAGTGCCGTGAAGGCGGCGAGGGCAGCGAGCTTGAGGGCGTGGTAAACATCATTAGGGTTCTGCTTCATTGCCTGCTTTTCATGGGAGCGTGGCGCTAGATCACCGCCCACAGTCCGCAGATCGCGAACAGGATCAGCACCCCGGTCAGGATCTGGGCGGTGGTGCGTTCTTTTTGCAGCGCCCGTTTCAGGTTGTCGTGCACGCTTTCCAGTTTTTCCAGCCGCTGTTCCAGCTCGGCGCGGGTTTCGTCCTGCCGCGCCAGCGATTGCAGCATCGCCTCGCCGCCCACCTCGGTGATCAGTTCCTTATTCCATACCCCCAGCAGCTTGTTGACCTTGTCCTTGAAGTACAGCGCGGAACGCTGGTTGGCGTCCTGCCATTCAAATTCAAAGCCCTGACTGGCGTAAAAGGCGTTGCGTTGCAGCCGCTCTTCTTCCGACGAGGTCTGGCTCATGGCGATCATGCCGGGGCTGATGGCGTGGTCCGGACAAATGCCCTTGGCCCAGGCGATGACGCTGGCGAACAGAAAAGCGTCCAGTCCGGTGCCGACAAAGCCGGGGCTGGCCTGCACGCCGCTTTTGGGGCCGAAGGTGACGGTGCGGCTGGGCCGGTCCACGCGCACCCAGGCGCAGTTGTGGGCGGCTTGGAAATGGCTGTCCTCGCCCTCGAACAACTGCCAGCGGTGGCCGTCGGCGCGGGCGTAGCCGCGAAACTGCAGCCGGAAGAAGTCGGATTGCTCGGTCATGGCCCGGCTGCGCTGCAAGATGCCGTAAATGGGCGTGCCGTTGGCGGTCAGCGTCAGAATGGTCTCGCCCAGCGGAATGGCCAGCGTGGCCAGGGTGTTTTCGTTTTCCGGAGCGCGGAGCACCGGTTCTTCGGCGGTGGGCGCCGGGTTGGCGGCCTGGTTCGGACTGGTCATCTGCTGCCTATGCTGGGGTGTTCTGGGGCCTGTTTGCGGTGGTCATCAGGCGCTGGGCTCGTGAACGGGCGGACGGCCGCCGCGGGCGGGCGTCACGGGACGCTTATTGTACCAATCTAGACGGCTTGGGGAATCCTTGCTCGCATGACATCCGGCATGAGGGCAAACGACGGCCAATTTGGCGCGCTGCACGGTCAATGCGTAGTTTTACTTAGAATATTGCAGATCAATAAAAGCTTTATTTCAAACAAACACTTATTGGTTGCGCTAAATAATCACATAATAAAATGTGAATGTGTTACTTGTATTGGGTAATGGTGTGGCATATCGTGCCCCCAATCATTAAATACAATCGGTCATTATGCTTGCTCAAACGGATACGGACGGTTCTGCCTCCTCCGCAAACATCAGCGATTTGGGCTTGCTGGGCCTGGTCCTGCTGGCCCAGTTCCACGGCGTAGCCGCCG
>NZ_JBMDJX010000054.1:0-17235 GCF_057809415.1 Chromobacterium sp. FG22 | reverse complement strand
CCGCCGGCCAACGCCGCGCCGCGCCGCCGGCGGCCGTGGGCGTGGCCGCCGCGCAGCGGCAAAACGTGCCCTTGCAGATCAGCGCGCTGGGCACCGTCAACTCCACCTACACCGTCACCGTGCGCAGCCGCGTGGACGGCCAGCTGGACAAACTGCATTTCGAGGAAGGCCAGCCGGTCAAACAAGGCCAGCTGCTGGCGGAACTGGACCCGCGCCCGTTCCAGGCCGCGCTGGCCCAGGCCGAAGGCCAGTTGCTCCGCGACCAGGCCTTGCTGCAAAACGCCCAGCTGGACCTGAACCGCTACCGCCAGCTGCTGGAGCAGAACTCCATCGCCAAACAACAGGTGGACACCCAGGCGGCGCTGGTGCGCCAGTATCAGGGCACGGTCAAGCTGGACCAGGGCGCGGTGGACAACGCCCGGCTGCAGCTCAGCTACAGCCGCGTCACCGCGCCGGTATCCGGCCGCGCCGGCCTGCGTCAGGTGGACCCGGGCAACATCGTCCACGCCAGCGACGCCAACGGCCTGGTGGTCATCACCCAGACCCAGCCCATCAACGTGCTGTTCTCGGTGCCGGAAGTCAGCCTGGGACCGGTATTGCGGGCCAGCCGCGCCAAGCCCGGCCTCGCGGTGGAAGCCTGGGACCGCGACAACCGCAACAAGCTGGCCGACGGCGCGCTGCTGGCCATAGACAACCAGCTCAACACCAGCACCGGCACCGTCAACCTCAAAGCCCGCTTCGCCAACGCCGACGAGGCCCTGTTCCCCAATCAATTCGTCAATGTGCGCCTGAGCCTGGGCGAGCAGGAAAACGCCGTCACCGTGCCGGCCGCCGCGGTGCAGCTGGGCAAGGCGGGCAGCTACGTCTACACCGTCAACGCCGACAGCAGCGTCAGCCTGAACAAGATCAGCGCCGGCGCGCGCGTCGGCGACATCGTCATCGTCGAGCAAGGCCTGCAGCCCGGCCAGCGCGTGGTGGTGGACGGCCTGGACAAGCTGCGCGACGGCGCCAAGGTCACCGTGGTGGACCGCGCCGCGCAAAACCGCCAGGCCGCCCAGGGCGCGGGCAAAAACGGGCGCCACAAGCGCGACGGCAGCGGCCCGGCCGGCAAACGCCGCGCCTCGGCGGCGCAGTAAGCGCGGAGAGACGGCATGAACCCCTCGCGCCTGTTCATCCAGCGGCCGGTGGCCACCACCTTGCTGATGGTCGCCATCCTGCTGACCGGCCTCGCCGCCTGGCGCATGCTGGCGGTGTCCGCCTTGCCGGAGGTGGACTATCCCACCATCCAGGTGGTCACCCAATACCCGGGCGCCAGCCCGGAGGTGATCACCTCTTCCATCACCGCGCCCTTGGAGCGCCAGTTCGGCCAGATGCCCGGCCTGTCGCAAATGTCGTCCACCAGCTCCGGCGGCGCTTCGGTGATTACCTTGCAGTTCGGCCTGGAACTGGGCCTGGACGTGGCCGAGCAGGAAGTGCAGGCGGCGATCAACGCCGCCGGCAATCTGCTGCCCTCCGATCTGCCCAATCCGCCGGTGTACAGCAAGGTCAATCCGGCGGACACCCCCATCATGACCATCGCAGTCACCTCGCCCACGCTGCAGCTGACCAAGCTGGAGGATCTGGTCGACACCCGGCTGGCGCAGAAGCTGTCGCAAGTGCCCGGCGTGGGCCTGGTCAGCATCAGCGGCGGCCAGCGCCCGGCGGTGCGCATCCAGACCAATCCGCGCCAGCTGGCCTCGCTGGGCCTGACGCTGGAAGACGTGCGCACCGCCATCGCCAGCGCCAACGTCAACCAGGCCAAGGGCAGCTTCGACGGCCCGCGCCAGGCCTCCACCATAGACGGCAACGACCAGCTCAAGTCCGCCGACGAATACCGCGGCGTCGTCATCGCCTACCGCAACGGCGCGCCTATCCGCCTGTCCGACGTGGCCCAGGTGGTGGATTCGGCGGAAAACACCCGCCTGGCCGCCTGGGCCGGCGCCACCCCGGCCATCATTCTCAATGTGCAGCGCCAGCCCGGCGCCAACGTGATCCAGGTGGCGGACCGCATCAAGACCCTGCTGCCGCAGCTGCGCGACGCCCTGCCCGGCGCGGTGGACGTCAAGGTGCTGAGCGACCGCACCGTGACCATACGCGCCTCGGTGGCGGACGTGGAGTTCGAGCTGATGCTGGCCATCGCCCTGGTGGTGATGGTCATCTTCCTGTTCCTGCGCAATGTGCCGGCCACCGTCATCCCCGCGGTGGCGGTGCCGCTGTCCCTGGTGGGCACCTTCGGCGTGATGTATCTGGCCGGCTTCTCCATCAACAATCTCACCTTGATGGCGCTGACCATCGCCACCGGCTTCGTCGTGGACGACGCCATCGTGATGATAGAAAACATCGCGCGCTACATCGAAGACGGCGCAACGCCGATGGCCGCGGCGCTGAAAGGCTCCAAGCAGATCGGCTTCACCATCATCTCGCTGACCATCTCGCTGATCGCCGTGCTGATTCCGCTCTTGTTCATGGGCGACGTGGTGGGCCGGCTGTTCCGAGAATTCGCCGTCACCCTGGCGGTGTCCATCCTGATCTCCGCCTTCATCTCGCTGACGCTGACGCCGATGATGTGCGCGCGCCTGCTCAAACACGTGCCGGAAGACAAGCAAGGCCGCTTCTACCACGCCAGCGGCCGCTTCTTCGACCGGGTGATCGCCCGCTACGGCCGCATGCTCAGCTGGGTGCTGGAGCGGCAGACGCTGACCCTGCTGGTGGCGCTGGCCACCGTGGCGCTGACCGCCGCGCTCTACCTGGCCATGCCCAAGGGCTTCTTCCCGCTGCAAGACACCGGCGCCATCCAGGGCGTCAGCGAGGCCTCGCAATCCATCTCCTTCAGCGCCATGGCGCGCCGGCAGGAAGCCTTGGCCCAGCGTCTGCTCAAAGACCCGGCGGTGGACAGCCTGTCCTCCTTCATCGGCGTGGACGGCAACAACGCCACGCTCAATAACGGCCGGCTGCTGATCAACCTCAAACCCAAGGCGGAACGCGACGACATCCGCACCGTGCTGGCCCGGCTGCAAAGCCAGGCCGACGCGCTGCCGGGCATGGCGCTCTACCTGCAGCCGGTGCAGGACCTGACCATAGATTCCCGCGTCAGCCGCACCCAATACCAGTTCACCCTGCAAGCCACCAGCGCCGAGGACCTGTCCGCCTGGACGCCCAAGCTGGTGGAGACGCTGCGCCGGCTGCCGCAGCTGGCCGACGTGGCCAGCGATTTGCAGGACCAGGGCCTGCAGGCCTACGTCAACATCAACCGCGACACCGCCGCGCGCCTGGGCGTCAGCACCGCCGCCATCGACAACGCGCTCTACGACGCCTTCGGCCAGCGGCTGATCTCCACCATTTTCACCCAGACCAATCAATACCGCGTGGTGCTGGAAGTGGACCCGCAGCACCAGCAAGACCCGCTGTCGCTGAAAAGCCTGTACGTGCCCACCGCCAACGGCGGACCGGTGCCGCTGGACGCGGTGGCCAGCATAGAGGAGCGCCCCGCCGCGCTCGCCGTCAACCACCTGGGGCAATTCCCCACCGCCACCGTGTCCTTCAATCTGGCGCCGGGCGCCTCCTTGGGCGCGGCGGTGGACGCCATCCGCCAGGCCGAGGCCGAGCTGGGCCTGCCGGCCAGCATAGACACCAAGTTCCAGGGCGCGGCGCTGGCCTTCCAGGCTTCGCTGTCCAACACCCTGTGGCTGATCCTGGCCGCCGTCGTCACCATGTACATCGTGCTGGGCGTGCTCTACGAAAGCTATATTCATCCCATCACGATTCTCTCCACCCTGCCCTCGGCCGGCATCGGCGCGCTGCTGGCCTTGCTGCTATCCGGCAACGATCTATCGGTCATCGCCATCATCGGCATCATTCTGCTGATCGGCATCGTCAAGAAAAACGCCATCATGATGATAGATTTCGCGCTGGAGGCCGAGCGAGAGCGCGGCATGAGCCCGCGCGACGCCATCTACCAGGCCTGCCTGCTGCGCTTCCGCCCCATCCTGATGACCACACTGGCCGCGCTGCTGGGCGCGCTGCCGCTGATGCTGGGCGGCGGCATGGGTTCCGAGCTGCGCCAGCCGCTGGGCGTGGCCATGGTGGGCGGCCTGCTGCTCAGCCAGGTGCTGACCCTGTTCACCACTCCGGTGATCTACCTGGCCTTTGACCGGCTGGGCAAACGCTTTGGCGCCAAGACGGCGGAGGCGGAAGCATGATTTTTATTCGCCACGGAAGCACACGGAAAAACACGGAATTCCGTGACATTTTCGACAGGATCGCCCTTAGCCAAACAACGCTAACCACCATCAAACCCTTGCATGGCTGGTTTTTGTCCGTGTCCTTCCATGTGTTTCCGTGGCCGATGAGGATTTTCTCGTGATCCCCTCCGCCCCCTTCATCCGCCGGCCGGTGGCCACCACCTTGCTGACCCTGGCCATCCTGCTGGCCGGCTTGCTGGCCTTCAAGCTACTGCCGGTGTCACCGCTGCCGCAGGTGGACTTCCCCACCATCTCCGTCAGCGCGCGCCTGCCCGGCGCCAGCCCGGAAACCATGGCCGCCACCGTGGCCACCCCGCTGGAACGGGCGCTGGGCCGCATCGCCGGCGTCACGGAAATGACCTCGTCCAGCGCCCTGGGCTCTACCCGCGTCACCCTGCAGTTTGAGCTGGACCGCGACATCGACGGCGCCGCGCGCGACGTGCAGGCGGCCATCAACGCCGCCCGCTCGCTGCTGCCCACCGGCATGCCGTCCAACCCCACCTACCGCAAGGTCAACCCCGCCGACGCGCCCATCATGATCATCGCGCTGACCTCGGACAGCCTGAGCCGCGGCCAGATGTACGACGCCGCCGACACCATACTCGGCCAGAAGCTGGCCCAGGTGGAGGGCATAGGCGACGTCAACGTGGGCGGCGGCGCGCAGCCGGCGGTGCGGGTGGAGCTGAACCCGCGCCAGCTCAACCACTACGGCATCGGCATGGAAACCGTGCGCAGCGCCATCGCCGGCACCAACGCCAACCGGCCCAAGGGCTTTCTGGAAAACGACGAGCGCCACTGGCAGGTGCAGGCCAACGACCAGGCCACCAAGGCCAGCGACTACCTGCCGCTGATCGTCAGCTACAAAAACGGCGCCGCGGTGCGCATCGCCGACGTGGCCGAGGTCAAGGACTCCGTGGTGGACCTGCGCAACGCCGGCCTTCTGGGCCGGCAGCCGGCGGTGATGCTGATGCTGTTCCGCCAGCCCGGCGCCAACATCATCGAAACCATAGACCGGGTCAAGGCGCTGCTGCCGCAGCTGCAAGCCTCCATCCCCGCCGCCATCAACATGCAAGTGGTGATGGACCGCAGCCCCACCATCCGCGCCTCGCTGCAGGAAGTGGAGCGCTCTCTGCTGATCTCGGTGGCCCTGGTCATCCTGGTGGTCTTCCTGTTCCTGCGCAACGGCCGCGCCACCGCCATCCCCGCCATCACCGTGCCCGTGTCCCTGGTGGGCGCCTTCTCCGTGATGTACCTGGCCGGCTTCTCCCTCAACAACCTCAGCCTGATGGCGCTGACCATCGCCACCGGCTTCGTCGTCGACGACACCATCGTGGTGCTGGAAAACATCGCCCGCCACATCGAAGACGGCATGAAACCGATGCAGGCCGCCTTGCGCGGCGCGCGCGAAGTGGGCTTCACCGTGCTGTCCATGAGCGTCTCGCTGATCGCCGTCTTCATTCCCATTCTGCTGATGGGCGGCGTGATCGGCCGGCTGTTCCGCGAATTCGCCGTCACCCTGTCCGTGGCCATCCTGGTGTCGCTGCTGGTCTCGCTGACCACCACGCCCATGCTCTGCGCGCGCTGGCTCAAACCACGCGAAGAACGGCCTCCCGGCCGGCTGTTTCAATGGAGCGAGCGCGTCTTCGACGCCATGCTGGACGGCTATCGCCGCAGCCTGGACTGGGCCTTGCGCCACGGCCCGCTGATGATGCTGATCCTGGCCGCCACCATAGGCCTCAACGTCTACCTCTATCTGGCGGTGCCCAAGGGCTTCTTCCCGCAGCAAGACACCGGCCGGCTCAACGGCATGATACGCGCGGACCAGAACATCTCCTTCCAGGCCATGCAGCAAAAGCTGCAGCGCTTCATCACCGTGGTCAGCCAAGACCCGGCGGTGGACGCCGTGCTCGGCTTCACCGGCGGCGGCCAACGCAACAGCGCCAATATGTTCGTCAGCCTCAAGCCGCTGAGCCAACGCGGAGAAAGCTCGGATCAAGTCATTGCCCGGCTGCGCAAAACCCTGGCGCGCGAACCCGGCGCCCAGCTCTTTTTGCAGGCGGTGCAGGACATCCGCATCGGCGGCCGTTCCAGCAACGCCCAGTACCAATACACCCTGCAAGGCGATGATCTGGCCGAACTGCGCGAATGGACGCCCAAGGTGCAGCAAGCGCTGATGAAGCTGCCCATGCTGGCCGACGTCAACACCGACCAGGAAGTCAAAGGCCTGCAAACCACCCTGGTCTTCGACCGCGACGCCATGGCGCGGCTGGGCCTGACCCAGGCCCAGGTGGACGCCGCGCTCAACGACGCCTTCGGCCAGCGCCAGGTATCCACCATCTACAACGCGCTCAACCAATACCGCGTGGTGATGGAAGTGGCGCCGCAATACTGGCAAGGCCCGGACGGCCTGGACAGTATCTTCCTGCAAACGCCGGGCGGCCAGCCCACCCCGCTGTCCGCCGTCGCCCGCTGGGCGCCCGGCAACACCGCGCTGTCGGTCAACCACCAAAGCCAGTTCGCCGCCGCCACCGTCTCCTTCAACCTGCCGCCGGGCGCCGCGCTGTCCGACGCCACCGACGCCATCAACCAGGCGCTGGCCGGCGTCGGCCTGCCCAGCAGCATTCACGGCAGCTTCCAGGGCAGCGCCAAAACTTTCCAGGCCTCGCTGGACAGCCAGCCGCTGCTGATCCTGGCCGCGCTGATCGCCGTCTACATCGTGCTGGGCATGCTGTATGAAAGCGTGGTGCACCCGGTCACCATCCTCTCCACCCTGCCCTCCGCCGGCGTCGGCGCGCTGCTGGCCATCATCGCCACCGGCGGCGAATTCAACGTCATCGCGCTGATAGGCGTGCTGCTGCTGATCGGCATCGTCAAAAAGAACGCCATCATGATGATAGACTTCGCGCTCAACGCCGAGCGCGAACAGCAGATGACGCCGGAACAGGCGATACGCCAGGCCTGCCTGCTGCGCTTCCGCCCCATCATGATGACCACGCTGGCCGCGCTGTTCGGCGCGCTGCCGCTGGCCCTGGGCCGCGGCGACGGCGCCGAGATGCGCACCCCGCTGGGCATCTCCATCGTCGGCGGCCTGCTGCTCAGTCAACTGCTGACCCTGTACACCACCCCCATCGTCTACCTGTATCTGGACCGCTTCCGGCTGTGGTGCCGCCGCAGGCGGCCCGCGCGCGCCGCGCTGAACCGCGGAGCCGAGGAATGAAACCAATGAAAACACTAAGCCTTCCGCTGGCCTGCGCGCTGCTGCTGGCCGGCTGCGCGCTGGGCCCGGACTACGCCAAGCCCAAGCTGGAGGTGCCGGCCGCATACAAAGAAGACGGCCGCTGGAAAAGCGCTCAACCTCAAGACGGCCTTTCGCGCGGCGACTGGTGGCGCATCTACCAGGACCCGCGGCTGGACCAGTTGATGGACACCCTGAACCGGCAAAGCCCCGGCATCGCCCAGGCCGAAGCCCAATACCGCCAGGCCCAGGCGCTGCTGAAGCAGGCCGAAGCCGGGCTCTTTCCCAGCCTGGGCCTCAGCGCCGGCCAAAGCCGCGGCGTCAGTTCCCCCGGCCAGGCCACGTCCACCAGCTATAACCTGAGCGCCAACGCCAGCTGGGAACTGGACCTGTGGGGCGGCCTGCGCCGCTCCGTGGAAGCCGGCTCCGCCAAAGCCCAAGCCAGCGCCGCGCAACTGGCGGCGATACGCCTCAGCGCCCAGGCGCAGCTGGCCACCGCCTATCTGCAAATCAGCGTTGCCGACCTGCAACTGCGGCAACTGCAAGCCAATGAACAAGCGCTGGCGGAAACGCTGAAGCTGACCCGCAATCAATACCAGGCCGGCATTGTTTCCGACGCCAACGTGGCCCAGGCCGAAAGCCAATGGCAAAGCGCCCAGGCGCAGCGGGCGGACAAGCAGCTGACCCGCGCCCAGCTGGAACACGCCATCGCCGCCGCGCTGGGGCAGACGCCGGCCAGCTTCAGCCTGCCGGCGGCCGGCGCCGAACCGCGCTTGCCCAGCATCCCCGCCGGCCTGCCCTCGCAACTGCTGGAACGCCGCCCGGACATCGCCGCCGCCGAACGCGCGGTGGCGCAGGCCAACGCCGAAATCGGCGTGGCCCAGGCCGCCTTCTTCCCCACCCTCACCCTGTCCGCCAGCGGCGGCTATCGCGGCGCCAGTTTCGCCGACTGGGTCAGCCTGCCCAACCGCGTCTGGTCGCTGGGCCCGGCGCTGGCGCTCAGCCTGTTCGACGCCGGCCTGCGCAGCGCCCAGAAAGAGCAAGCCGTCGCCGCCTACGACGCCAGCGTCGCCGGCTACCGCCTGACCGTGCTGTCCGCCTTCCAGAGCGTGGAAGACAATCTGGCCGCGCAAAGACTGCTGGGCGAGGAAGCCGCCTCGCAACAGGCCGCGCTGGACGCCGCCCGGCGCGCGGAAACCATCGTGCTGAACCAGTACCGCGCCGGCACCGTCAGCTATCTCAATGTCTTAAGCGCGCAAAGCGGCCGCATCAACGCGGAAACCACGCTGTGGAACGTGAAGAACCGGCAATACGCCGGCAGCGTGGCGCTGATCGCCGCGCTGGGCGGCGGCTGGCAGGAGCCGACGCCAGCCCCATAGCGAGCGGCGGCGCCTAGGGCGGGAGATTGCAAGACCCGCGGAGCGCCCCCTCTCACCCCTCATCGCTCAAAGCCGTGGCCGCCTCCTCGCGCACATTGTCCAGCATGCCGTGGTAGTCCTCCATCGCCCAACGCACCAAGCGACACAAGCCGGCGATGGGCACACCGTCCTCGGCATCCAGACTCAGGCACAAGCGCTCCGCCGCCTCCACGGCGGGGATCACCAGGTCCAAAGCCTCCAGCCCCAGCTGGCTCGCGTCCAGCACGCGGCCCAGCAACTGCCGGCGCTCGTCTACCTCGCATAGGGCGTTCATAGCCGCGCCTCCTGTGGCCAGGACAGCGGATCAAGAGAAAAACGGGGAGAAAAAAGGAAGGATCGCATCGCGGCCTCCAAGTCGTTTCCTGAGAGAAGGCCCGCTCGAGCGGCAGGTTTGAGCAGGCTCGTGACAAGGGTAGAAGACCGGTTCACTCGACCAAAGACCGGTAGCCCGTTAAGGCTCCCTGCCACGGCCCGCCCAGGATGGGCATGCATGGCAGCAGACGTAGAAGTGCCAAAGCGGACACCTCCTGTCTGCGATCAAGTGACTCTGGGCTTCTACTCCCGGCGCGGCGTGATTGGGTGCAGCGCGAGCCACAGGGTACTGAGCCGGGCAAGCAGCGTCAAGGCGCCGGCGTCGCGGACGGAAAGAAAGCCAAACGGCGTGCTTCCCATGTGGGCGCACGCCGTTTCCACAGCCACCCATCAGGCGGATGGGCGGAGACTAACAAAACTCAGTTTTACGACCTAGGCAAGTCGGCGCAACGCAGCATCAGGCGTTTTGTCAGCCGTTCTTAGAACCGCTAACAAAACCGAGCAGCGTACCTGAGCCAAGGCGCGCCGACGCAGGCAGTACAAGTAGTACGGCAAGGAGGCGCAACGCAGGATCAGGGGTTTTGTTAGCGGGTCTTATTGAACCAGCCCGCCATCTGCAGCTTCTTGACGTTGACATTGCGCGCCGGGCTGTCCTTGCCCAACACCTGATCGAACTCGCGCATCGCCGCCAGATAATCGCCCTTCAAAGGCTCCGGCACAAAGCGATAGCCGCCCTTGACGTAGTCATGCACGATCTCGCTCATCACGCTGCGGCACACCGCGCCGCGCTCGCCCGTCTTGAACATCAGGCCAAAATCCACCGGCACCACCTTGCCGCCCTCGGTTTTGACGAAATTGGCCGAAGACGGGTCCCCCATCATGAAGCCCAGGCGGAACAACTCGCCCACCGCGCCCTTCACCTCCTCCGTGGTCGGCGTCGAGCCGGCGATAAAGGGCATCGCCAGCGTATCACCCTGCATCCGCGCCTCCGGCAGGGCCCGCTGGCTGGCCTTGAGATGGCTATTGCACATCGCCAGCTCATGAGCGACGGCACCCTTGTCCATCGCCTTGAAGGATTTGACCACCATATCCCCGGCCTGCTGCACTCGGCCGCGAGAGCCGGCGGCGCTGAAACCCTTGCCGGCGCCATCGGCCTCGGCGCGCGGCGCGGACTGAACCGGCCGCTTCTCCGCCACTGGAACGGCCTCGTCGGCAAAACGCAAACGGCGGGTACGGCTAGCGGCAGCCGGCTCATCCGCCTGCGGCTGGGCGCGACGGCCATTGGAGACGGTATTCAGGCTGGTGATCAGATCGACCAGGCGGAAACGGCGCGACCCCGACTCCGCCTGCTGCGGGTCCAACTTGCGCAGAAACTCGCTGGCGCGTCGGGTCTGATCCGGATGCAGCAAATAAGAACGGCCGGTGTACAACACCAGAGTGCCGTCCTTGCGCATGCCGATGCGCGCCTTGTCGGCGTTCACATCGGCGCAGCTCTCGTGCAAAGCCTGGGCGGAGTGCAGCCCGCGCATGGGGATATGGGTGGAAATCGTGCTCATGAGTGTCCTTTTCTTAGGAGTTTGCCCATCAGGGCTTATAGGCGGAACAAGGGTTTAACAAACGACAAGTTCGTCCACCGCCGACAACAACTCTTCGGCGCAGACAATCACGGCGTCCAGGGCGGACGCCATCGACGGCAAATCGCAGCCCTGGCACGGCAAACGCAACCAGCAGCCCAACCGCTCGTCCTGATCCAGGCTGACCACCGGCTGCCAGGCTTGAATCGCCAGCTGATTGCGGCGCAAGGCCTGCGCCAACACGGCGGGACCGGGCGACGGCAAGGCGTCGCCAAGGTCCGCCTGCATGAACCAGCTATCCTGATCGAGGCAGACAAAATGGAGGGAGAAGCGCTGCTCCAACTGCAGACTGAGCACCTCCTGATCCGCGGCCAGTTCCGGCGCGTCAAAACCCAGGTGTTGCAACAGCTCCGCGACGCAGCGATGAAAAGCGATCAGGTCCGGCATGAAAATCCTACAAGCGAAATGGCGAATGCCGCTTTATACCTTCGCCGGTGCGCGGCGCACTTCCAGAATTCGCCCAAGCGTGCCGCCTGCGCCGGCATGACGCAGCCCCTCCTCAGACGGCCCCGCGCCTGATTACGCCCGGCGGCGACACCCCGCCTCACCGCCGCCCCCGGCGCAAAAAGTTACAGACGTTACAGTTTGCGCGATTTACAGCCCAAGCCTTCGCCATCAGGATAGCGCCACACTTTCCCACCAGACAGAAGGACCCAAACCATGTTCAAGCATCTGATTTTATTCGCATCGCTAGCCGCGCCGCTGACCCAGGCCGTCGCCGCGGACCCGCTCGCCGTCGCCGCCGACAAGCTGGCCAAACTGGAGCGCGATTTTGGCGGCAGCATCGGCGTCTACGCCATCGACACCGGCTCCGGCGCCACCGTGGCCAATCGTCCCAACGAACGCTTTCCCATGTGCAGCTCCTTCAAAGGCTTTCTGGCGGCGGGGGTGCTGGCGCAGAGCCAAGCAAAACCGGGCCTGCTGGACAAACGCATCCGCTACAGCAAGACGACTCTGCCTAACTGGTCCCCGATTACGACTAAAAACCAGGCAAACGGCATGACCGTGGCCGAACTCAACGCCGCCTCCGTGCAATACAGCGACAACGGCGCGGCCAATCTGCTGCTCGAGGAAATCAACGGCCCCGCCGCGCTGACCGCCTTCATGCGCTCCATCGGCGACGCCAGCTTCCGCCTGGATCGCCGGGAGCCGGAACTGAACTCCGCCATCCCCGGCGACCCGCGCGACACCTCCACCCCCAAGGCGGTGGCGGAGAGCATGCAAAAGCTGACGCTGGGCAAGGTGCTGCCGGAGCCGCAACGCCAACAGCTGGCGGACTGGCTGAAAGGCAACACCACCGGCAACGCCAGAATCCGCGCCGCGGTGCCGGCCGGCTGGGATGTGGGGGACAAAACCGGCACCTGCGGCGTCTACGGCACCGCCAACGACTTCGCGGTGATCTGGCCGCCCAAGCGTGCGCCCATCGTGCTGGCGGTCTACACCAAGCACGCCAAGAAAGAAGCCAAGCACAGCGACGAGGTGATCGCCGCCGCGGCGCGGGCGGCGTTGGAAGCGTTCAACGTGAAGAAATAAGGCGGGATGAGGCGCGGCCGAGGGGCCGCGTTGCTGGTAGCGGGCCATGACGTAGGTTCAAGCTCCATCGGCGCAGGTTTCGCTTCGAAGCAATGCGAAACCCTTGCCTCCCCGCCACAAGCACGTGATAATCCGGCCGTGCTGTTTATAGCACCGGGATTAGCGTTCCGAAACACTATGGCGGACAGCCGCACATGCGGCATTTTTTTGTCCGGACACACTATAGATGCGTCTGCTTTCAGGCGGGTCATGGTGGGAGCGTGCTTGCACGCGCCGGTTCCATAGTGCCGGTAACGCTAATCCTGCCATGTTCCCGCCGCCCCGGTTAGCGTCGGACGGTGGGCTTCATCGCTCACTATTGGAGGCTTACCATGCCTAGCACCATGCCTTCCCAGTCCCATTACATCCCAAGCCTGTCAACCTTGCTGCTCCAACTGAAAAGCTTGCGTCAGCAGGATGCCACGCTCCACCCGATTGACCTGCTATTGCGGCAGCTCGACGAATCCCGCCAGCACTTCGATCACAGCCTTCATCTGCTCAGCCTGGAATTAATCAAGTCAGCGCCGCCTTGTCGGCGCTGGCGGCAATGCTGGAGCAATCCAAGCTAGACACGCTGGAATGCGAGCAGGTGTATTGCCTGCTGGAACCCTTCGCCCACCGCTTGCAGCAAACCACGATGCGGATGCAGGAATTGGCTTGAGCCTTATAAACGACCAAAGCCCCGCGAGGGGCTTTGGGGAGGCTTGGGCTTATAAATTACGGCGCGGCCTAAAGGTAATGTCTTGCCAAGCTACCGTGTGTGCAAGCCTTTTGGCTTGCACACGCTACTTGCTCGGCCTCTCCCATTTCTGAATGGTTACCCCTTGCTGCACCACCACAGCAAGGAATGAGACAACCACATTCATATCTACCTTAATAGCAAGCCGGTACCTGATATATGAAATTGCCAAAACACCGCTTCGGCTATCTAACAATCGAAAATCACTTAAATCTTTCTCTGAAAACTCCTCAAAGTTGCCAATATCCCCTCCCTTAAGCAATGAGACATCTCTGCCAAGCACCAATCCAATTTTATGAATAACATCCGGACTAGGAATTACATTGCTCATTTTTTAATTTCCATTATTCAGCAGAACACAACCTTGCGCTGCCCTTAGCATAACACGAACTACCACCCTGGAAGTCCACGAACCGAGACACTCCCAGGAACGCCCATAGAATTGAAATTGCCTAGCTGGGTAATTAGGCCTCCATAACCGAGATCTATTCGATTTCTCCCAAAAGACACATTCCGAATTGCCATATCAGCAATTGCCCGATCAGTATAAACAAAATTTTTCCGCCTCAAACCCAAAAACTCGCTCTGAAAATTACTCAAATTAGATTGAGCAAGAGATCCTGACAGCTCTGCCGGAACTCGCCCATAAATTTCCTTATACGTAGAAATAGTATTTTCGAGAGCTACACGAGTAAGGCTCCCACCTTCAAGTTTCAACTTGATCGATTCACCAGAAGATGTAACTACTCGATTGTCCAAATAGAATTGTGGACTACCATCAACAATGCTGACTAGACCAACAGTATGAGTTTCACCTGCAGCCTTAACAAGCACAGCCCCCTCCCCAGAATGAGCGTCTAAAGATACTGACAAATCAGACTTGTGGAAAGTAACTGTCTTGGGACTAACTCCAATACTTTGTGCCCCCCTCCGGCACCGCATACATCCTCAGCCCCGGTGTACTCTGCTCCGCCAAGCGATCCAGTCTCGGCCCAAACGCTTCCACAGCATCCCGTGCCAGCAAACGCGTGCCCATACCTGCTTCAACGCTCAGACTGGACCCTCGTAGCAAACGTGACCCTGGCGCCCAAGACAGCAAGGCATTGCCGGCCAATGCGCCTGCCTGCTCCGCGCTCAGTTTCCCAGGATTTCGCATAATACATCAGCTCGCCCGCCGCTTACCGCAAACCACAATGCAAATACAGAAACTGGCTTGAGCCTTATGAACGACCAAAGCTCCGGGAGGGGCTTTTGGTGAGGCTTGGGCTTATAAGTTACGGCGCGGCCTAAAGGTAGTGTTGCCAAGCTACCGCGTGGGCAAGCCTTGTGGCTTGCCCCCCTACTTGCTAAAGAGTTATTGATACCTTTAGCTGAGCTAGTAGCCGAAGCGGCCCTATAAAATCAGCTTACCCAGGCACGGCGACTCTAGTAGCTCCCGTGTTGTGAGCAACAATCGGCGCATCCCCTATGGGAATACGCCGATCTTCGATAGCAAGTCATGATCAGGTAGTGTTGCTCGTTCAACTCACGGGCATGACCTCCGGTCAGCCCGCCCTACCTAACTTTGTCAATATCAGCCAAAATCGCTTGCAATCGTTCGAGACTCAATGCGGACAGATGTACGTCAAACGCAGGGGACTTGTGCTCAAGCACTAGTTGCCCATCGGCTTTTACATGCAATACCTGCATACCTAAGGAGACTGATGCACCAGGTGCAATAACTCTCAGCCTATCCAAGGCTGCGAGTGGAATGCTAATTTCGCAAAAATCCTCGAAGTCAAGAACTTCAATTCGACCTTCATCAAGACGATTCCGTAAAGTCACATTTCCATTCCTGGAAATATGAGGAGCAGACTCAGAATGGCGCGCAACACTTTCCGCAATCTGAGCCAAAGACGCCCCTATATTTCGAGAATTATCCGCCACCAACAAGCATGACGTATGCAAAACCCCCTTTATGTCAGCTAATGCATGATTTGGTGGCAGCCTAGGAAAGTAAAATCTAGGTTGACCACTTAATATTTCAGACTGACACAGCTCACAAATTTGATTGTTACTCATTATGTTTACATCCCCGGCAGCCAGCTAGACCAATCTTCAAACTGTGTGAAAGATTTTTGTCGACCATCTGCTGCACTCTTAATAATTGACTGCTCTTGCTGAAAGGCTCGCAGCACAAATCGATCACTCGAGCTTGGATCAATACCATATGGATGAGAGTGACCAGACCATTTCCAGCCATTCCCAACATACTGTTCCGGAATCATCATTTGCGTTGGATCACCCTGTAGCAATACACGCTGCCCCTCTGGGCCTCGCAATAGTGAAAACTCGTTACCTGTTGCAGCCTGCAATCTTCCTAGATCGCTAACCTTTACTTCTCGGCGTCCTAAATTGTCAACAATGTTTACAACTGATTGTTTCCCGCCAGCATCTTCGACAAGTACGCGCCTTGCATCACTAAATTTATCTAGAATCGACTGAGTACGAGGTGAAATGTTGCTACCGAACATATCTAGTACAGCGCCATCACTACTTTGTACCAATAGTCCCTTGCTTGGAACCACACGCCCTTCCTCCACCGCATACATCCTCAGCCCCGGTGTGCTCTGCTCCGCCAAGCGATCCAGCCTCGGCCCAAACGCTTCCACAGCATCCCTTGCCAGCAAACGCGTGCCCATACCTGCTTCAACGCTCAGACTGGACCCTCGTAGCAAACGTGACCCTGGCGCCCAGGACAGCAAGGCATTGCCGGCCAATGCGCCTGCCTGCTCCGCACTCAGTTCTCCGGGATTCTTCGCATAATACATCAGCTCGCCCGCAGTCCTGCCTAGCGCATCCGGCAAACCTCGTACCAACGCAGCATTACGCGCGGCAGCGCCGCGGTCATCGATCAAGCCTCCGCTGAGCAGACTCGCCGCCAGATAGCCTTGGTCGCTGATCAATTGGGCCATTCCCAGGCTGCCATCGATCACTGTGTCCAACATGCTGCCTGCAAAGCGTTGCAGAGTGCCCGGACGGGAGGCTCTCACCGTGACCGGCTCAAGCTCTATGGTGTCCTCCCAATTAAATCCCTCAGTCGAGCTCGCCTTGGTCGCTATTGCCCGTTGCGCGGCCCCTTCCACAAAGAAGCCAGGACCGGCGTCACCAATCACCCTCACCCCACGCCTATCGTAGCGGGGCTGCTTGGTCTCCTCCATCGCTTGAGCCATGCGCTCTTGCTCTAGCTTAGACTTGGACTGCTCCTTATCCCGGGCTTGGATACCATTCACCACCTGATCGCCCAGCGCGCTGCCAAACGATTCCGCTGCGATCGCGCTCCAGTTAGGACGTTGGCCGGTCAGCTGCGACTGGATACCACCCGACACTAGGCCGCGCAGCGTGCCGTAGCCCACACTGGCTACCGGATTCTCGCTGCTCCACCCCAAGCCCTCCGCCATCCAGCCGCTGGCCCCGGCCGCCGCGCCACTGGCCGCCACCGCGGTCCAGCTGAAGCGCTTCTGCAAACCGGTAGCCACCGCCACGCCCTGGGTCAAGGCGTTACCCGCCGCCGCCCGCAGCGCGATCGGCGCGTTTTTCAGCGAGTCGCCCAACATCCCAGCGCCCACGCCGGCGCTCACCCCCGCGCCAAGGGCGCTCAAGCCCACCTGGCTCCACGAGAACTGATCCTGCATCCCCATCGCCATCGCCACGCCCTGGCTGGCCATTGAAGCCACCGCGCCCGCTGCCGCATAGCCGGCAAAGGTGGCCGCGGCGCTCGCTGTCGCGGCTACACCTGCTGCCGCTGGCGCCGCCCCTAGTAGGGGGATCAGCGCCTGGCTAAAAATCGGACCCAGCGTCACCACCGCCACCACGGCGACAATAACAACGAAGATAGCGCCGAAACCGCCGCAGCCCCCTCCGCCCCCGCCTTGCTGCGGCGGCGGCGGCGGATCCGGCAGCGTCGGCGTCACATCGCCTATTGCCTCGCCCGGGTTGTACACCCGGTAAGTGCCGCTGTTGTTGTGCACATTCGTCACTTTGTTCGGCACTTTCAGCACTTGGC
>NZ_JBMDJX010000053.1:0-19015 GCF_057809415.1 Chromobacterium sp. FG22 | reverse complement strand
TTGTCTGCTGAGGAGGCGAACTATACGTCAGCCCCCTAAACCCGTCAACACCTTTTGCGAGAAAAACCTCAACAAAAGCGGACCCTGCAGGCCAAACCCTTGATGCGGCAAGCAATATCCGAAAGGGGTATTTGCCAACACCCCCTCCCTACCCCGCCGAACCATGAAAAACGGGCCGGCGCTTCGCCGGCCCGCACGGTTGCAGAGGCCTGAAACCGCTTAATCCTTTCTCACATCCAGCAGTTCTTGCAGCTGATTCAGCGTGGAATCGTCCTTGACCACGTGCAGCAGCCATTCTTCCAAGCTCATCTCGGCCCAGCGCGCTGCGCGTTCGGCCAATAAGGCCACCGGGCTATGCGGTTCGTTACTGCGGAAGTAACGGGCGACTTCGCTCAACATCTGCACCGCTTCCTGGCGGCTGCGGATCTGGCCGTTGAAGGCGACGGGCGCCGCCGAAGCGGCGGGGGTGGGCGCGCTATAGCTTTGGGTCACGGCTTTTCTTTCCACGGCGGGTTCGACGGGAGCCGGCGTAACGCCGGCCGGCGCGGTTTGTTGACGGTAGCGCAACACCAGATCCTGGCAGGCGTAGATGCCGTTGCGGATCTCCGCCAGGCTGGGCGCTTCGCCGCCGAAGCGCTGGTCCACTTGCTCGTCCAGCGCTTCATAGCGGCCCAGTGCCAGGACCAGCGCCTCAGCCTGGCTCTGGAACCAGGCGTGGCCGGACAGGTTGGCGCTCTTTTCGAACTCGTCGCCGGAGAGCTTGCCCTCGGCGATGGCCGCGGCCTTGGATTCGGCGTCTTTCAAGCCCAGATTTTCCACGTCGCGCGATTGCTGCCAGTCGTTCCAGCCGTAAGCGCCGAACTCCGGTTTCAGCAGCGGCACGTTGCGGATGGCCAGGCCCAGTTGCTGATTCAGCCACTCCAGCTTGCCGACGCGCTCGTCCAGATCGTGCGGGTCCAGTTCAGGATAGCCGCTGTCCCAGTATTGGCGCAGCCAGCCTTCCAGCGCGGCCAAGCCCAGGGTCAGCCCGGGAACGCCGTTGGCCTGGACCTGGGCTTCCGCGTACCAGGCCAGCAGTTGCAGGTCTTTGCTGTTCTGACTCAGCGCGTCTTCGCACAGGCGGATGACTTTGGGCCATTCCGCCGTTTTGAGCGTCTGTTCCCAATCGCCTTGGGACAGGCCCGGGTCGTCGCTGCGGCGGGCTTCGCGAATCTGGTCGAAAAGCGTGGAGTAAGCCAGGTCCTCCCCCGCCGGCCAGCCGCCGGGGATGGGGACCAGCAATTGCTGCACTGTTTGTTCGATGTTTTCCATGCTTTGTGGCTTCTATATATAGAGGTGTTGCGATCAGCCCTTGCCGACTTCCGGCATGGTGGAGATCAGCGAGGCGCCGCAGCTGACTTTATGGCCCTCCAGCGCCACCGGCTTGCCGCCGACCACCCAGCTGGGGTCGCCTTCCACGATGGTGCAGTTGACGTGCCCCTGCTGCGGGCAGGTGACGGCGTCGCCCAGGCAGGCGACCTGCTTGCCGAACAAGGTAGTGCTGGATGCGGCGCTGACGACTTTGCCGCCATGATCGGTGGGGTCGCCCAATCGGATCACGCGTTTCATGCTGTGGCCTCCTCGCGCGGCGGTCTGGCCATGGCCAGCGCCACATGATCGTTGCTGAATTGAGTAATGAGGGCCGGAGCGGCCAGGCGCGCGCTGTGGCTGACGGCGGCGGCGGCCAGCATGGCGTCGGCGGCGACGCCGACGTCGCCCCACTCCCGCGCCAGATTGCTGGCCTCGTCGATGGGGTGCAGCTCCACCGCGTGGCGGTTCAAGGCGCTGGCGATGGCGGCCAGGCGCACGCCGCCGGCGTCTACGTCGCCGCCGTTGTGCACCAGCCAGCCCAAGCTGGCCGCCTTATCGTTTTCCGGCTTGGCGTCCTCCGGGCTGAACGGGTAGTCCAGCAGCGCGGCGTTGACCAAGGCGTTGTCCAGCACCGGTTGCAGTTGCCGCGTCAGTTGCAAGGCGCGCTCCTGCGGCGCAGCGGCCGCGCTGGACTGGCCCAATTGGGCCAAGACCGGCAGCTCGGCCAGGCCGGCCTGATGACGGGCCGGCACCACGCCCCAACTGCCGCCCGCGCGGCTGAAGTCTTTTTCCCAATAAGGCTGATAAGGATCGGCGCCCTCGGCCACGGCGACGGGGCCCAAATCGGGCTCCGGCAATTGCTCGCGCAGGAACAGCATGACGGCGACGGCTAGGCCCGGCTTGCCCAGCCAGCGCAGACGTTCCGCCGTGGCGGGGTCGCTCTCGTCCAGCTCTTCGCCGCCCCGCGTCAGCAAGGGTGCGTCGGCGCCCAGCATGATCACGCCCGGCAGTTCCGGCTGTTGTTGCAGCAGCTGCCGCGCGCGGTCCGCCACCGTGCCGGTGCCGGCGCCCGCCAGGAAGCGCGCTTCCGGCGTCGGCCATTCGCCGTCGTCCAGCGTTTCGGCCATGGCGACCGTCTGCCATTCCTTGACCGCGGCGATCTGTTCGATGCCGGACAGGCTGGGCACCACTTCCATCACCAGCGGCAGCCAGGCCGCGCCGGGCGCGACGGCGTAGAGTTCCTGCAAGGCCTCGGTCACATGCGGCCGCAGTCCTTCCAGCGCCTCGTCGGCGTCAAGGTCGGCCGCGTCCAGGCAGGACCACAGACAGCCGTCCGGCGCTTCCGCCAGCCAGTCCGGCTCGCCATGGGCCGGCACGGCGCGCGCCCACAGCCAGCGGCAGTCCACCACGGCCTGGCGTTCGCGCAGCTCGGCCAGATGCCGTTCGCGCGCGGCCTCGCGCGCGGACTGGCGCTCGGCCTCGGCCGCGCTCTCTTGCTCGGCCTCTTCCTGCTTGGCGCGCTTTTCCTTCAGATAGCCCCATAGCTTGACGCCGGCGCTAAGCAACATCGGCGGCCCCAGGTGCAGCAGCAGAATGGCCGATGGACTGATGCGCTGCCAGCTTTGCGGCAACACCAGCCACAGCAGCCCCCACCAGGCGACGGTGCTGACTCCGAACAGGCCCAACATTTTCCACATGGACGCGTTTCCTCAGCTCAGCCGCACTTTGACCTGCTCGCCCTTGAGCGAGACGGCGATCTTCTTCACCGGGCGGCCGGAAGCCATGCGCGCCAGCAGGTCGCTGGAGATCTGCGCCAGCAGGGTGCGGGTCAGGATGGCGTCGGCGTTGCGCGCGCCGCTGTCCACGTCCAGGCAACGCGCCGCCATCTGTTCGGCCAGTTCCTCCGGGAACTCCACTTGCGCGCCGTGGTTGTCGGCGATGCGCTGGCGAATTTTGTTCAGTTTGAGGCCGACGATGGCGCGCAGCACTTCGTCGCTGATCGGCAGATAGGGCACGATGGTCAGGCGGCCGAGGAAGGCCGGCTTGAACACGCTTTGCAAGGTGGGCCGCAAAATCTCCACCAGGTCTTCCGGCGTCGGGTCGCGGGTTTCGCCCTCGACGGTGACGCCGTGCTCGCAGGCGCGCATCACCAGATCGGAGCCGGCGTTGGAGGTCAGCAGGATGATGGTGTTCTTGAAATCGACTTCGCGGCCTTCGCTGTCTTCCAGCAGGCCTTTGTCGAAGACTTGGAAGAACAGCTCCATCACATCCGGATGGGCTTTCTCCACCTCGTCCAGCAGCAGTACCGAGTAGGGCTTGCGCCGCACCGCCTCGGTCAACACCCCGCCCTCGCCGTAACCGACATAGCCCGGCGGCGAGCCCTTGAGGCCGGAGACGCTGTGCGCTTCCTGGTATTCCGACATATTGATGGTGATCAGATTGCGCTCGCCGCCGTACAAGGCCTCGGCCAACGCCAGCGCGGTTTCGGTCTTGCCCACGCCGGACGGCCCCACCAGCAAGAACACGCCCTTGGGCTTGCCCGGGTCTTCCAGATTGGCCTTGGCGATCTGCACCCGCTCGGCGATCTGCTCCAAAGCGTGATCCTGGCCGATGACGCGCGCGCCCAGCAGCGAGGCCAGCTTCTGCACCTGCTCCAGCTCATTGCTGACCATGCGGCCCAGCGGGATGCCGGTCCAGCCGGAAATCACGTCGGCGATCACGCTCTCGTCCACGCACTCGAAGGCCAGCGGCTGGTGCTTCTGCAATTCGCGCAGCGCCTTGCGCTTGGTTTGCAACGGGCTGAGCTTCTTGCCCTTGGCCGGCTTGGCCTCGGTTTGTCGCTGTTTGAGCTCGTCGATTTCCGCCACCAGCTTTTGCTGTTCGTCCCAGGCGGCGTGCAGTTTCTCCAGGTCCGCCTGCAGTTCGGCGCGCTGGGCTTCCAGCTCCGCGATGCGTTCGGCGTGGCCTTCTTCGCGCTGCAGCGCGGCCACTTCGCGGTCGATATTGTCTATCAGCACCGACACGTCTTCGATCGGCCCCGGCTTGCCGGCGCGCGACAGCGCGACGCGGGCGCAAGCGGTGTCGAGCACGCTGATGGCCTTGTCCGGCAGCTGGCGGCCGGCGATGTAGCGGCTGGACAGATGCACGGCGGCGGCCACCGCCTCGTTGAGGATTTCCACCTTGTGGTGCTCGGCCATCGCCGGGGTCAGGCCGCGCACCATCTGCACGGCGATTTCCGGTGCCGGCTCTTCCACCTTCACCACCTGGAAGCGGCGTGCCAGCGCGGCGTCTTTTTCAAAGTACTTTTTATACTCGGCCCAGGTGGTGGCGGCGATGGTGCGCAGCTCGCCGCGCGCCAGCGCCGGTTTCAACAGGTTGGCCGCGTCGTTCTGGCCAGCCGCGCCGCCGGCGCCGATCAAGGTGTGGGCTTCGTCGATGAACAGGATGATGGGCACCGGGCTGGCCTTGACCTCGTCTATCACCTGGCGCAGGCGGTTTTCGAACTCGCCCTTGACGCTGGCGCCGGCCTGCAACAGGCCCAGGTCCAGGGTGCGCAGGGTGACGCCGGCCAGCACCGGCGGCACTTCGCCGTGCACGATCTTGCGCGCCAGGCCTTCCACCACCGCGGTCTTGCCCACGCCCGGCTCGCCGGTGAGGATGGGGTTGTTCTGCCGGCGACGCATCAGGATGTCTATCATCTGACGGATTTCAACGTCGCGTCCCAGGATGGGATCGATCTTGCCGGCCTTGGCCTGAGCGGTCAGGTCTATCGTGTATTTGTCCAGCGCCGGGCTGCCGCGCTTGCCGGCCGCGGGCGCGGCCATCGTCGGCTCCGCGCCGGCTTCGGCGGCCGGCGCGTTGGCCGAGGCCTCGCTGCCGTGCTGACGCAAGGCGGCGTAAGCGCCCTGCAGGCGGCCGGCGTCCTGGCGCGCCAGCGCGGCGGAGCCGGACTGCAACGCGCCGCGCAGCGCCTCGTCCTGCCACAGCGCCAGCAGCAGGTCCAGGGTGGACACATCGTCCTGCCCCTGTTCCGCGCTGGCCAGCAGCCAGGCTTTTTCCAGCCACTTGGGCAGCCAGCCGGACAGCACCGGGTTGCGGGTATTGCCGCTGCGGAACGCGTCCAGCGCGGCTTCCAGCTCGCGCTCGATGCGCGGCAGGTCCGCGCCCAGCGCGTGCAGCGCCGCCAGCGCGGCGTTGTTGTCCTGGTCGAACATCGCCAGCAGCGCGTGTTCGATCTCGATTTCAAAATGCGTGCGCGCCAGCGCGCGGCTGGCCGCCTGTTCAATCGCCTGGCGGGCGGTGGGGGTCAGCCTGTCGATCAGGGCTTTCAGGGATACGGACATATCGTTCCAATACGCTCAAAATGAAAAGTCGATTCCGCTCGCGCCGCTCAATGCAGCAGCGCGTAGCGCATGTCTTCAGGATCTTGCTTCTGCGGGCCCAGCCAGCAATTGCCGCCCAGGCGCAGGTCCGCCGGGCCGCCCAGCTGCGCCGCCGGCACGTCGCGCTTGTCCAGCACCAGGCTGACGTCGGCCGCCAGATTATGGCCGACGGCGAATTGCAGCAGCGCCTGCAAGGCCTGCGCGCCGGGGCCGCCGGGCAGCAGGGCTTCGAACTGGGCGCGGCGCATGCTGCCCAAGCGCAGCTGCAGCTTGGTCTGACGGTCCCAAACCCGGGCGCCGGCGAACAAGGACACGCCCAGCTCGCTCTCGCTGTCGCCCAGCCGGCTTTGCTCCGCCGCCGGCACCTGCATCCACTGGCCGATGAATTGCTCCAATGCGGCGTCCACGCCGAAAAAGCCCTGGATCAGCGTTTCCAGCGCCTGCGCCGACAAGGGCTTCTGGCTGAGCAGGCCGGCGTAATAGATGAACAGGTTTTCGTCCAGGCTCGCGTCCGGCCCCATCTGCTTGCGCAACTGGGACAGGCCCAGGCCGCCCAGGTCCAGCAGATTGCGGGTGAAACCGTCGCGCTCGCCGGCCTCCACTTCCAGCCAATAGCGGTATTTGCGCCAGGCGCCGAAGAACAAGGCGGTGGCGCGGTGGCTGAAGATGTCCAGGAAGGCGTGCAGCGATCCGTCCTTGTACTGCTGGCGGCGCTCCAGCAGCAGCTCGGTATAACTGGTGGGCAAGGCGCCGCTGGGCCCGGTCAGCCCGATGAAGCTGACCGTCATCTCGTCGGTGGCGTCCAGCTGCTCCGGCTCCTTGGCCGGCTGATAACGACACAGCTCGCTGGGCGGGAAGGACAGCGAGGCCAGCGAGCGGAAACGCAAGCTGGCCGGCAGCCGGCCGCGGCGCTCGCCGCGCTTGCGCGCGGACAGGCCCAGGATGCGCACCGCCTGGAAAAAACCGAACTGGCTAGCGTCGCGCGCCAGCTCCAGTTTCAGATCACGAGGGCTTCGCCGGCTCGGGCTGGCCATGAGGCTACCTCCTCGTCTTGTTGAACCGCATGCACCCGCAGGCGGGTGAAACTATTGGGCGCGCAATACAGCGCGAAGAAACGCTCCAGCACCGCGGCGAACAGATAAACGCTGCCGCCGACATAGTAATCCGGGTCCAGCGTCAGGCGGATTTCGCTGCCGCGGACAAAGCCGCTGAAATCGCGGCCGGACACGCGGGTCACCGCCGGCTGGCTTTCTATCCCCACCACGCCCTGGATCTGGCGCACGTTCACCGGGGAATCGGTCAGGTTGTACAAGGCCAGCATTTCCTGCAAGGCGGCGCAGCCGGAATCCACGATGGACATGTAGTTAAGCGACAGATGCGACACCAGCCGCCACTGCACCGCGCGCCCCAGCGGGCAACGCTGGCTGGCGCTGGGCTTGCGCAACAGGCGCACGCGCTTGACCACGGAATGGCCCGGCAGCGAGAAATCCGTCCGCTGGGTGGACTGGCTGCCGCCAAAGGGAATCTGCTCCGGCAGATCGCGGTTGCTGCACAGCAGCTCCAGGCTCAGCACCTCGGTGGCCGGCCGCACCGCGTTGAACTCCAGGTCCGCCAGGTGCAGCTCCAGATCCGTGCCCTTGTCGCTCTGGCGCGGCGAGGGCTCCCGGCTGGCGTGCCAATAAAAGCGCGGCGTCTTTTTTTCGCTGCCGTGGCGTATCGCGTAGAAGGACGGCACTTCCTCGCTGCTTTCGCCGTCGCCGGATTTCTCCACCCGCACCACGCGCTTGATCTGGATCGCCTCGTAAGCCTGCTGCTTGCGCGCGTCCACCAGCACCGGGTAACTGGCTTTCTGGTGGGTGACGCGGATGGGCTCGCCCGGCTGGGTGAACAGGTTGACGATGGGCGTGCAGCCCAGCTTCATGTGCTGGGCCTGCAACTGGGTCTGCAGCCGGTTGTGACGCTCGCTGTCCGGGTATTCGTCCAGCAAGATCCGCAGCACCAGCTTGTCGCCGTCCAGCCGCGCCACCGCCTTGTCCAAGCGCAGCAGATCGACGAAGAGGAATTTGTCCGGATAGCAGAAGTATTCGGTCAGCAGCCGATAGCCCATGAAGGAGCGTTCGTCGTAGTCCAGCAGACCTTCCTCGCGGCCGAAACCCACCGCCCGCAGACTGTCCGCCGGCAGCTTGCGCGTGCGGGCCGGGTCTTCGCTGCCGTCGCCCACGCTGACGCTCAGGACATTGGACAGCAGCATTTCGTACAGCAGATGCATCAGCGCCGGCTCGCCGTCCAGGAAGAAGCGCAGCGATTGCAGGCCGATGGCGTTGAGCGCCAGGCCGCCGTGAGTATGGAACTCCATCGTCAGCACCGCCGCCGCGTCCGGCGCCAGCTGGCGCAGATAGGGCGAGCCGCTGGTCAGCTCCAGCTTGGCCTCGGTCAGCGACAGCGGATACAGGTCCACTGGATAGGCGCTGCGGAATTTGCACACCACGCCCTGCATCGCCGGCGCGTGCACCGGCTGGCCGCGCTCCACCCGGTAGCGCTTGGCGATTTCCGGCCGCTGCGGATCGCATTCGAACTGCACGATGGTGGCGGAGGGAATCGGCTGCAGATAATGCGGGTAGAGCACATTGAGGAAGCTGGCCGCCACCTCCGGATATTCGTCGTCCAGCTTCTTGTGGATGCGCGCGGCCAGGAAGGCGAAGGACTCGATCAGCCGCTCGGTGTGCGGGTCTTCGCACTGGTCGCCTTCCATTTGCAAACGGCCGGCGATCTTGGGATAGCGGCGCGCGAACTCGCCGGACAGCTGGCGCAGGTGTCCGAGTTCGCGTTCGTAATACGGCAATAAGGATTCAAGCATTAAGGCTCACGTCACATCTATTGTTGTCCGGTTGCGCCGGCGGGCTGGCCGCCGGCGGGAAACCGCTACTTCTTGGTTTTGAAATACTTTTCCAGGTCATGGTTCAGCGGCTCGCGCAGCAGCAAACCGCCATCCTCGCCCAGGCCGAAGATCAAGGAGGGAATCGCCGGCCGGCTCAGCCCCAGGTCGTCGACGGCGATGGCCAGCAGGCGGTCCGCGCGGCGCGCGGCCGGCACCTCCAGCCAGGTCCAGGCGTCGGCGCTGCCCTGACGCCGCAAGGCCACGCGGGTCCAGTCGTCGGCCTTGCCGTCCCAATCCAGGATCGCATCGCCGCTGGCCTGGCTGACCGCCTGTCCCAGCGTTTTACCCGCCGCCTCGAAGCGGACCTCGATGCCGGCCGCCCCGCCCACGCGCGGCTGGCCGACGATGGCGATCAATTGCCGCGCCGTGGCCGGCTGACGCACATTCATTTCCGCATCCGACATCAGGCGGTACTTGGGCGCCTGAGCAGGCAATTGCGCCTCCACCGTCACCAGGCCGTTGCTCACCCGCCAACGGCCCTCCAGATAATAAGCGCGGCTGGCCAACAAGGACCAGGAAGCCTGGCCGTCGGCCTGCAAAGCCAGCTCGGACTCCGTCCGGCTCTCCATCCGGTAATGCCCGGCCAATTGCGCCGCCGTCAGCGGACGGTCCAATTTGCGGTAGCGCAACACGGAGCGCACCGGAATCTCAGGGGCCGGCTTGGGCATCGTCAAGCCGCCGTCCGCCTGGATCTCCAGCTCCGCCTGGCGGAACAGGGGCTGCACCGCGTCGGCGTTGCTCAGCTCGAAACCGGCCGCCCGCTCCGTCCTGCCGGCGGCGTCCACCTCGAACCACTGCCAAGCTTGCCCGGAGCCGGCCAGGCGCAGGCCCACCTTGCGCCACGCTCCCCATGCCTTAGGCTGCCAGGCGATCAGATAGCCCGGCGTCCGGGTAGCCTCGGCCTCCACTTGCCGGCCTTGATCGTCTTCCAGCAGGGCCTCCGTTCCCGCCACGCCCATGCGGCCGGCCGCCAGCACCGCCACCGTCATCATCGCCTCGTCGTAGCGGTCCGCGGCCATGAAGCGGCCGGAGGCATAGGGCAATTGCCGGTAGGCCGGCGCTTCGCCGCCTGCCGCCGCGCGCAGGACGATCTGTCCCCGCCCGCGCGTCCAATCGCCGCGCACCGTGCGCGCGCCGCTGCCCTTGATGAACCATTCAAACTGACCCGAAGGCAGCAGAACCAGGCTGCTGGGCAACCAGTCCTCGTCGGCCGGCACATAGGTGCCGGCCGCCTTGTCCGGCGCGGCGGCCTGCGCCGGCGCGCAGAGGCAGCCCAAAAGCAAAGCGGCGCAAACTCTATGTATGGTTTTGCCAGACCTACGGACCACTCTTTCCTCCCGCATCCCATTTCCCATCGCTTTTATCCAAATATTCAACACAGCCGCGCCCAACTATTACTCCTAGCCCCTATTCAGCTCAACCGCGCGCTCACAGGATCACGCCATCATCACATCAGGCTGTTGCGCGTCGCGGTTGCGCAAACGGGTCAACAGCACATTGTCGGCGCCGGCATAGACCTTGCGGTAGCGCAGGTAGCCGGCGCCCACCAGGAAAGGCTCCTGCCCCGTGGTCACCCGCACCGGCACTTGTTCCATGTGGCCGGACTCCTGGTAGAGCTTGACCCAGCCCCTTTCCTCCTCGGTCAGGGACTCCTGGTTGCGGCTGCTCATCTTCTTCAGCTCCGCCTGGATTTCCGGCGTTTCCTTGCCGGTCAGACGGAACCAGGCGTAGGAATCATGCACATAGTCGGTAAACAAGCGGCTGGCCGCCGCCGGCAAGTATTTGCCGCCCTCGCCCTTTTCCAATTCCGGCCAGATTTCCTTCAATTCCGCCCAATCCTTGACCACTTTCGGGTCCCAGGTGGGCGGGTAGTAATTCCGCGTCGCGCCCCGTCCCATCTGCACCTTCTCCTCGCGCATCCAACGCCGGAAGTATTCCAGATGCTCGGCCATCTTCTGATTGCCACCCACCAGATCGTTGACGTCGCCGTTGTTGATGCCCTTCAGATTGGGGAAATGCTGGGTCAGCGAGGCATGATCCAGCTTGTCCGCCCAAGTCAGCCGCCAAGCGATGTAAGGCCAATACATATCGCGCAACAAGTCCTTGTACTTGCCTTCCTTGCGCGGTATGGCGGCGAGGAAATCATTGAAGGCCGTGATCAATTTCGGGTCCACCAGCATCCGGTACTGCACCGCCGCCGGCATCTTCTCCGCCTTCAGCGGCACCCCGGCCAGCCGCGCCTTGCGATACATCACCGCCAAGGCGATGCGCGACAGCTTGTCCGAACCCTTGGGGTCCTTGCCGCGCCCCTGCTCCAGAGGCAAATAACCGCCGCCGACATCGGAATGCACACCGGGAAACATGATCTCCTCGGCATTGCCCGGCAGGCCGCCCTGGGTTTCGATGGAATCCAGCGGAAAGCTGCGGCGGATCTCATGCGCGGAAACCAGGTGCACGCAACGCATGCCCATGGGCACCCGCAGCGACTGCTCGGCGTCGGCCCATTCCGCGTGGCCGTCGAACAACAGCGTGGAGGACGCCAGGCCCACCGAGGCCACGGTGTCGAACAGGCCCAGAAAGTCGAAATGCACCGGGATGCCGCCCAGGGTTTTCTGGCCGCTGTTGCCGGTCATCTCGGCATCCAGCTCGCACATGCGCTGCATCCAGTTGCTGAACGAGCGCGCCTTGGTCGCCCCGCGCGAGAAACCAAACACCGATAGGTAAATGCCGCTGATGCGGCCCTTGTCCATGCTGGCCACCTTGCCGTCCGGGCCGGGCAGATAGGGCTTGATCGCCTCCTGCAAGTCTTGCAAGACCATGCGCAACTCGTCGAAGGTGCTCCGCCGGCCGGTACGCATATCACGCTCGCTGATCCAGCCGCCGTTTTTCAGGTTCCAGCCGGTCACCACCATCCGCTTGCTCAGCTTCAATATTTTCTCGTCCGGCACCAGGGCGCTGCCCTTGAAATAACGGTGCACATTGTTGACGGCCTGCATCAGGCCCCAGACGATGCGTTCGTGACCATACAAGGCCATCGCCGCGCCCATAGACGCGTCGCGGCCCTTGCCGCTGTCCTTCACGCTGGAGAAGGGCGTGCCCACCCCCGGCACATAGACCTTGAAGAAATGCGGGTAGTCCTGCTCCACGTCCTCCCACTGCGGATCATTCGAGATCACGCCCTTGACGCCAAGGCCGGGGTAACAATCATACAGGCGGGCGACGTTGGAAAAGCCGTCGTTGTCCTGGCACAGATTGTAATTATTGCGCGTGCCGTCAAAGAAGAAGCCAAAGAACAAATTGCCGTCGCAGCTGGCGGCTGGGTTTTTGATGGGGGGGAGTTCTCTTTTTTCCCACTTTCTCAAAACCACTTCATCGTCAGCATTGAAAAATTCTTTCCTATTGCACGGATCTGAGTCTTTATCAATCAACTTATCACTGATTTTTGTCATGGTTTCCTAAGCTCCATCTGACGGATTTCAGCTTTTATATCATCAATTGTTTCTTTATATTTTTGGGCTTTCTCAGGGCTTTCTTTCGATGCCACCTCTAATTTATCCAATGATCCTTTGAGGATATCGAGATCCCTTCTCCATATCTTCCGCCGAAACTCTAGCGAAGGCCTAGGCCACCCCCTCACCGCCCCCGGCCAATTCGCATTGGGCGGATCATAGCGGCTGACCACCGCCGCCAGCTTGCCGCCGTCCAGAATCTGCACCCACAGCGTTGCCGGCTCCTCGTAACGCGGAACATCCAGCTCATGCGTCTGCAGCGGGATCTTTTCGTGCGCCCATTCCTGATAGGTCTTGGCCTTGGTGCCCAGCCGGGTCTTCACCACCACCTTCAGCCCCGGACGCCATTGCGTCGGCAAGGACACGCAGCACATGGTGCCGCTGCCCGCATAGGCCGCCACCCTCTCCATCGCCTCCAGTTGCTCCGGATCGTCGGCGCGGGCAATCCCCACCACGTCGTAATCCTCATCGGTGTAATTGACCGCGGTCAGCGACACGCCGATCTTGTTCGATCCCATCGCCGCGCAGCCGCTGGAGGCCAGCACGACGAGAACCAATAAAACCCGGCCTAGCAAACTCATATCTTCCTCTCCATGCACATGCCGCGAATACAACGCATTGCCCTTCAAAAAAAACTCAAAACAGAATCATATTGCAATGGCAATCCTAGCGAATACGGAGAAAAACCATATGATCTCCCCTTCGACTACCCACGAAGCCCCAAGAACCATAAACGCAATGAAATATCATGGTCTTGACCCCATAAGCTTCACTTGCTCTTTTGCCCATTTTGCCGCCTCGGTAAACTCCACCTCTTCTCTAGGATTCTGTCTCGCGGCGTCTTCAAATCGTTTAGCTCTTCGCAAATATTCTGCGGAATCCCTATCCCATCTCATTCTTCGATATTCTAGAGAAGGCCTAGGCCAGCCCTTCACCGCCCCCGGCCAATTCGCATGGGGCGGATCATAGCGGCTGACCACCGCCGCCAGCTTGCCGCCGTCCAGAATCTGCACCCACAGCGTTGCCGGCTCCTCATAGCGCGGCACTTCCAGCTCATGCGTCTGCAGCGGAATCTTTTCGTGCGCCCATTCCTGATAGGTCTTGGCCTTGGTGCCCAGCCGGGTCTTCACCACCACCTTCAGCCCCGGACGCCATGGCATCGGCAAGGACACGCAGCACATGGTGCCGCTGCCCGCATAGGCCGCCACCCGCTCCATCGCCTCCAGTTGCTCCGGATCGTCGGCGCGAGCAACGCCCACCACGTCGTAATCCTCGTCGGTGTAATTGACCGCGCTCAGCGACACGCCGGTCTTGTCCGATCCCATCGCCGCGCAGCCGCTGGAGGCCAGCACGACGAGAACCAATAAAGCCCGGCCTAGCAAACTCATATCATTTTCTCCACAGCAGTACTGCAGATACCTCTCGCACAGCCTCTTAAAATGAAATCCTTATCCCCAGCAAAAACGCCATCGACAGCTCAAGCCATGATGAACCGATCTTTAGCCAAGCCTCAAAAACTTAAACCAGTCAACATTATTTTAAATGGCATCTATGGCTTGTTTTTTTCCATCTTTTGGATTTTATTTTTCAAATATTCTATGTTTTCTCTAAACTCTGTTTCTTTTGTTGGATCGTGCTCAATAGCACCTTCAAGAGACCTCAAGTCACCAAGCAAGATGGCATAATCCCGTGCCCATATTCTCTTCTTAAAGCCCTGCGAAGGCCTAGGCCATCCCTTCACCTCTCCCGGCCAATTCGCATGGGGCGGATCATAGCGGCTGACCACCGCCGCCAGCTTGCCGCCGTCCAGAATCTGCACCCACAGCGTTGCCGGCTCCTCGTAGCGCGGTACATCCAGCTCATGCGTCTGCAGCGGAATCTTCTCGTACGCCCATTCCTGATAGGTCTTGGCCTTGGTGCCCAGCCGGGTCTTCACCACCACCTTCAGCCCCGGACGCCATTGCGTCGGCAAGGACACGCAGCACATGGCGCCGCTGCCCGCATAGGCCGCCACTCGCTCCATCGCCTCCAGTTGCTCCGTATCATCGGCGCGGGCAATGCCCACCACGTCGTAATCCTCGTCGGTGTAATTGACCGCGCTCAGCGACACGCCGATCTTGTCCGATCCCAGCGCCGCGCAGCCGCTGGAGGCCAGCACGACGAGAACCAATAAAGCCCGGCCTAGCAAACTCATATCATTCTCTCCATGCCCAGACTTCCACTACAAACCGGACATATTGAAAGATGCCAAACTTTTCATGGCCTAGTGCCCAGTAACTTCAACTCAAATAAAACTGAGTTAATCGCTTTTTGATAGCTTTCCTTTTCCTTGTAATCTGTCTCACGATCCTTCGCATTAACCATTTTCGCTAGCTGCTTTTGAAGTAATAGATTATCCCTATCCCACAACTTACGACGATGCTCTATCGAGGCTCTCGGCCATCCCTTCACCTCTCCCGGCCAATTCGCATGGGGCGGATCATAGCGGCTGACCACCGCCGCCAGCTTGCCGCCGTCCAGAATCTGCACCCACAGCGTTGCCGGCTCCTCGTAGCGCGGTACATCCAGCTCATGCGTCCGCAGCGGGATCTTTTCGTACGCCCATTCCTGATAGGTCTTGGCCTTGGTGCCCAGCCGAGTCTTCACCACCACCTTCAGCCCCGGACGCCATTGCGTCGGCAAGGACACGCAACACATGGCGCCGCTGCCCGCATAGGCCGCCACCCGCTCCATCGCCTCCAGTTGTTCCGGATCATCGGCGCGGGCAATGCCCACCACGTCGTAATCCTCATCGGTGTAATTGACCGCGGTCAGCGACACGCCGATCTTGTCCGATCCCAGCGCCGCGCAGCCGCTCAGAAGCAAGATAATGAAAAAGGGTAAAAACCATCTACCAATACCCTGAGAACCATCCTCATGGCTCGAACTCACATTAAGAATGCCCGTAAGCTTTCTCACTTCAGCCTATTCTCAAGCTTTAGTATGCTTTTTTTAATATCCGAAATGGCCCAATCCATATTTTTTTTCTGCTCAACACTTAATCCAGGTTTTTTTGATGCATTCTCCATTACAGCCAATAATTCTTTCTCGCGATTCAACTCCAAAATCAATTTTTTATTTTGATACGCAGCACTTGGCCTAGGCCAGCCCTTCACCGCCCCCGGCCAATTCGCATGGGGCGGATCATAGCGGCTGACCACCGCCGCCAGCTTGCCGCCGTCCAGAATCTGCACCCACAGCGTTGCCGGCTCCTCGTAGCGCGGTACATCCAGCTCATGCGTCCGCAGCGGGATCTTTTCGTACGCCCATTCCTGATAGGTCTTGGCCTTGGTCCCCAGCCGCGTCTTCACCACCACCTTCAGCCCCGGACGCCATTGCGTCGGCAAGGACACGCAGCACATGGCGCCGCTGCCCGCATAGGCCGCCACCCGCTCCATCGCCTCCAGTTGTTCCGGATCGTCGGCGCGGGCAATCCCCACCACGTCGTAATCCTCATCGGTGTAATTGACCGCGGTCAGCGACACGCCAGTCTTGGCCGGCCCCAGCGCCGCGCAGCCGCTCAGCGCGGCGCTCAGCAGCAGGCCGGCGACCAGGCGGAGGCGCGGGGCAAGGTAGCCGATCATGGCGTGGCCGGTTTCTTCTCCAGCTCCAGGTCCATGCCCGCCGCCGGCATCAGAAACAGATACTCGCCGCGCAGCTGATGGCGGCGGCCATTGCCCGCTTCCAGCACGCTGCCCTTGGGCAGACGGAGCAAGGCCATGCCCTCGGCGACCAGCGCTTGCGACTTCACGCCCTTGGCGTCTCCGCCCAGCCAATCGCGCAAGGCCTGGCCGCTGGTTTCCAACTTGGCCGGCACCGGCTCGCTCCAGCCCAGTTGAGCCGACACCAGGCCATAGTCCTTGCCCAGCTTGACCACGGTCAGCAGCGCGGCGGGTTCGCCGTTGTCGTCGTACACTTGCTGCATCCGTTCATTGGGCAGCAGCGCATAGCTGCCCAGCCAGTCGTCGGCCTGGGCCAGCGCCGGGCAAAGCAGGGCCAGCAGCAGCGCGCCGCCTTGCAGAAACTTACCAGCCATCAGCATCTCCTTTTCCTATCGAAATCAAGCCGGCGCCCGCAGCGCGTCCATGCAGTGCTCGAAGCGTTGATCCGGCTCTTCCTGTCCTTCCAGGTCCGCCTGCGACAAGGCCCGCTCCACCGCCGGGTAACAGTCCGCCAGCACCTCGGGGGTGATGTAGCGGTGAAAATGCATCTGGTACAAGGTTTCATCCGCTTCGCCAGCGCGGATCAAGGCCAGGGTCTGGGCTTGGTCCAACACCACCTTGTCCGCCGGCGGCAATGCGCGCGTCGGCAACGGCAGGCTATGCCAGCCGCCCGCGCGCGCCGGCAGCAGGCACAAGCTGGCCGGACCGAAGAATTGCCCGCGCTGTTCCGCGTCCTGCACCGCCACGATGTCAGGCAAGCGGCGGGTATCCGGGTAGCGCAGATTGAAATGCAGGTCGTCGGCTTTCACCACGCACCACGGCAGTAGACGCTGCGCGAGTTCGGACAGGCTTTCCGGGCTGAGCCACACGCTGAGCATCGGCATGCCGTCGCAAAACGTCAGCAAGCGCCGCAGCGGCTCGGGGAAGGCCGGGTCGAACTGCGCCAGCAGGGGCGAGGCCGCCATCAGCTCCTTGCCGCCGTCGTCGCTCTGGGTGAACACGCTGAGCCAGGGCAGCCCGCTGGCGCGCAGCCGCCGCAATAGATCCGGGTTCTGCGCGCCGTCCAGCAGCAGATAACTGTTGTGCTCCGGCATCTCCGCCACGGCAGCCAAACGCCGCTCCAGCTCCGCCCAATCGAAAGAATGAATGTATTTCATCGCTGTACCTGGCTGAAGGCGGAGCCGGCCTTGGCGCTGCGCAGCAAACACTCCACGCAGACTTCCTTGGGAAACAAGGGGAACGGCGGACTCATGCTGGCCGGCCCGCTCCAGTCATGGCGCCCGCCCTTGAAGCTGACGGTGCCCGGCGCGTGCAGCTCGATCTTGCCGTCCTTGATCCGCACATAAGCGCCGCCGCTGGTCAGCAGAATCTCCTTCTTGCCGTTCCACAGCTGCTGGCCCTTGATGGCGGTGATCTTGACGTCCTGGTCGCCGGTCACTTCGATGCTGTCGCTCTGCGCTTGAAGCTGCACCTTGCCCTTGGCCGCGATCAGCTTCAGCGCGATCTGGTCCTTGACCCCGGCGACGAACAGGCTGATGTGTTGGCCCACATTGTGCAGCCAGCGCCGGCCGCTGGTCTGGTTAGTGTCGCGCTGCGCCACCAGGTCCAGGTTGGTGCCGGCGGCCACGGTCTGGCTTTGCTGGCTCAGGCTGGCGATGCCGGCCGGGGCGGACAGAATAATCAGCGGTTGTTGACCGGCTTGGTCCTTGGCGGTTTTGCCGTCCTTGTCGGTGTTGCTGCCGGCTTCCCAGGCTTTCAAGGCGGCGGCCTGGTGTTGCAGATGGCCTTCGGTTTTCTTGGCGGCCTTGGCGTTGTCTGGGCCGATTTCCTCCGGCCCGGTTTCCATGGTGTCCGCCTGCTGGCCGCTGGCGGTGTCGCCCAGGCTTTGGCTCAGGGCCAAGGCCGCGTCCAGCTGGCTTTGCGCCTGTTCGCGCGCCAGCTGTTTGCCGGACGCGCCGTTCTGCGCTTCGGTGCTCAGCAGCAGGCCGTGACCGGCGCGGATGGCGCCGTGATTGTCGGTGCGCAGTTCGAAGCCGTCGCCGCGCGGCTCGGCCTTGCCGTTGCTGCGCGGCTGGGTGAGGAAGCCTTGGTTGAGCTGGGTTTTGCCCGGCTCGCTCGACAGTTTGGCGCGGACTTCGCCCGGGGTGTCGTCGAACAGCAGTTCGTTGTACTGGCCGCCCTGGTGTTCTTTGGATTTGATGCCGGACAGGGTCTTGTTGGCCGGCAAGGTGCCCGCGCCGCTGAAGTCCGGCGTCGGGTGGCTGCCGTTGTAGAGCACGCCGGTGATCACCGGGCGGTCGATATCGCCTTCGATGAAGTCGACCAAGACTTCCTGACCGATGCGCGGGATGAATTGGTGGCCCCAGCCGGCGCCGGCGCTGGGCATGACCACCCGCAGCCAGCAGGAGGATTTGTCGTCGAGGTTAGCGCCTATGCTCGGATGTTCTTCCGGCCGCTGCCAGTGGAATTGCACCTTGATGCGGCCGTGCTGGTCGGTGTGCACCTCTTCACCCTGGGGACCGACCACGGTCGCGGTCTGCACGCCGCGAGACTTGGGCTTGGCCAGTTCGGTATGAGCGTAGGCCGGGGTCAGCGGCACGCCGCGGCGTTGGGCGTCGAAGTCGGCGCGGAAGGGTTGGGCGTCCTCGGCTTTTGCCAGCGCTTTGAGGTCGGCCGGCAGGTTGTTGCGCGCGCTTAAGGCTTGGCGGGTAACGACGAATTCGCGCTGTTCGCTGCTGTCGCCGTCGTGGGCCGGATGGTCGTCCAGGCGGAACCATTGGCCGGCGGCCAGGCCGCGCACCGAACCGCCGCCGCTGAATTGCTTGGCGTTCAGGTCATGCGCTTGCTGGCGCAGCTGGGCGTAATGGCTGAGTTGGTCGGCGTCGCCGGCGTAGTACAGCGATTGCGGGTCGTAATCGTGCAAGGAGGATTGCAGCGCCTTGCCGTTCTGGCCCTGGTCGATGCGGCTGTCGTCGCCGCTGTGCTGGGTCTGCACCGGCTGATAATCGAAGCTGGCCAGCGCCACCGCGCCGGGCACAATCTGGCGTTGGGCGTTCCACTCGGTCAGGCCGTCCTCGGCTTCGGTGGCGTCGCTGCGGTGGAAACGCACCCGCTCGACGCCGGCCGGCGGCAGGC
>NZ_JBMDJX010000052.1:0-20285 GCF_057809415.1 Chromobacterium sp. FG22 | reverse complement strand
AACCGCTGACCTCTTGCATGCCATGCAAGCGCTCTCCCAGCTGAGCTATACCCCCACGGAGTGTTTCGTCCTTCCCGGCTTTCGCCCGGTCGGTCTCGACAGGAAGCGAACTATACCTAGGCTTTTCAGGCCGCGCAAGGCTTTTCTCAAAATATTTCCCTTGGCGGACGCCGGGTGAGAAAGAGGGTTTAAGGGGCGGCGGCGCCGGCTTTTGACGCTGCTGGACGCAAAGCCGTGATTTTCTGGGAAAAATCAGTTTATTCCTATTCCAAGCCATTGGGGTGGCGGGGATAGAATATCCGCGGAAAAACAATTCACGTCCGGCATTAGCGCAAAGAGTTAATGCCGGACAAGGTTAAAGCCTGGCTCAAATCGACGGCTAACGATGGATGGCATAGACATGAGAATGCCGGGCGCGGATTGGCCGGGGTGGGAAGGGAAGCGACAGTCCGGCAAAGCTTAGGAGGCGTGCATGAATAAAAAACAGTTGATCAACGAGGACTTGCTGGACTCCTCCTCGGACCAGGCTTTGAAAGAAGCCGCGGTTTTCCTGCTGAACACCCTGACGGACCGCGTTCAGTTGCGTCAGCAGAAAGGGATAGAAGAAATTGAGCGGCTGGCCATGGCTTACGGCCTGATTCTGCCCAAGCTCTACGCCAAAAACGGCGTGACGCCCAAATATCAGAACCCGGCGATGCCGCACCAGACCTGGTCCGGCCGCGGCAGGCCGCCGGTGTGGCTGGTGGAGGCGGAGGCCAGGGGAGAGGACCGCGAGCGCTTTGTGATCAAGAGTCAGAAAAGATTGGGGCAGGTCTAGAAGCATTCACCATCTGCCGCGCCTTGTGAAGCCTGGCATGGCGAGCACCGCTTCGAAATGCTCATGCGCCGCGAGCGCGTTCCGCTTCTTCCGCTGTTTTCACTTTGTCTCGCGCAGGCCCGCGAGACCTTGAATGGATGCTGGCGCCGCGGCGGCCGGCTCAGGCGCGTTTCAAGGGTCCTGATGTTCCAGGCGCATGCGCGCTCGCGCATCGCGCTCCGCTTGCCGCTGCCTGCTTTGCAGCGTGGTGGCGACAAAGTCCAGATGTTGTTCCACCGCTTGCTGCGCGGCGTCCGGCTGCTTGTCGCGGATAGCTTCCCAGATGGCCAGATGCTGCGCGCGCAGCGCGTCCGCCACTTCTCCCACCGCGAACAAATCGGCGATATTGTCCTTGACGTGCCGATGCAGCATGGCCAGCAGGCTGCCGCTCAGATGGGCGAACAAGACATTGTGCGAGGCCTCGGCCACCGCCTGGTGAAAGCGCACGTCGGCCTGCGCCTGCTGAGCCAGATCTCCGCCGTCGTAGGCGTTCTGCAATTGGTTCACGCAATGTTCCAGACGCTGTAGGTCGGCCGGCGTGGCGCGGTTGGCCGCGCTGCGCGCCGCCGCGCCTTCCAGCACCCGTCTGAATTCCAATAAGTCTCCGTGCAAGTCCTGATGCTGGTTCAGCAGCTTTTCCCAGGGGTCGGAAAACGCGGTTTCCAGCCGGTCCGTCACCCAGGTGCCGCCGCCCTGGCGGCTGCTGAGCAGGCCGCGCGAAGCCAGTTGCTGGATCGCCTCGCGCAGCGAGGGCCGGGACACGCCGAACTCCTCGGCCAGCTGCCGTTCCGGCGGCAGGCGGTCTCCCGGTTTGAGCACGCCGTCCAGAATGCGCTTTTCCAGTTGTTCGACGATGACGTCGGAGAGTTTGGGGATGTTCAGTTTGGGATAGGCCATGGCGCCGGGCTTGTCGGTTCGGAAAAATTGGTCAGACCAGAGTGAGTGCAGCTTACCACAGCCGGTGCGGGAATCCGCGTCGTCATATTGACGGACTCAAGCAATCACTCTAGAGTTATTTTAATAAAAATAATTGGTCTTACCAATTTACAAAGGAAACCGGATGAAGCCTGCCAACGTGTATCTGTTCGGCACCTGTCTGCTGGACCTGTTTTTGCCGCAGGCCGGCGTGGACGCCATCGCCTTGCTGGAAGGCCTGGGCTTGAGAGTGCACTTTCCACAGCAACAGAGCTGCTGCGGCCAGCCGGCCTATACCAGCGGCCATCCGGCGGAAGCGCTGGCGGTGGCGCGGGCGCAGCTGGACTGCTTCGCCGAGGACTGGCCCATCGTGGTGCCGTCCGGTTCCTGCGGCGGCATGATCAAGCACCATTGGCCCAAGCTGTTCGCCGGCCAGCCGGACGAGGCGCGCGCCTGCGCGGCGGCCGCTCGGGTGGTGGAGTTCAGCGATTTTCTGCTCAACCATCTGGACTGGCGGCCGCAAGATCAGGGCCCCAAGGTGAAGGTGGCGGTGCACACCTCCTGTTCCGCCCGCCGTGAAATGAATGTGCATCTGTCCTCTTGGGCCTTGCTGGAGCGGCTGGCTAATGTGGAACGGGTGGTGCACGACCATGAATCCGAGTGCTGCGGTTTCGGCGGCACTTTTTCGATCAAGCATCCTGACATCGCCGGGGCGATGGTGACGGACAAGGCCGCCGCGTTGCGGGACAGCGGCGCGGTGGAGTTCATCACCGCGGACGGCGGCTGTCTGCTCAATATCAACGGCAAGCTGGCCAAGGAGGGCGGGGCGTTTCGGGGCCGGCATCTGGCCAGCTTTCTGCTTGAGCGCGTGGGAGGCAAGGCATGAGCGCCCGCGACGCCATTCTGGCCAAGCTGCGCGCCGCGCCGCGCGAGGAGTTGCCGCGGCCGGAGCTGGACGCGCATTTCCGGCGCTTTACGCCGCCGCAGCACAGCCTGGACGCCTTGCGCGGCTGGGCGCGGGCGATGCGGGCGGTGAAGACCGAGGTGCTATGGGTGCGCGCCGACGACTGGCACACGCGGCTGGCGGTGTGGATCGCGCAGCGGCGGCCGGCCTCCTTGCTGCTGTCCGACACCGCGCACGGCCGCCGCGCCGAGGCGGTGCTGCAAGGCTTGCCGACGACGCCGGCGCTGCGTTTCTTCGACCGCGCCGTCGACGGCTGGAAGGCCGAGCTGTTCGAGATCGAGGCCGCGTTCACCGCGGCGCGCTGCGGCATCGCCGCCACCGGCACCCTGGTGCTGTGGCCGGACGCGCAGGAGCCGCGCACCATGAGCCTGGTGCCGCCGCTGCACATCGTCCTGTTCGACACCGCCACGCTCTATCCAGACTTCTACAGCGCGATGCGTTGCGAAAACTGGCAGGACGGCATGCCTACCAACGCCTTGCTGATTTCCGGCCCGTCCAAGACCGCCGACATCCAGCTGACGCTGGCCTACGGCGCGCACGGTCCGCGTGAACTGCTGGTGCTGGCGCAGCTGCCCGAGCACATCGATCCGGCGCAGCTGGAGCAGGCGGAGGAGGCCCGACCATGAGCGAGCACAAGATCGAGCTTTATCCCTCGCGCCAATTCAAGCAGCAGGCGCGCGCGGCATTGGCCGACGGCGAACTGCGCCACAGCCTGCGCGGGGCGATGGATTTTCTGATGGCCAAGCGTTTGTCGGCCTTCGACGATCCGGCGGAACTGGACGCCTTGCGCGCACTGGGAGAAGCCATCCGCCAGCGTTGCCTGTCGCGGCTGCCGGACTTGCTGGAGCAGTTGGAGGCGCGGCTGAGCGCCAACGGCGTGCAAGTGCATTGGGCCGAGACCGCGGACGAGGCCAATCGCATCATCCACGGCTTGGTAGAGGCGCGTTCCGGCCGCTTGATGGTCAAGGGTAAGTCCATGGTCAGCGAGGAAATCGAACTCAACCATTATCTGGAAGCGCGCGGCGTCGCCGCGGTGGAAAGCGATATGGGCGAGTACATCGTGCAGCTGGCCGGCGAAAAGCCCACCCACATCATCATGCCGGCGATACACAAGACCAAGGCCGACATCGCGCGGCTATTCCACGACAAGCTGCCGGGCACGCCCTACACCGAGGACGTGGACGAGTTGATACAGATAGGCCGCGGCGCGCTGCGCCGGCTCTATCTGGACGCCGACGTCGGCCTGTCCGGCGTCAACTTCGCGGTGGCGGAAACCGGCACGCTGTGCCTGGTGGAGAACGAGGGCAACGGTCGCATGTGCACCACGGTGCCGGACCTGCACATCGCCATCACCGGCATCGAGAAAGTGGTGGAGAAGCTGGCCGACGTGCCGCCCTTGTACAGCCTGCTGACCCGCTCCGCCATCGGCCAGCCCATCACCACTTATTTCAATATGATCAGCGGCCCGCGCCGCGCCGGCGAAAAAGACGGTCCGCGTGAAGTGCATCTGGTGCTGCTGGACAACGGCCGCAGCCAGGCCTACGCCGACGCGCAATTGCGCAAGACCCTGCAATGCATACGCTGCGGCGCCTGCATGAATCATTGCCCGGTCTATGCCCGCATCGGCGGCCACGCTTACGGCACCACCTATCCGGGGCCGATAGGCGAGATCATTTCGCCGCATCTGCTGGGCCTGGAAAACACCCGCGATCTGCCCACCGCCTCCAGCCTATGCGGCGCTTGCGGCGAGGTCTGCCCGGTGAAGATCCCCATCCCCGAGATGCTGATGCGGCTGCGCGAGGAAAGCCAGCGTCCGGCCGGGGAGGCGGTCAGTCATCCCTTGCGCGGCCAGGGCGCGGCGGCGAGCGCGGCGGAGCGGCTGGCCTGGAAGGGCTGGCGCCAGGTCCACGCCTCGCCGCGGCTGTACCGCTGGTTTGGCTGGGGCGCCACCCGGCTGCGCAAGCTCGCGCTTGGCGGCCAGTTGGGCTGGACCCAGAACCACGCGCCGCTGACGCCGGCGCCCAAGACCCTGCACGAACTGGTGCGCGAACGCGAAGCGCGCCGCGCCGCCGGGGAGCGGCCATGAGCATGAGCCCGGCGCATCAGGCTTTCCATAGCGATTTGCTGACGGCGATGCCGGCGGCGCGCATTTACACCGACCCGCTGTCCACATTGGCTTACGGCACCGACGCCAGCTTCTACCGGCTGCGGCCGCAAATCGTCGCCCGCGTCGACAGCGAGGCGGAAGTGGCGGCCATCCTGGCGCTGGCGCGCCGCCACCGGGTGGCGCTGACCTTCCGCGCCGCCGGCACCAGCTTGTCCGGCCAGGCGGTCAGCGATTCGGTGCTGGTCTTGCTGGGCGATGGCTTCAACCATGGCCAGGTCTTGGACGACGGCGCGCGCGTCCGGCTGGGGCCGGCGATGATAGGCAGCCACGCCAACGCCCTGCTGGCGCCTTACGGCCGCAAGATCGGCCCGGACCCGGCGTCGATCAATAGCGCCAAGATCGGCGGCATCGCCGCCAACAACTCCAGCGGCATGTGCTGCGGCACCCGCGACAACAGCTATCACACGCTGGCGGCGATGCGCCTGCTGCTGCTGGACGGTGCCGCGCTGGACACCGGCGACGCCGCCAGCGTGGCGGCTTTCCGCCAGTCCCACGCCGCGCTGCTGGCCGGCTTGTCCGGCCTGGCGGCCGAACTGCGCGCCGACGCGGCGCTGGCCGAGCGGGTGCGCCGCAAATACCGGCTGAAGAACACCACGGGCTACGGCATCAACGCCTTGCTGGATTTCGACGACCCGGTGGACATGCTCAGCCATGTGTTGATCGGTTCCGAGGGCACGCTGGGCTTCATCAGCGAGATCACCTTCCACAGCGTGGTCGAGCATCCTCACAAGGCTTCGGCCTTGCTGCTGTTCGACGCGCTGGAGCCCTGCTGCCGCGCGGTGTCGGCGCTGAGCGCGGCCGCAAACGCCCACGGCGTGGCGGCGGTGGAGCTGATAGACAGCCGCAGCCTGCGCGCCTTGCACGGCAAGCCGGGGCTGCCGGATTTCCTGGCGCGGCCGTTCGGTCCGGAGGAGGCCTGTTTGCTGATCGAGGCGCGCGCCGGTTCCGAGGCGGAGCTGGAGCGCCATTGCGCGGCGATAGACCAACTGCTGGCGGGTTTCGCGCCGCGCCTGTCCAGCGGCTTCAGCCGCGAGGCCGCGGTCTGCGACAGCTATTGGGCCTTGCGCAAGGGCTTGTTTCCGGCGGTGGGCGCGGTGCGGCCGCTGGGCAGCACCGTGGTGATCGAGGACGTGGCTTTCCCAATTCCGCAGCTGGCCGACGGCGTGGCCAGGCTGACCGCCTTGTTCGACCGCCACGGCTATCACGAGGCCTTGTTGTTCGGCCATGCGCTGGACGGCAATCTGCATTTCGTATTCGCGCCCAGTTTCGACAGCGAGCGCGAGGTGGCGCGTTACGACGCCTTCATGCAAGACGTCAGCGCGCTGGTGGCCGGCGAATACGACGGCTCGCTGAAGGCCGAGCACGGCACCGGCCGCAATGTCGCGCCCTTTGTGCGCCAGGAGTGGGGCGACGCCGCCTGGAACATCATGCGCCGCATCAAGGCCTTGTTCGACCCGGACGGCCTGCTCAATCCCGGCGTGATCATCACCGACAACGAGCGGCTGCACCTGGAAAACCTCAAGCCCTTGCCGGCGGCCGATCCCATCGTCGACCGCTGCATCGAATGCGGCTTTTGCGAGGCGGCCTGTCCGTCGCACGGGCTGACGCTGAGCCCGCGCCAGCGCATCGTCGCCTGGCGCCGCATCCAGCAACTGAGCCGCGACGGCGGCGCGGCGGAAGAGCTGGCCGCGCTGCGCGCCGATTTCCGCTACCGCGCCATCGACACCTGCGCCGCCACCGGCATGTGCGCGACGCGCTGCCCGGTGGGCATCAATACCGGCGAATTGATGAAGCGCTTGCAAGGCCCGTCGCCGCGGCCGCGCGCCGCGCGCTTCGCCGCCCGCCACATCGGCGCCGCCGCGTCCGCCGTCCGCGCCGGCTTGGCGCTGGCGCATCTATTCGGGCCGGAGCGGCTGCACCGCATCAGCTTGCGGCTGCGTCGCCGCCACAAGGTGATTCCCTTGCTGCCCGCGCAGCTGCCGCGGCCGGCCGGCCGTCTGCCCGCCGCCGGCGGCGACGGCGAGCCGGTGGTGCTCTTCCTCAGCTGCGTCAACCGCGCGCTGGCCGCGGACGCCGACGGCGGCAACGCCGCCGCGCCCACGCTGGCCTTGCTGCGCCGCGCCGGTTTCAGCCCTCGCTATCCGTCCGGCCAGGATGGCCTGTGCTGCGGCCAGCCCTTCGCCTCGGCCAATGCCGCGGAGGCGCTGGACATCAGTCAGAACGCGCTGAACCTGGCCTTGCTGGCCGCCAGCGAAGACGGCCGCCATCCGGTTTACCTGGACAACGGGCCGTGCGCGGCGCGCATCCTGTCCGCCCAGCGCCAAGGACGGCTGGACGCGCGCTTGCGTCTGTTCGACGCGGCCCGCTTCCTGGACGCCTTCGTCGCGCCGCGGCTGGCAGTGACGCGCAAGCTGGCGCAACTGGCGCTGCACATCCCCTGCAGCGCCGCCGAGATGGGCGCGGCGGATGCGCTCAAGCGGCTGGCCGGCCGCTGCGCCGAGCGGCTGACGGTGCCGGACATCGCCTGCTGCGGCTTCGCCGGCGACAAGGGCTTCACCGTGCCGGAACTGAACGCGCACAGCTTGCGACGGCTGCCGCCGGCCTTGCCCCAGGGCTGCCGCCACGGCGTGTCGATGAGCCGCACTTGTCAGATCGGCCTGAGCGAGCACGCCGGCTTTGAATACCGCAGCGTCGAGGCGCTGCTGGATTTTTGCACCACCCCTGGAGCGTGTTTACGATCTAGCGAGCTAAGGCGAGACGAGGCGAAAACGGCTGAGAAAGCGGAATGTACAGATGGTACATGAGCATTTCGAAGGTGTTTTCAACGCCGTATCGCCGACGCGCAGCAGATCGTAAACAGGCTCTAAAAGCGGCCCGCTACGAAGGCCGCATCGTTGGCGCCGCCGCATGGGCGGCCGGCGCCGAGTTGAAACGCCGGTAAACATCCTTCCCTGAACGCATTCCGTCCACACGGCCGCGGCTAGCCCGCCGCCGCGCGGATGTTTGTGCGCGCAAGAAGAAGGAGAGACTACAGAGGAGACATCATGATCTGGACCCAAAACTACTTTCCGTCCGGCGGCATGGCGCTGTCGGCGCTGATGGCGGCCTTGCCGATTATTTTCTTTTTCCTGGCGCTGGCGGTGTTCCGGCTCAAGGGCCATGTCGCCGGCAGCCTGACCGTGCTGCTGGCGCTGCTGGTGGCCACGTTGTTCTACGGCATGCCGGCGGACATGGCGCTGGCCGCCGCCGGTTTCGGCTTCGCCTACGGCCTGTGGCCCATCGCCTGGATCATCATCGCCGCGGTGTTTCTGTACAAGATCACCGTCAAGACCGGACAGTTCGACATCATCCGCGCCTCGGTGTTGTCGGTGACCGAGGATCAGCGCCTGCAGATGCTGCTGGTCGGTTTCTCCTTCGGCGCCTTCCTGGAGGGCGCCGCCGGCTTCGGCGCGCCGGTGGCCATCACCGCCGCGCTGCTGGTGGGCCTGGGCTTCAATCCGCTGTACGCGGCCGGCCTGTGCCTGATCGCCAATACCGCGCCGGTGGCTTTCGGCGCCATGGGCATTCCCATCATCGTCGCCGGTCAGGTCACCGGGCTGGACCCCTTCGCCATCGGCGCCAAGGCCGGCCACCAACTGCCGTTTCTGTCGGTGCTGGTGCCGTTCTGGCTGGTGATGATGATGGACGGCCTCAAGGGCGTGCGTCAGACCTGGCCGGCGGTGCTGGTGGCCGGCGGCTCCTTCGCCGTCACTCAGTATTTCACCTCCAACTACATCGGGCCGGAGCTGCCGGACATCACTTCGGCCCTGGTCAGCCTGGTGTGTCTGACGCTGTTCCTGAAAGTGTGGCAGCCGCGCGAGATCTTCACCTTCGCCGGCCGCCGCGCGCCCAGCCCGCGCCTGCCTTCCGGCTTCGGCCTGGGCCGGATCGCCCGCGCCTGGGGGCCGTTCCTGATCCTGACCGCGCTGGTGACGCTGTGGAGCCTGAAACCGTTCAAGGCCTTGTTCGCCAAGGGCGGCGCGCTGGAGCACTGGGTGCTGAAGTTTCATGTGCCCTACCTGGACAATCTGGTGATCAAGACCGCGCCCATCGTGGCCGCGGACAAGCCTTACGAGGCGCTGTACAAGCTGGACCTGCTGTCCGCCGTGGGCACCGCCATTTTCGTCGCGGCCTTGCTGTCCATCGTGTTGCTGCGCTTCCGGCCGGCGCAGGCCGCCGCCGCCTTCGGCGAGACCCTGGCCGAACTGAAGCGGCCCATCCTGTCCATCGGCATGGTGCTGGCCTTCGCCTTCGTCGCCAATTATTCCGGCATGTCCAGCACGCTGGCCTTGTGCCTGGCCAATACCGGCAAGGCCTTTCCCTTTTTCTCGCCCTTCCTGGGCTGGCTGGGCGTGTTCCTGACCGGTTCCGACACCTCGTCCAATGCCTTGTTCTCGGCCTTGCAGGCATCCACCGCGCATCAACTGGGCGTGTCGGATATCTTGCTGGTGGCGGCCAACACCACCGGCGGCGTGACCGGCAAGATGATTTCGCCGCAGTCCATCGCCGTGGCCTGCGCGGCGGTGGGCCTGGTGGGCAAGGAGGCGGACCTGTTCCGTTTCACCCTCAAGCACAGCCTGATCTTTTGCAGCCTGGTGGGGGCGATGACTTACGCGATGGCGTATTTCTGAGAACCTGTTCAATGTCTGCTGCGCTTCAGCGATACGGCGTTAAAAACAAGCTCAAAATGCTCATGTACCACGTGTACATTCCGCTTTTTCGCTCGTTTTCGCCTTGTCTCGCTCTTGCTCGCGAGACTTTGAACAGGCTCGGAGATCGTGAACAGGTTCTGAGAACCCGGCTCAAGGCCCGGCGGCGTGGACGCGCCGGGCCGGGCTTACAGGATTTCCTGGTTTTCGCAGAAGAAGCTGATCGAGTCGAAATTGACCTGGGTGACATGGTTGGTAACCGGCACCATATTGATCAGGTGGCGGGTGCCGATGTCGAAGATATGGTATTCGCTGGCCAGGCTGCCGTACTCGGACGGCGACTTGGTCTTTTTGACGATGGTGACCGCGTTGGCCTCGCCGTTCCAGCCGTAGCTGGTGTTGAACTGCAGCAGGCGGTTGATGTAGTCGCCGGTGGGCGAATGCAGGAAGAAGTGGATGGTCTCGTTCTTCATGTCCAGATCGATGAAGCCGCTGGTGATCGCCGTCTCGCCGCTATTGCGCGGGAATTTGAGTTCGGAGATGCGGGCGGTGCAGATGGTGCGGCTGTCCATGATGTAGTTGTGGCCGGCATAGCCCAGATAGAGCGCGATCAGAAACAGTCCGAGAGCGATCAGAACACGATTTTGTTTTTGCAATTGAGATCGCTCCCGTATTTCTTGTCGCACAGATAACTCGCCGTGCATTTGCCGCTCTTGATGTAGAAGGCGTCGCCGCCGCTTTCCGGCAGCTTGGGCGCGTCGCGGTAGACATTGCCCACCACGAACAGGCTGCGCGCGCCGTCGCGCATTTTATGAATGTTCATTTGCGGAATCCACCAAGAGGCGTGCCAGCCCAAGAGCAGGCCCGCGGCGGTGACGGCCAGCAGGGCCAGCGCCTGGCGGCGATCGACACGGACCGGCAGCCGCCAGCGCGCCATGCGCCGCTTGGGCGCCGGCGCGGCTCCGGCCGCGGGCGGGAGGCTTTCCGGCGCGGGCAGGGCGCCGTCGGCGTCCTCCCGCGGCTCCAGCGTGGCGAAGGCGCCGACGAATTGGCAGCCGCGTCTCGGAATGGTCTTGATGATCTTGGGATCCAGCCCGCTTTTCTCAAGCTGCGCGCGCAGATCGAATACCAGCTTGTGGTAGCTGGAGTCGGTGACGATGGTTTTCCCCCATACGTTTTCAATCAGCTCGTTTTTTTCGAACAGTCCGGAGAGCAAGAGCTTGAGCAGCAGCGCTTCATTGTATTTCAGGATGATCTTGTCTTGATCCCCGGGCAGCAGGCTGCCCTCGTCAGGGTCGAAGACGACTTTGTCTTCAATATGGAATCTCATTTTTATAATCTTTCTTCCCACGCCGCGGCCGGTATTGGAAACGCCTTGCGGCATTTGATATTACGGCCAGGACGGGTTCGGCGATATTTTAAATTACCCCATAGGTAATTTGCTCTAAATCGATTATAGGTAGCAATACCCAACTGCCAAGCTGGCCTTGCCAAGTGATGTTGCGGGGGAGCCGAAAGGTAAGCGGAAATGACAAGAGCGCCGGGCGCGCTCTTGATTTGACGTCAAATATTTTCCAACAGAATCCGCTTCTTTTCAAGAGGATGGCCGCGTTCGCCGCGCGGACCGCTTGCGCGAGCGGACGGCGAAGTCCGCTGGAACTCAGGCCTGTAGGGCATTGCCGCCGGGATGGCGGCGTCGGGGAATCCGGTGTATTCGGCGTGGCCGGCCCGCAACGAAAACCATGGATTTGGCGAAAGGCCGGAGCGGCCGGCGATGACTACGGAATTGTAGCGACGCGATTACAGCGCGCCGGCGCCGGAACGGAGCCGAAACGCCCGCCGAGGCGAGTCCGGCGCGAAGCGCGCATGAAAAACCGGGATAAGGGAGCCGCCAATAAGATGGCCTGTCGCTTGCTATTGAGGACTGAGTGGAATTGACGGCTCTGGCAAATGGCTGCGGCCGCTTGTTAAAACCAGCGGCGCTTTTGGCTTAATGCGTGGATTTAAGCTGTGTGATTTCTTGTTGCGCTCGCAGCAGCTCCTGCTCTATCGCATTAATTCTTTTATCTCTGCTGTTAAGTTCGTTTAACAGTTGCTCGCTCAGCAATTGCGCCTGATCCAGACATAGGATCAGTGCGGAGAGTTTGGCGCTGTTGGCGAGTTGCTCCATTAAAGGATTGCCGGCGTTGGCGTGGTCTTTGTTTTTATATTGCATGCTGAATGATGTGTGTTGTTATTCAATACATTTAGGCAGTCGAAAGTGGATTTCGCGCCCACGGAACAGAGCGGAGATCATAGCATGCAGTTTGGGTGAGCGGGGGCGCAAGCCTTGAGAATTAAGCTTTTTGCCAGGGGTGGTAAGGAATGATAATGATTGTTGCGGCCGTTGTTGGCCCTATTCGGGCCGATATCGGACCTGGGGCGGCGGCCAAAACGATAATCATTTCTAATGGCTGATAATAAATTGTACTGGTTTGGATAAAGACATTTAGTATCAATAGGGTTAAGCTGGCCGCTGATGTTTTTTGGAGGCAGTGGCCGTGTTAATGGCGGGAAATGAAAAAGTATTGGAAGGCTTGGCCCAAGAGCGGGAGATGATTTGGCGGCAGGATTTGGAGAGCTTGACGGTTTATATCGAAAACCTGATTAGAAAAACCTCCGCCATGGGCGCGGTGGTGCCTGGACTCTATCGCGCTTTGAGAATATGCAGCGTCGCCCTGAAAGGCGGCGGCGTGGGCGGCAAGGTGTATCTGACGCGCAAGGAGCGTTTGGATATTTACTGGGCGGTGAAGTCGGAAGCGTTTTCCATTTGATTATTGGTCAGTAGTGGCGTTTATTTTTGGATTGGGAAATCAATTGTGTCGCTGATCGGTTTTGTATGTTGTCGCGTATTTAGCATCGCTTTGTTCTGGTGCGGGATGAAGGCGCTGGGCATAGGCGTTTTGATGCTGCTCTTGCATATTGGCAAGGAGAAGGCTTTGAATGCGCCCTTGCGGCGCGAGTGAGCGCCTGCGCCTGGTTTGTGGCAGCAAAGTCAGGCGCGGGCTTCTCCTCGCCCCGCCGGAGCGGGCGAAATGGGGATTGTCGGATTGAAATGAAATGGGGCCGCGTTGCGATAACGCGGCCCTTTTGGCGTGGACGCTGTTTATCAGAATACGCGCAGGCCGGCGCTCCACACTTGGCGCACCAGCGGAATGCCGTCCCGCTCGCGCGCCTGGACCAGGTCCGCGCGCTGGCCGACGGCGATGGCGCCGCGGTCCGCCAATCCCACCGCCCGGGCCGGGTTGCGCGTGACGGTGGCGACGGCGCGGCTTGGGTCCCAGCCCGGCTGGCGGCCCAGCAGGTAGGCGGCGTGCAAGAGGCTGGCCGGCACGTAGTCCGAGGACAGGATGTCCAGCAGGCCGTGGCCGGCCAGTTCCAGGGCGGCGACATTGCCGGAGTGGGAGCCGCCGCGGACGATGTTGGGCGCGCCCATCACCGTCATCAGCCCCTGTTCGCGCGCGGCGCGCGCGGCGGTCAGGGTGGTGGGGAATTCGGACATGGCCACGCCGTCGCGCACCGCCTCGTCGATATGGCTGAGCTCGGTGTCGTCGTGGCTGGCCAGGGCGATGCCGCGCGCGCGCGCCAGTTCCACCACCGCCTGGCGGTGGCTTTCGGCGTAGCGGTCTTGCTTGAGCTTGCGTTGCTCCACCGCGGCGAGGAAGGTGTCGTCGTTCCAGCTGACGTTTTTCTTGGCGTAGTACTTTTTGTACTGCGCCAGGTCGCGGTATTGGCGCTGGCCGGGGGTGTGGTCCATCAGCGACACCAGACGCACCGCCGGATGGCCGATCAAGGGGGACAGCGCGTCCAGCAGCGTGGGATAGGCCAGTTCGCAACGCAGGTGGAACAGGTGCTCGGCGCGGAAGACGCGGCGGCGCATGCCGGCGTCTATCGCCTCGAAGGCGCTTTGCAGGGTGTCCAGCCGCACGCTGTCGCCTTCCAGATCGCCCACCGACAGCGCGTCCAGCACGGTGGTGATGCCGGCGGCCACGCATTGCGCGTCGTGGGTGACCACGGCCGGCAGCGTCGGCCACAGCACGCCGTTGCGCGGCATCAGGTGTTTTTCCAGATTGTCGGTGTGCACTTCCACCAGGCCGGGCAGCAGGTCGTCGCCGTCCAGATCTTCGCTGTGGGGCGGGGGGGCGCTCAGCGCTTGGGCGTGGACGGCGGCGATCACGCCGTTGTCTATTTCCAGCGCGCCGCGTTCGACGACGCCGTCGGCCAGGATCAGCCGGGCATTGTTCAATATCCGTTTCATGCTAGGTGTTCCGATTTGTTTGCCAGCGGGACTTCAAACACGCGGTCGGCGACGGCGTCGCGGGTGGGTTCGTCGTGGAAGATACCCACCAGCGCCGCGCCGCGCGCCAGCGCTTCGCGCATCAATTCAATCACCACCGCGCGGTTGGCGGCGTCCAGCGAGGCGGTGGGCTCGTCCAGCAGCAGGATGGGCCGCGGCGCTATCATGCCGCGGGCGATATTGACCCGTTGCTGTTCGCCGCCGGAAAAAGTGGCCGGCGGCAGCCGCCACAGCCGTTCCGGTATGTTCAGCCGCGCGAGCAAAGCGCCGGCCTCGCGCCGCGCCGCGTCGGCGTCCACGCCCCATTCGCGCAGCGGCTCGGCGACGATGTCCAGCGCCGGCACCCGCGGGATGGCGCGCAGGAACTGGCTGACGTAGCCCAGGGTGTGGCGGCGGGCGTCTGCGATCTCGTGCGGCAAGGCGGCGGCCATGTCCAGCCAGGCGTCGCGGTGGCGGATGCGTATGCTGCCGCGCTCCACCAGGTAATTGGCGTACAGCGCCTTGAGCAGCGTGCTCTTGCCGGCGCCGGAAGGGCCGGCCAGCGCCACGCATTCGCCGGCGGCGGCCTGCAGGGAGACCTCGTCGAGCACCGGCAGCGTCAGGCCGCCTTGTTGGTGCAGGGTGAAAGTCTTGCTCACTTGCCTTGCGTCTATCAATAGCTTCATGGCTTCAGGCCTGCAGGATGGAGGATACCAGCAGCTGGGTGTACGGATGCTGCGGATCGTCCAGGATTTGATCGGTGAGGCCGGCTTCCACCACGCGGCCGCCTTGCATCACCAGCGTGCGTTGCGCCAGCAGACGGGCCACGGCCAGGTCGTGGGTGACCATGATGACGGCGATGCCGCTGTCGCGCACCAGTCTTCGGGTCAGGTCCAGGAAGCGGGCCTGCACCGAGACGTCCAGGCCGCCGGTGGGTTCGTCCATGAAGACCAGCCGCGGATGGGTGGCCAGGCTGCGGGCGATCTGCAGCCGCTGCTGCATGCCGCCGGAGAAGGCGCTGGGCGGATCGTCCAGCCGCGAGCGGCCGATTTCCACCCGTTCCAGCCAGTCGCCGGCGGTCTGGCGCAGCCGGCCGTAATGGCGCTGGCCCAGCGCCATCAGCCGCTCGCCGATATTGGCGCCGGCGGAGACGTTCATGCGCAGGCCGTCGCGGGCGTGCTGGGACACGAAGCCCCATTCGCTGCGCGCCAGCCGGCGGCGCTCGGATTCGGCGATGGCGGTGAGTTCGTGCTCGCGGCCGTCGCGTTCGCGAAAGCGCGCGCTGCCGGCGTCGGCGGCCAGCTTGCCGGCCAGCGCGGCCAGCAGCGTGGATTTGCCGGAGCCGGATTCGCCGACCACGCACAGCACTTCGCCGGCGTAGAGGTCGAAATCGACGCCGAAGCAGCCGTTGCCGTTGCCGTAGTCCTTGCCGAGGCCGCGGACGCTGAGTAGGGGCGGGTTCATTGCGGGCTTTCCTGTGTGTCGCGGCGCTGCCGGCAGTGGTCGCTGTCGGAGCAGACGTATTGGCGCGCGCCGGCGTCGTCGGTGATGATTTCGTCCAGATAGCTGTCGCCGGCGCCGCACAGCGCGCAGGCCTGTTCCCAGCGCTGCACCTGGAACGGATGGTCGTCGAAAGCCAGGCTTTCCACCCGGGTGTGGGGCGGGATCGCGTACAGCCTTTTTTCGCGGCCGGCGCCGAACAGCAGCAGCGCCGGACTCAGGTGCAGCTTGGGGTTGTCGAATTTGGGGATGGGCGAGGGCGAAGCCAGGTAGCGGCCGTTGACCAGCACCGGGTAGTCGTAGCTGGCGGCGATGTGGCCGTAGCGGGCGATGTCCTCGTACAGCTTGACGTGCATCAGGCCGTAATCCTGGTGGGCGTGCAGCTTGCGGGTTTCCTGCTCGCTGGCTTCCAGCGTGCGCAGCGGCTCCGGTTCCGGCACCTGGAACACCAGCACCTGGCCGGCGCACAGCGGGGTTTCCGGGATGCGGTGCCGGGTCTGGATCAGGCTGGCTTCGGCGCTGCGGGTGGTGGTGGCCACGCCGGCGACGCGGGCGAAGAAGCGGCGGATATTGACCGCGTTGGTGGTGTCGTCCGCGCCCTGGTCTATGACCTTGAGCACGTCGTCGCGGCCGATCACGCTGGCCGTCACCTGGATGCCGCCGGTGCCCCAGCCGTAGGGCAGCGGCATTTCGCGGCCGCCGAAGGGCACTTGATAGCCGGGCACGGCCACGGCCTTGAGCAGGGCGCGGCGCAGCATGCGCTTGGTGTTTTCGTCGAGGAAGCCGAAGTTGTACGCCCATGGCGCGGCGGTGCTCATGCTTGTGTCTCCTTGGCGGCGTGTTCGCGGCGCAGCTGGCGTATCAACGACAGCTCGGCCTGGAAGTCGACGTAGTGCGGCAGCTTGAGATGCTGGACGAAGCCGGAGGCTTCGACGTTGTCGCTGTGGCACAGCGCGAATTCCGGCTGCTGCGCCGGCGCGTGCGCCGTTTCGCCCAGCTCGGCGGCGCGCAGGCTGCGGTCCACCAGGGCCATCGCCATCGCCTTGCGTTCGGCCTCGCCGAAGCTCAGGCCGTAGCCGCGGGTGAACTGCGGCGGCGCGCTGCGGCTGCCGGCGAACTGGTTGATCATCTGGCATTCGGTCAGGGTGATTTCGCCGATGTCGACGTCGAAGCCCAGTTCTTCCGGGCAGACCATCACGCTGACTTCGCCCATGCGGATTTCGCCGGCGAAGGGGTGGCTTTCGGCGTAGCCGCGCTGGGTGGAGTAGGCCAGGCCCAGCAGCCAGCCCTCGTCGCCGCGCGCCAGGTTTTGCAGCCGGGCGGCGCGGCCGGCCGGGAACAGCAGCGGCTCGCGGGTCAGGTCGGCCGGTTCCGGATCGCCCGGCGGCGGCGTTTCCGGCTCGATCAGCCCTTCCTGGGCCAGGGTGTCCAGCACGCAGGGCAGCCGTTCCGGCAGCGGCGCGTCCGCCAGCGTCGGCCGCGGCGGCTCGCCGGCCTGGGCCAGGCCGAAGTCCAGCAGCCGCTGGGTGTAGTCGGCGGTGGGGCCCAGCACCTGGCCGCCGGGCACGTCCTTGAAGGTGCCGGACACGCGGCGGCGCACCCGCATCGCTGCGGTGTCCAGTGGCCGGCTGGCGGCGAAGCGCGGCAGGGTGGTGCGGAAGGCGCGCAGCAGGAAGGCCGCTTCCACGCAGTCGCCGGCGGCCTGTTTCAGCGCCAGCGCCGCCAGCTCCTCGTCGTACAGCGAACCTTCCTGCATCGTCCTGGCCAGCGCCAGCCGCAATTGGCCGCGGATCTGCGCGAGGCTCAGTTCCGGCGTCGCCGCGTCGCCGCGGCGCTTGGCGGCCAGCAGGTCCCAGGAGCGGGCGATGGCGGTTTCTCCGCCTTTGACGGCTACGTACATCTCAACCCTCCTTGACGCGGGTGCTGCGCGGCAGGCCGGCCACACGCTCGCCGCAGATCAGAAAAATGTCCACGCCCAGCGGAAAACGGGCGTGATTGTCCCGCCATTGCCGCCAGAAACCGTCCGGCGCGCCGTTCACGCCGAAACGGCGCGGCGCGGCGAAGCCCGGGCCGTCGGCTTCCACCTGTTCGGCGTTGAAGCCGGCGGTTTCCAGCAGCACGGTGGCGGAGCGGTCCGGGTATTCGGGCTCGCCGGCCTTGAGCGCGGCCAGCGGCGGCGGCGGCGCGCCCAGCGGCAGCACCACGAAGTCGGCCTGTTCCGGCGCGGCGGCCAGGCGCAGGCCGGTGTGGAAGCGCAGGCTGGCCAGGGTGTCCGCCGGCAGCGGCGGCAGCCAGACGCTGACGTCCTGGTCCAGCAAGGTGTAGAGCAGGGCGGCGGTGGCCGGCATCAGGCCGGGCAGCTCGGCCGGCAGCGCCGGCAGCGTTTGCGGCAGCAGGGGTCCGGCCAGCGCGGCCAGCGCGGCGCGGAAGCAGCGCTGACTGTCGTGAACCGGGTCGGAGAAGGCGGCGCGCATCTTATTCCCCCCGGACCAGGGTGAAGAATTCCACCTTGCTGGCGGCGGCTTCGCGCGCCGCCTGTTCGCGGCGCGCGGCGCGTTCGGCGCGCAAGGGCGTTATCCATTGCGCGAGCAAACCGTCCCGCCGCGCCGGGTCTTGCAGCAGCGCGTCGGCCTGGGCGATCAATTCGGCGTGTTCGCCGTTGCTGCCCAGCGCCCAGCCGTGGCCCAGGCGGCCGTTGATTCGGCAACTGGCGCGGCTGACGCTGGCTTCGCCCAGATTGAAGCGGGCGCCGCCGCCGCCGGCGCGGCCCTGCAGCATGACAAGGCCGGTTTCGGCGCGGCGCAGCCATTCCACTTGCGGCGCCGGCGGCAATTGCGGGCCCAGCAGCCGGCGCAGCCGCGGCGGCGGGGTGTGGGCCAGCACGCTGAGCCAGTCTTGTCGGGTCGAGGTTTCCATATTGGGTATTCCCCTGTGCGGTTTCAACAAAAATTCATATAAACGTATAGACGTATCCATGATAATGGCCGGCGATAAGGCGCAAACAGCATGCGGCGATGAAGGTTTTGTGACGATTGGGTGGCGGGGCTAGACCTTGGCCGCCATGGGAACGAGAGGGCGTGAACGATGATTGAACGCGGTTCCGGGGTCGCCGTCTGGCGGCAGATAGAAAACAGCCTGGCGGAGGAGATAGCCAGCGGCGCGATCCGCGCCGGCGAGCAATTGGCCACCGAGCTGCAACTGGCCCAGCGCTTTCGCGTCAACCGCCACACCATACGGCGCGCGGTGGCCACGCTGGTGGAGCGCGGCCTGTTGCGGGTGGAACAGGGGCGCGGCACCTTCGTCCAGGACAATGCGATTGACTACGCGATCAGCAAGCGCACCCGTTTTTCCCAGAACATGGCCAGCCAGAACCTGAACTCGGACATCGACGTCTTGGCCAGCGACACGGTGCCGGCCAATGCCGAACTGGCCGATTTGCTGCAAGTGGCGGTGGGCGAGCCGCTGCTGCGCATCAAGACCCTGAGCCGGGTGGCGTTGCGGGTGGTGGACTGGGCGATCTTGTTCTTTCCGGCGGCGCGCTTTCCCGGCCTGCCGGAGATTTACCGGCGCGAGCGCTCGGTGACGCGCGCGCTGGCGCATTTCGGCGTAGACGATTACACCCGGCGCTTCACCCGCGTCAGCGCGCGGCTGCCGGACAGCGAGACGGTGGACTATCTGGGGCTGCCCAAGAACCGGCCGGTGCTGCATGTGAAGTCCTTGAACGTGGACCCGCAGGGGCGGCCGGTGCAATACGGGATCACCTGTTTCAACGGCGATCTGGTGCAACTGGTGATGGAGGAGGCCTGATGCGTTACGCGCTGTATTACGCGCCGCGGCCGGACAGCGCCTTCTGGCGCGCCGGCAGCGGCTGGCTGGGCCAGGACGCGCACAGCGGCCTGCAAGTGTTGCCGCCGCACGCGCCGGGCCTGGACGCCGAAGTCTGGGCGGAGCTGACCGCGGCGCCGGCCCGTTACGGATGGCACGCCACGCTGAAAGCGCCGTTCGCCTTGCGCGCCGGCGCGGACGAGGCGGCGCTGCTGGCGCGGACCGCGGCCTTGGCTCGCCGTTTTCAGCCCTTCGAGCTGGCGCTGGAGGTGGCCTGGCTGGCGGATTTTCTGGCGCTGCGGCCGCCGGCGCCGCCGCCGGAGCTGGCCGAGCTGGCCGCCGCCTGCGTGGTGGAACTGGAGCCCTTGGCCGATCGCGAATCGCCGCGGAAAACGCGCGCCGGGCTGGACCCGCGCCAGGAGCAGCTAAGCTTGCGCTGGGGCTATCCCTATGTGTTCGAACACTACCGCTTTCACCTGACGCTGAGCGGCCGGCTGAGGCTGGACAGCGCGACGGGGCGGGCGCTGGAACAGGCGGCGCGCGGGCATTTCGCCGCCTTCACCCGCGCGCGGGTGGACGGCGTGGCGGTGTTTGTCGAGCCGGCGGCTGGCGAGGCTTTCCGCTACCTCGCGCATTGCGGCTTTGACGGACAGGTGGCGCGCTATGAAGCCTGAGCCCGGCGCGCTGTGGTATGTGATCGGCCCGTCCGGCGCCGGCAAGGACAGCCTGCTGGCTTATGCGCGGGCGCGGCTGCCGGCCTCCGGCCGGCTGGTGTTCGCCCACCGCTACATCACCCGGCCGGCCGACGCCGGCGGCGAGAACCACGTGGCCTTGAGCCGGGAAGAGTTTGAACAGCGCGAGCGCAGCGGCTGCTTCGCCCTGAGCTGGCGGCGGCATGGTCTGGCCTATGGCCTGGGTATGGAAGTGGCGCTGTGGTTGGAACAGGGGCTGGACGTGGTGGTCAACGGCTCGCGCTCGGCGCTGCCGCTGGCGGCGCGGCGTTTTCCCGGCCTGCGGCCGGTGTGGGTCGTCGCCAGCCCGGCGGCGCTGGCGGC
>NZ_JBMDJX010000051.1:0-20826 GCF_057809415.1 Chromobacterium sp. FG22 | reverse complement strand
CGGGCGCCGGGGCCGGCGCGCTGGCGGCGTGCGCGGGAGCGCTGGCCGCCGTCGGCTCGGCCGCGGCCGGAACGGCACTGGGGCTGGAACTGGGCATGGCCGGCAAAGGCTTGCCGGCCTGCAAGGCCTTCAATTGCTCTTCCAGCGCGCTGATGCGCGCCTCCGCGTTTTTCAGCGCCTGCTCGCGCGCCGCCACTTGCTGCTCGAGATCGGTCAGCTTGCCGCCGCCCGGCTCGCTGGGCACCAGCTTCAGCACATCGGAGCCGGCCTTGGCTTCGCCCGCCGGCGCAGCGGGCTGGCCGCCCAGAATGCTGGCCACCTGAGCGGCGCTCAGGGCTTTGATCTTGCGGCTGGTCGGCACTTTCAGCACCGCGCCCAGCTTGAGGCGGCTGACGTCGCCGTCGACAAAGGCGTCGGGGTTGGCCTGGGCCAGCGCGGCCATGGTCTGGTCCAGCGTGGCGCCGCGCGGCCTCACCTTGCCGGCCAGGCCGCGCAGGGTGGAGCCGGACTTCACTTTGAGAATGCCGGGCTGCGGCCGCGCGATGGGCGCGACGTTGCCGCGGTAGCGGCTGGACAGATTGTTGTCGGCGTAGCTGGGCACGTCCTGCACGATGTTGGCGGACGGCGAGGCCATAGAGTAATTGCTGGGGTCCAACAGCACGGTGTACTCGCGCACCGCGCGTCCCGACGAGGTCTTGGCCTCCACCACGAAGCGCAGATAGGGGTCGTTGATGGGGCCGGAAGAACTGATGCGTATCATGGCGCCGCGCGAGCTGGGCGCCACGCTGAAGCGCAGCATATTGAGCACCGTGGCGTAATCGACGTTCAAATCCTGAAACGTATCCGCCCCGGCCAGCCCTATCCTCGCGCTCTCCAGCTCCGCCGCCCTTACCCCGGTCAATTCGATATCGGCGCGGAACGGCTCGCCCAGATTGGACCTGACGTTGATTTTCCCCAGCCCTGCCCAGGCGCTGGCGGAGCAGGCCAAAGCCACCGCCAGAACGCCGATTCTGATTTTTGCCTGATGTGTCACTGTCAACCTTCCGGCACGGTTTATCTTGATTTTATTTGCGCTGGCCCAGCGGGCGCAGACGGTAACTGTTGCAATCTTAGGCCCTGCGGCTGTTTTTAGCTAGATTTCATAATGACGCCGTTTACCCGCGATTTCCGCCGCAGCCATGAAACAGGGCGGCACTCTCGCGAATGCCGCCCTCTGTCCGCGCGATGCGCGGCTTCAGCCAAACCGCAGGATCAGATCAAGCCATTCTGCTTTAACAGGGTTTCGGCGATATTCACGCAATTGAGCGCGGCGCCGGCCTTCACATTGTCGGCGGCCAGCCAGAAACTCAGCGTCCGGCCCTTGCCGCGCAGGCGGCTGACCCACACCGCCTCGTTGCCGGTAGCTTCCATCGGCGTCACATAGCCGCCCAGCTTGTCCGCGGCCACCACTTGCAAGCCTGCCGCAAGCAGACGTTTGCGCGCTTGCTCCATGTCAAATTCATGTTCGAATGCCGCGTTCACCGCCCAGGCGTGGCCAAAGAACACCGGCACGCGCACGCAGGTGGCCTCCACTTGCAACTGCGGCAGATCCAGCAGCCGCGTCAATTCGCGCTCCACCGAGCGCTCTTCTTCGGACGTACCGTCCGCGTCCAGCGCGCCGATCTGCGGCAACACGTTGAAAGCGATGCGCTTGTCGTAGACCCGGCTTTCGGTCTCGCGCTGGGAGAACAGCGCCGTGGTCTGATCCGCCAGCTCTTCCATCGCCGCCTGGCCGCTGCCGGACACCGATTGATAGGTAGCCACCGACACGCGCTGCAAGCCCAACGGGCGCAGCGCCGCCAGCGCCAGCGCCAGCGGCGTCACCGTGCAATTGGGCACGGAGGCCAGCGCGGCTTCGCCTGCGTCCGCCAGCAAGGCGCCGTTGATGGCGGGAATCACCAGCGGGACACTGTCGTCCTCGCGGAAGGCGGAGCTGAAATCCACCACCGCCGCGCCTGCCGCGCGCGCCAACGGCGCGTACTCGCGCGCCAGCTCGCTGCCGGCCGCGAAGATGGCCAGCGCCACGTTTTCAAAGGCGAAACCGTCGATGGGATGCACGTCCAGCTCCAGATTGCCGTAGGCGGCGGTCTCGCCTTCCTTGTCCGCCGCGTCCACGGCAAAGACCCGGCCAACGGGCAATTGGCGCTGGGCCAGCAGTTCCAGTACCGCCTGGCCCACCAGGCCGGTGGCGCCGACTACGGCGAGCTGAATAGAGTTCGACATCGCTTTACTTTCTCAATCAATCATTGCAAACAGAATACCGCGCGCAAAAAAGGGCACCTCAGTGCCCTTTTCAACTAGGCCGCGCGTTTGACGCGCGGCTCGGCAGTAGGTGCTCGCCAAGGCGAGCCCCAGGCTGCCGCCATTCTACCCTGTCAGCGCTCGATCAGGATACGCAACATGCGACGCAGCGGTTCGGCCGCGCCCCATAGCAGTTGGTCGCCCACGGTGAAGGCGGACAGGTATTCGCCGCCCATCGCCATCTTGCGCAGGCGGCCCACCGGCGTGGCCAGCGTGCCGGTCACCGCCGCCGGGGTCAGCTCGGCCATCGAGGCCTCGCGGGTATTGGGCACCACTTTGGCCCAGGGATTGGCGGCGGCCAGCATGGCTTCGATCTCGTCCAGCGGCACATCGCGCTTGAGCTTGATGGTCAAGGCCTGGCTGTGGCAACGCATCGCGCCCACGCGCACGCACAAGCCGTCCACCGGCACCGGGTTGGCGGAGCGGCCCAGGATCTTGTTGGTTTCCACGCCGCCCTTCCATTCTTCCTTGGATTGGCCGTTGCCCAGGTCCTTGTCTATCCAAGGGATCAGGCTGCCGGCCAGCGGCACGCCGAAGTTCTGGCTGGGGAAATCGTCCGCGCGCAGGAAGTCCGACACTTTGCGGTCGATGTCCAGAATGGCGGACGCCGGGTCCGCCAGCAGGCCGGATACCTGGGCGTTGATCGCGCCCATGCCAGACAGCAGTTCGCGCATATTCTGCGCGCCGGCGCCGGAGGCGGCCTGATAGGTCATGGAGGTGGCCCACTCCACCAGATCGTTCTGGAACAGGCCGCCCAGCGCCATCAGCATCAGCGACACGGTACAGTTGCCGCCGACGTAGTCCTTGACGCCGCGCGCCAGGCCCTGCTCGATCACCGCTTTATTGACCGGGTCCAGGATAATGATGGCATTGTCTTCCATGCGCAGCGCGGAAGCCGCGTCCACCCAGTAACCGTTCCAGCCGGCGGCGCGCAGCTGCGGATAGACTTCATTGGTGTAATCGCCGCCCTGGCAGGTGACGATCACGTCCATGGTCTTGAGTTCGGCGATGTCCTTCGCGTCTTTCAGCGCCGGGGCGTCGCGGCCGATGTCGGGGGCTTTGCCGCCCACATTGGAGGTGGTGAAGAACACCGGCTCGGCGATCGCCGCAAAATCGTTCTCTTCGCGCATGCGCTGCATCAGCACGGAACCCACCATGCCGCGCCAGCCAACAAAACCTACTCTCACTGGGTCTCTCCTGGTATCTGTCTGTCAAATCGTCGCGCCCGCCTGTGCGGCGGGCGGCTGTAATGTTGTCACCCCATTGTGCAGCGCGATAAAGCGTCAGGCAATGGGGTATTTCGTTTTTATTGTATTCAAATCAGAACAGACGGTTCGCCCGGCGCAAGCCGGGCGGACCACTGCCATTTACAGCGCCGACACCACCGCATCCCCCATCGCCGAGCAGCTGACCTTCTCGCAGCCGGCCTCGTAGATGTCGGCGGTGCGCAGGCCGCGCGCCAGCACGGTTTTCACCGCGTTTTCCACCCGCTGCGCCGCGTCTTCCAGGCCGAAGGTGTAGCGCAGCATCATCGCCGCGGACAGGATGGTGGCCAGCGGATTGGCCAGATTCTGCCCGGCGATGTCCGGCGCCGAGCCGTGCGAGGGCTCGTACAGGCCCTTGTTGTTTTCGTCCAGCGAGGCCGACGGCAACATGCCGATGGAGCCGGTCAGCATCGAGGCCTCGTCCGACAGGATGTCGCCGAAGATATTGCCGGTCACCATCACGTCGAACTGCTTGGGATTGCGCACCAGCTGCATCGCCGCGTTGTCCACGTACATATGGGACAACTCCACCTGCGGATACTCCTTGGCCACATCTATCATCACCTCTTTCCAGAACTCGGTGGTTTCCAGCACATTGGCCTTGTCCACCGAGCACAAGCGCTTGTCGCGCTTCATCGCGATGCCGAAGGCGACATGGGCGATGCGGCGCACCTCGCCCTCGCTGTAGCGCATGGTGTTGTAGGCCTCGCGTTCGCCCAGCTCGTTGACGGCGATGCCGCGCGGCTGGCCAAAGTAAATGTCGCCGGTCAGCTCCCGCACAATCATGATGTCCAGACCGGACACCACTTCCGGCTTCAGCGTGGAGGCGTTGGCCAGTTCCGGGTACAGGATGGCCGGGCGCAGATTGGCGAACAGGTTCAAATCCTTGCGGATGGCCAGCAGGCCGCGCTCCGGCCGCAGCGGACGCTCCAGCTTGTCGTAGGCCGGGCCGCCCACCGCGCCCAGCAGCACCGCGTCGGATTCGCGGCACAGCTTCTGGGTGAACTCCGGATACGGCTGGCCGAAGGCGTCGTAGCCGGCCCCGCCCAAGGGCGCCTGTTCGGTTTCGATGGGCAGACCGTCCTTGCGCAGCACTTCCAGCACGCGCTGCGCCTGGGCGATGATTTCCGGACCGATGCCGTCACCCGGCAGAATGGCGATTTTCATGGAGTTTTCCTTTTCAGTCTTGAGGACCGCGCCGGGTCAGCCGCTCCACCAGCGCCCGCTCGCAACATTTGAATACGATATAAGCCGCCATCGCGGCATAGCCGGACGCCAGCAGTTCCAGCAATTGGCGCAACGCGCCGTCCATCGCCGCCTGCCAGCCGGCGTCCAGCCACAGCTTGAAATTCAATTGCAACAACAGGGCCAGATTGACCGTGCCCGCGCCGAACACCAGAAAGCTCAAGCCCAGCAGCGCGAAGGCCCAGCAGGGATGGCGGTGCAGCCAGGCCATCGCGCCGCGCCGGCCGTCGCCGCGGGCGGCGTTCATGTTCTGGCCCACAACACCATCACGTCGGCGCTGAAACTGCCGTCCGCCTCGATGGCGAAATAATCGCGCACCTCCCGGCCCATGCGCTGCTGCAGCAGGCGGATGGCCGCGGCCATCTCCGGCGGCGTGCGCATGCGCGCGGTCCAGGCGTCGAAGGCCAGCCGCAGCCGCTGGCGGCGCAGGCTGTCCACCGCGAAGCCGGCCTCGGCCAGCATCGCCAGCCATTCTCCGGCGCTGTAATCGCGCACATGGCTGGAATCCCGCAGCACCTCCACCGCCTGCAGATGCGTGTCCAGCAAGGGCTGCCCCGGCGACATCACGTCGATCAGCGCCAACCGGCCGCCCGGCTTCAGCACGCGCCGCGCCTCGCGCAGCGCCAGGCCCACATCGCCCCAGTGATGGGCGGAATAGCGGCTGAACACCAGATCGAAATCGCCGTCGGCAAAAGGCAGCCGCTCCGCCGCGCCCTGCCGCGTGCTCAGATTATCCAGGCCGCGCCGGGCCGCTTCCGCCGCCACCACCTCCAACATGGCGGCCGACAGATCGTAAGCCACCACCTCCCGCGCCGCCTCCGCCACCTGAAAGCCCACATGGCCGGCGCCGCAGCCCAGGTCCAGCACCCGCGCCGCGCCATGCTCCGCCGCCGCTTGGCGCAGCTCGGCGAACTCCGCGCCTTCCGCATGCACCTGGCTGCTCAGATAGGCGGCGGCCTGGCCGCCGAACTGCTGCTCCACGTGCTGCTTATGCGCGTGGCCGCCCTGCTGTAGCGCGCTCATCGCCGGCCGCCGTTCAGGCGAACAGCCACGGCTGCTCGCCGCGGCGCTTGGCTTCGAAAGCCTTGATTTCGTCCGCATGCCGCAAGGTCAGGCCAATCTCGTCCAGGCCGCCCAGCAAGCAGTGCTTGCGGTGCTCGGTGATGTCGAAGGAGAACACCTGCCCGGCCGGCGTGCTCACCGTCTGCGCTGCCAGGTCCACGGTCAGCTGATAGCCTTCGGCGGCCGCGCATTCGCGGAACAGCTGATCCACCGCGTCCGCCGCCAGCACGATGGGCAGCAGACCGTTCTTGTAGCAATTGTTGAAGAAGATATCGGCGAAACTGGGCGCGATCACCGCGCGGAAGCCCTGGTCGTCCAGCGCCCACGGCGCGTGCTCGCGGCTGGAGCCGCAGCCGAAGTTCTCCCGCGCCAACAGCACCTGCGCGCCTTGATAGCGCGGCAGGTTGAGCACGAAGTCCGGGTTCAGCGGCCGCTTGCTGTTGTCCATGCCCGGCTCGCCGTGGTCCAGGTAACGCCATTCGTCGAACAGATTGGGGCCGAAGCCCGAGCGCTTGATGGATTTCAAGAACTGCTTGGGAATAATGGCGTCGGTATCCACATTGGCGCGGTCCAAGGGACAGGCCAAACCGGTCAGGGTGGTAAATGCTTTCATCGTCAATGCCGTTTCCGGGCGCTAGCGCCCGCCTTCATTTAGAGAGTGCGAGGAGACAACCGCCCCGGCGGACGCCGGGGGCGGGCCGCCGCATCACATTTTGTTGGACACGTCCTTGGCGGCGTTTTCAATCGCCTGCCCGCCCTTGGACACGTCCTGGCCCACGCCCTTCACCGTATTGCAAGCGCTCAGGGTCAGCGCGGCCAGTACCAACAACAGCAGTTTTTGCATGATTCTCTCCTTGGAACGGTTACAACGAACGCACATCGACGAAATGACCAGTGACGGCGGCGGCCGCCGCCATCGCCGGGCTGACCAGATGCGTGCGGCCGCCCTGCCCCTGACGGCCCTCGAAATTGCGGTTGGACGTGGACGCGCAACGTTCGCCCGGCAACAGGCGGTCCGCGTTCATCGCCAGGCACATGGAGCAGCCCGGCTCGCGCCACTCGAAGCCGGCGGCCAGGAACACCTGGTCCAGACCCTCGGCCTCCGCCTGCGCCTTCACCAGGCCGGAGCCCGGCACCACCAGCACCTGCTTCACATTGGCGGCCTTGTGGCGGCCCTTGGCCACGCTGGCGGCCTCGCGCAAATCCTCGATGCGGCTATTGGTACAGGAACCGATGAAGACGATGTCCACCGCGATGTCGTGGATGGGGGTGTTGGCCTGCAAACCCATATAGCTGAGCGCGCGCTCAATGCCGTTTTTCTTCACCGGATCGCTTTCCCGCGCCGGGTCCGGCACCGCGCCGTCGATATCCACCACCATCTCCGGCGAAGTGCCCCAGGTCACCTGCGGCAGAATCTCCTCCGCGCGCAGCACCACTTCCGCGTCGAATACGGCGCCCGGATCGGAACGCAAAGTGCGCCAATACGCCACCGCCTGCTCCCACTGCTCGCCTTTAGGCGCAAACGGCCGGCCTTTTACATAATCGATGGTCTTCTGGTCCGCCGCCACCATGCCCGAACGCGCGCCGGCCTCGATCGCCATATTGCACAAGCTCATCCGGCCTTCCATCGACAGGCTCTCGATGGCCTCGCCGGCGAACTCGATCGCATAGCCGGTACCGCCGGCGGTGCCGATCTTGCCGATGATGGCCAGCGCTACATCCTTGCCGGTGATGCCGCGGCCCAATTGGCCATCCACCCGCACCAGCATATTCTTGGACTTCTTGGCCACCAGACACTGCGTGGCCATCACATGCTCCACCTCGGAGGTGCCGATGCCATGCGCCAGCGCGGCGAAAGCGCCGTGGGTGGACGTATGGCTGTCGCCGCACACCACCGTCATGCCCGGCAGCGTGGCGCCCTGCTCCGGCCCCATCACGTGGACGATGCCCTGGCCCTTGTCCTTGAACGGGAAGTACGCCAGCGCGCCGAAGGCCTTGATGTTGGCGTCCAGCGTTTCCACCTGCTGGCGCGAGATCGGGTCCTTGATGCCCTCGTCCCAATGATCGGTGGGCGTGTTGTGGTCCGCGGTGGACACCACCGAATCCACGCGCCACAGCGGGCGGCCCGCCAGCTTCAGCCCCTCGAACGCCTGCGGGCTGGTCACCTCGTGCACCAGGTGGCGGTCGATGTACAGCAAGGCTGTGCCGTCCGCCTCCTGGCGCACCACGTGGCTGTTCCATAATTTGTCGTACAAGGTCTGTGCGGTCATGGTGTTTGCTCGAATCCGGTTATTCAACTTGAGACTGCCGCCGGCGCCGCGGGTTTCCGCGCGCCGGGCACAAGGCTCTGCTCCGTGGACTTATCTTGGAGCCAAACTTTCCCGGCAACAAGCCAGTTGCTTATACTAGTAGCGATACTAATACCCAGAGCCCTACGCCCATGACCGCCAGCAAAGACAGCGCGCCGCTGGGCCAATTCATCCGCGCCCACCGCGAGCGCCTGAGCCCGGAACAAGCCGGCCTGCCGCCCGGCCAGCGCCGCCGCGCCAAAGGCCTGCGCCGCGAAGAAGTGGCCGCGCTGTGTGACATCAGCACCACCTGGCTGACCTGGATAGAACAAGGCCGCACCCAATCCGTGTCCGCGCCCACCCTGGCCCGGCTGGCCGAGGCGCTGCGCCTGACCGCCGCCGAGCGCGACTACCTGTTCAATCTGGCAGGCCTCAAAGACCCGGAACCGGAATGGCGCGGCCCGTCCGAACAGGCCAAGGCGCTGTTAAAGCAGGCCACCGCCCATATCGATTCCCCCGCCTACGTGCTGGACGCCGAATGGCGCGCCGTCGCCTGGAACCCGCCGGCCCAAAGGCTGTTCCGCGACTGGCTGGGCCGGCCGGACGCCAGCCGCAGCCTGCTGGACTTCATCTTCCTGGCCCCGGAAGCGCGCAGCTTCATCGACCAATGGGCGGAGCGCGCCGGCCGCATCGTCGCAGAACTGCGCGCCGATCTCAGCCCGCGGCTGAATCAGCCCGCCATGGCCGCGATGATTGCGGCGCTGGAAGCGAAAAGCCCGGAATTCCGCCAATACTGGCAACAGCAGGACGTGCAAGGCCGCGAAGGCGGCAGCCGCGTGTTCCACCACCCCAGCGCCGGCCGCATAGAGCACCAGCAAATCACCCTCAAACTGGCCCAGGCGCCGGAGTACAAGCTGGTGATGCTGCTCTGAGCGCATGCCGGAGACATGGCCATTTCTTTATATTGAACGCTCCCGGGTTTGGGCACACTGCGCCGCACCAACAAAAAGGCGGCGCTAAACGCCGCCCATCCCGCCTCAGGAGCGCTTATGAAAATTTCAGACCTATTGCTCAGCTGCATTCACCCGCGCGGTTCCGCGGACCCGGACACCCCGCCGCAAACCGCGCTGGCCGGCGAACTCAAACGCGCGCAGAACAGCGACGCCAACGCCGCCCTGCTGCGCGCCGCGCCCAGCCCAAGCGCCGCTCGCTCCCGCGCCCACGACAGCGCGCTGAACCAAGCCAGACGCCGCTTCGCCACCGCCGCGCCGGCCGGCGTGGACCCGGCGTTCAAACCCGCCCAGCAACGCTTCGCCCACTGGCTGAACCAGCAACCGCTCAATACCTGGCGCCAACTGCTGCACAATCACCAAGCCCGCGAAGTGCACGCCTTCATCGACGCCCACACCGAAGACATGGCGCGCCGCGACCTGGCCAGGATGCCCGGCGCGGACGCCAAGGCCCTGATTCAGGCTTACCGCGAAGCCATGATCGCCGCCGCCGCCCAACTCTACCCGCAACAAGCCGAGCGCTTCCGCCAGGGCGGCGTCAGCACCCTCAGCCAGCAACTGGAGCAACTCAGCCAGCAGGCAGGGCTGGATTGCAGCAACAAACGCCCGCTGCAACAGCAGGCGCTGCAAGAGCTGATACGCGCCACGGCGGACCAAATAGCCGACGCGCTGGAGCAAACCAAACCGCAGCTGCTGCGCAAAGCGCTGGAACAGGCCAGCAACGCCTACCAGGCGCACCCGGCCGCCACCCGCCGGCAAGCCGCCTGCCAAGCCGCCGCCCAAACCTTATCCGGCGAACGCGAAGCCAATGACCAGAACACGCTGGGGCTGTCGCTGCGCCGCGCCGGCGGCGCCCGTCTCAGCCGCCGTCATTACGACTCCATCCGCCTGAGCCGGGAAGCCTTCGCCCAGCGCCGGACCACCTTGGGCAAGCGCGCCGGCTAAGCCCGTCCTAAAGCCCCGCCCAGCACCCGCCGCATCGCCGGCGGCTGGGACCGGGGCGGCTTGGCCGCAAGCCCAAGCCCAAAACTTGGCGGCCGCGTGCCCTTGACCCGCCCCGCCCGCGCCGCCACAATCGCCTGCGTGCCGATCCACATCCGGCACTGGGACTGGAACCCCAAAAAACTTCACTCTCAGCGAACGGGCCGCTTTGCGGCCCTTATTGTTCGCCGCCTGAGCACGCCCATACGGCGGGCGCAGGCTGCGGGAACGGCTTCGGCCGTGCCGAGAAGAGAGTGATCGGTGTTCCAGTCCCGTGGTCTTGCGCCCGCCTCCCGACTGGAACCGAGAAGCGGGGACATCATGCACACTCTCATAGGAGTCTCCCTAATGTCCCAAGCACTTCCCCCGCGCCGTCATTACCGTCCCAAGCCTCACGAAACCCAGGCCACGCAGCTGCCCTTCGTCCGCCACCTGCCGCAACGCGGCCAGCCCCACCATTGGCAGATGCCGCCCACCGACGACTACGTCGACGCCTGCGCCTACGGCCGCGAATGTGCCGCCCACCTGGCCCAGTACCTGAAAGACAATCTGGACCGCCACAACAAGGGCCTGCTCGGCAAGATCGCCTACGACATCGACTTCCGCGACCCTCACCACGCCCGCGGCTATTGGGTGGGTTTCTTCAACTACGCGGAGCAGTTGATGGTACTGGGCGCGCTGCGCTGCGACGTCTTCCAGCACGTGGACAGCGTGCACGCGATGCAACGCGCGCAAGTCGCCAAAACCGAGCTGGAAGGCAAGACGCCCGGCCGCAATAGCTAAGACGTAAAAAAAGCGGCGCGCCGGATTGGCGCGCCGCTTTCATGGCCATAGAAGGCCGCAAACTTCAGCCTCTAATAATCGATATAGCCCCAATTATCCTCATCTATCGGCGCAGCCAGCTTTTCCGTTGGATAATTGCGCAGACCTTCCAGCACTATCGGCAAATCATGGGCAATCGCCTCGTACTCGTCCCGTGGCAAATGATAGGCCGCATGATAACGCTCCAAGTCAAAATGCTCCAATATCGCCAAGGCCCAAGGATGAAAATTGATCGGCACGTGATCCCACTCCAAGGCTTTTTTGGCAACCCCCAACCATGCAACGGGAAGATTCACATTTACCTTACAGTAAAACTCCCAAGACTCATTCATACCCCACCAAAAAATATCGCTAATACGCTCAGGCGTATAGCTTGCACGTTCAGCCAGACGCCAGTCCGAATCAAACAATCTTCTATAAAACTCCAACAAATCAAGGTACACCACTTTTCTCTCGGGAAAAAGATATACCTCCTCTCCAAGCAAGTCATCTAGGCGCGACATCGGAAACATAACACCTCCAAAAATTTATTTCTTAGGCTTAGCCGGAACATAAGACAAGTCTGGAGCCACCGGCCACTTCTCTTTATTTCGACCAGCCCCTGGAGGAACCACAAGCACCACGCCCCCTGCTTTATAAGCAGAAACCTCCCCATTATTGTGATACAAACGAACTTCCACATCTGGGAACAAACGTGCAAACTGACCACGAATTACATCTGAACAACTATCGCAAGGAGCACGCTCCGTAAATAAATTAATATTACCTTTAACACCTGCATTTCCTCTATATTTTTGCGCAAACGCTTCCAATATCTTAAACTCCGTATCAACCTCTCTAGGAACTGATTTAAGAGGATCAACCAATGGACTAAGAATTCTATCTTCTTTAGGAGGCAAACTGACAAACCCACCTCTCTGACCATCTGTATTATTCCCTACTCTGGAATGTGCTTTCACACTATAGCTACCTTCCCCATAGACATTAATTTCCGCAGCAGCGGCATTGCCAACGGGACGCCCTTTCTCATCCATCATAGGCAACTGCTTCCGAATTTGATCCACTTCCGCCTTCAACGACGACCAAGTTTCCGCATGATAGCTTTCCCCATCTCGGTTGGCATTCAGCTTGGTTTGCGTTTTTGCTGGCACTGGCGATGCGGACAGGTAGTCCGGCTTTTCCTTTGCCGGCCCTACTTTTACCAGCGTCCCGCCGCCAACCGGCCTGCCCTGCGGCTTGGGGGCGACGCCATTGGTGGAAAACAGCAGGCCCGATGCGATTGCCCTTTGCATCAAGCTGGTTTGAGACTCGTTAATCGCCCCGCTTGTCACCGCCACGTGTTCCGCCGCACCCAACAATTTGTTCAGCTGATCCAGACGGTTATCCAACTGAATCACTTCCGGAGAGGCGGTCTTGCCGCTTTTATACAAGTCCAATTGTTGCTTGAACGTTGCTGTATATTCCTCCTGCAACTGCAACACAACCTGTTTTTGCTCCGCCTTGGAAACATGCGCAAAATCGCCGGTCACCAACCCAACATAGCGAGCAAATTGCTCCTGGTTCATCCTGCCATTAAGCCGCGGCAACTGAGCATAAGCATCCGCCATCTGAGGCAGATACTGTAGATTCAATGCATCGTTCTTATAGTCCGCGGTTCCACGATAATCCAGACGAACACCGCTACTCCCTTGCAGGTCTTTCAAAATGGCTTCCGCCTGCGGGTCATTGCGGTAGCTAATGTACATCTCGCTATTTTGGAAGGCCAGTTGCTCCAACAGGCGAGCCTCCCATTGTTTGGCGCTTAGTCCCTCTTTCCCCGCCAACTGTTTTGCTTTTTCCTTCACCAGCTTGGTCTGACTGGGGTGCAGCTGCCTATTGAACTTCTCCCCATCCAGCGCCACCGCGCCTCCCGACAATGCCGCGCCAGCATCGCCGCCGCTCAATCCGCCCACTACCGCACCGGTGGCGACGGCCGCCCATTGCTGAATGGCTTTGCGTTGCGGCTCGTCCAACTGGGTATTGCTCTGCAGATAATCAGCCACTTGGCTGCCTATCCACTCATTGGCCCCGGCGGCCGCCATGCCCGCCAACATATTGCCCCCGCCCGCCTTAGCCTGCAGCGCCCCCATCAACGCATGCAACGCCATTTTTTCCGGACTACCGTCCTTCCAGCCCATTTCCTTAGACAAGTCGCCCACGGCGCGGAAACCGACTTCCCCCAAGACGCGGCTGAACTCTTGCTGCTCCGCAACTTTCTTGGCGTCGAAGATACGCTCCAATTGCCCACCTGCGCTTGCGGCGTCGCGACTCAAACCGGCCGTACTGTCCTGTCCGCTGCTCTGATCTTGCTTGACGGTAATGCTGCCGCCGGCTATCGCGCTGTTCGTGGTACTGGATTTGGACTCCTGCTGCGGAACGCCCAAACCTGGCATCACCATGCCGCCCTTTGGCGCGCCGCCCATGCCATCCCCGCCGGAGCTGAAACTGGCGCTGAAGCTGACGGCGGAATATTCCGCGGAATTTTCCAGCCCGGCAAAGCCCAGACTATTAGTAAGCAGCGTGTTTTTGGCGGCGTCCGCCGTGCTCGTGATCACTGCGCCATTCAACTGGGAATGCCCGCCCACGGCGACATCAAAACCACCCTTTCCGGCAAACAAACCAGTCTGCTCCTGCACGCTGCGCCAATCGCTCTTGGTTTGACTGAAGCTCAGACTGCCGTCCACTCCGCTATCGTTGCCATAGGCATAACGCCCTTCGATCTGACCGGACCAGCTCTTTTGCCGGTATTGATCCCGATCTTGCTCGCTGGTCAATGTAAGATTTCTGCCCACCTCAAATTGGATGCTGTCGCCGCGTACGGTTGTCCCCGTCAGATTAACGTCGCGGCCGGTTTTGACTTGCACTTTGCCGGTGGCGTCCAGCGTGGTTTCCTCATGCGTCAGACTGCTGATCTTAGTGCTGCTCTGGCTCATTGCCGCAGAGCCGTAAGCGCCAATCCCGCCTTTGCCGCCGCCTTTGCCTACGCTGCCGCCAATGTAGACCCCCGCCTCCAGATCCAGCTTGCGATAGGTGCTTTCCTGGCTGCTGATGGCCTCCTGGCTATGGGTAATCAGGTCTCGAGCGGCGTTCAACGCAATTGCGTTGGCAGTCAAAGCCGTTCCGGTCAGCGTGATGTCTCCGTTTTCTCCGCTCCCGTCGCCCCGCGCCCGAATATCTATTTCGCCACCAGCCGCAGCTTGCGCTTTCTTCACCACATCAACGTGGGAGATGCTCTCGCTTTCTTCACGGCTATAGCCATAGCCGATGGAAACCCTGCCTTTCAAACCGCCGCCCTTGTCCGTGCTTTGACTGACGGACTGCATCATGGTGGACAAGTCTTTGGCGGCGTAAGCCGCTTTGGCGGCATAAAGCGCTTTAAGCCTAGGATCGCTGACTTGCGAGCCGCGGTCCGCGGTGCTCATCAGATTGGCCGCTGCCTGGCTGACCGTGCTTTTGGCTCCGATACGCAAACCGCTGGATTCGGTGTAACTAAGCGTGCGGCTGTCCAATGCGTCCACCACCGCGACTCCGCTTACATCTCGACCATCAATCTGAATATCTTTGGCCGCTTGCAACTGAGTGCCGATCAGGTCGATTTTGCCTCCGGCCTGAATCAGCAGACTGCCGGCGTTACTGCCAACAACCCCTTGTACATGAGTGGCATTGTTCTGCAGTTCTTCCAGCCCTTTAGTACGGCTGCCCACGGTAACGCCGAACGAACCGCCTCCGCTGCTGCCGAACATGCCGCTGGTTTTTTCTATATGAATATGTTCGGAGCGCGCCCGGTCTATGGCACTGTCCAGCGTAATATCACGTCCCGCAATCAAAGCCACATCGTTGTTAGCGACAATCTGCGCGCCTACGGCCCGAATGTCGCGTACGCCCTTCGCCACGATGGCATCGGCGGATAACAGTGTCTGCTGCGCCGTGGTGCTGTCGTGTGAGCTAATATCGGTGACGGTTTTTTTCTTAAATGCGCCCCCGGAACTACGCACGGTCTTGTGGTAGTCACTATGTCTATTGTCCGCAGTACCCAGCTCTATATCACGCCCAGCCAACAAAACCGATTGACCGTCACTGATGATGTTGGCCGCCTGAGTTGCAATATCGCGGCCTGCATTAAGGGTCAAACCGCTGGCGCCGGACAGCGCGCTGCCGTGCTGGCTAAGGTCGTAGTTGTTATGGATATCGCCATTGGTGTAGTAGTTGTCGCTGCGGCTTTGGGTAGCCACCGCCCCCAGGCGGATATCCTGGCCTACATTCAGCGTCAAACCGCCATGGCTGCCTAGGCTGGCGCCGTTCAGTACGGCGGCGTCGCCGGCTTGCAACTGCAGATTGCCCTGGCTGATCAGGCCAGCCACGGTAAGGCTGTCTGTTTGCCAGCTGTGACCATAGCCCTTGGAACCCATCTGCACATTGAGACGATCTTGCCGGCTGTTGACTTCGCTTTGCACGGTCAGCTGCTTGCCGGCCAGCGCCAGCAGGCCGCCGCCGGCCTGGGCCTGGGAGCCGTTGAGGGCTAGATTGCCACCGGCTTGCAGCAGCATATCGCCGCCGGCCTGCAGCTGGGTGGCATGGCGGATCTGGTCCAGCGTCGAGTACGCGCCCCAACCCCAGCCATTCCAACTGCCCTGGCCTTGCTTGCTGTCCAATGTGGATTGCAGGGTCAGCTCATTGCCGGCCACGGCGAGCAGCTTGCCGCCTGCTTTGACGTCCGCGCCGCTAAGCATGAGGTCGTGCCCGGCGTTGAAGCTCAGGCTGCCGCCCACTTGCAGCGTGCTGCCGACATGGTCGACCTGCTGGTAACTGTACTGGCTGCGGCCGGTGTTGGCCGCATAGCTGTAACGATTTTCGCGGCTGGCGATGTCCAGATCGCGGCCAGCCTGCAGTTGCGCGTCGCCGCTGACCCGCAGCTGCGCGGCTTGCAGCTTGAGATCATTGCCGGCCTGCAGCTGCAAGCTGCCTGCCTGGATCACGCTGCCGGCCTGGCTGTGTTGCTTGTCGTCGCTAACGCTCAGGTTGTGGCGAGCGCCAAGGCCCAGATCGCCACCGGCCAGCACTTTGCCGCCTTCGATGCGGATATCGCCCGCCTGCGCCAACAGGCTATTGTCCGCCTTCAGGGTGCCGCTATTGATCAGCGAGCCATCGGCCAGCAGCTCCATATGGCTGCCGGCCAGCACCGCGCCCTGGCCGCGCAGCGATTGCTCCTGCGCCTTGGCCAGGTACACCACCGGCACCAGCACGTCGTGACCGTCGACATTCTGCTTGACCAGCCACACCATATCAGCGGTAAGGCGAGACATCTGCTCCGCGGACAGCGCCACGCCCGGCGTCAATTGGAATTGCTTGGCGTATTCCGCGCCCTGGCTCATCAATTGCTGGTATTGCTGCGTCGCGTTGGCGTTGCCGCCGATGAAGCGCTTGCCGGTCAGTTCCGTCACCGCGCGGCTGACCAGTTGCTGCTCGTAGAAACCGTCGCCCAGGCGCTTTTCCACGCGGCTGGGGTCGTAGCCCAATTGTTTGAGCAGATAATCCGACGAAATGAAATTGCCGTATTGGGTAAAGCGCGGATCGGTTTCCACCAAATAAGGCTGCGCCGGCGCCGGGCGGGTCTGGAACAGGCCATTATTGGGCAGGCTATAACCGCCGGCTACCGGGTTGGCCGCCTTGGTGCCGGCGGACTCCAGCAATACTTGCTGCGGCAGCACCGCGGTTTTGACTCCATCCCACTGCGCGCCGGCCAGGCCGCCCACCGCTGATTTTTGCAGATCCGCCGCCGCTTGCGCACCAGTCAGCTGCCCGGCCAAGGTTTGCGCGGAGGCGACGGCATCCAGCGGCTTGCCGCCCAGATTCTTGCCCGCGCTGGCCGCGTCGCCATCGGCTTGCGCCAAAGCCTTGCCCGCCGTGGTGTTTACCGCCGTCGCTTTGGACTGGCTATCGCCGGTAGTTAGAGAGATATCGAGTTGCGAAGCCTTGCCATTGGAAATGGTGGGGGCTTGTAGTGTGAGTTTTTTGCCGGTACTGATGGTGGCATCTAGCGATCCTAACACTTCTGAATGCGTATCAACAATTGGGGAGGTTGTCCTTCCCCATAAAAAATTACTTTGCGTAGTTGTGGTGACTGTCTTTAAAAGCTGCTGGCCAATATTATTAACTTTATTCCCAGCCAACAATGTCAACTCTTCCCCCACAGAGATGGCGCTATACTTATTCTCTATTGAAGATGAGTTAACAACCAATGAGCGCCCAGCTAATAAGTTCGCTCGAGCAGTAGACCCACTTGCAACGTCTATAGCTACTTGGGTTGTAGTTGTTCTAGAAATTTCATCCTGAGCAGCAACCAAGTCGCGCCCCTTAACGGCGTAGTTCGCCCAAGCACTTGGCAACAGGTGTACATTTGGATCAAACGGAGTGACTCCGTAATCGAGGCCCATGACCGAATACTGTCCATTTCTAGGCTCACCAAAGTAATAGAGCTCAAAGGGCTGACCAGGAAGGGATAGCACTTTGATTTCGCCATAAACCAACACCAATTGCCCTTCATTCCGTCCACCCGTTTTAGTATAAGACTGGCTTATGTCTTGCAACACCACCCCATTAGGGTCGATCACAGTAATTGAATGCCTATCCGAATTCACTCCAACAATTTTAAAAGTGTGAAAATCAGCACCATACATATCACAGCCTTGCTCAGGGCAGCTGCTCGAAAAATTAAAGCCTAAAAATGAGACTTCACCACTCCTAACTTGATTAAATAACGAATTTTTTGCCGCGGGCCCATACCCCTTAAACGTTGTCTTAGTTTGAATGCTTTTACTCGAGCTCTGACTAATTGTCACAGGGTTTGCCTCATTACTCAGCCTCCCCGCATCAATAAACATATTGCCATCGGACTGCAAAGTCGCCACATGGTTAATCACCTGCCCTGTGGCCGCTCCGGCCTTGCCGATGCGCATATCGCCCTGGCTATACAACCAGCTGCCGTCGTGATTATTCAAGGTTTGTCCGATATCCAGCGCCATATTGCCGGCAGAGGCGATCAGCCCCTGGTTGCCGCCGTTGTCCAGGCTGGCGACCTGGATGGAGATATCGCCGCCGGTGATGGAGTAGGTGTTCAACACGCTGGCGGCGTTCAATTGCAAACTGCCAGCGCTGAGCTTGCCGCTATTGCTGAGCGCCTGGCTCAGTGCAGCGCTGAGTTTGCCGCCTGCGTTGACCTCGCCGCTATTGGTCCAGCTGACGCCGTTCAAAACCAAATCGCCGCCGGCCTGCAGCTGGCCGCTGTTGATCAGATTTCCGCCGCTGCTGATGCTGAGCTTGCCATTGGCCTGCAGCTTGCTGCCCGCCGCGTGGATGAAGTCGCTGACCAAGGTCAGGCTCAAATCCTTGCCGGCCAGGAAGGAGCCGGAATTGCCCAGGCTCACGGTGTCGATGCCCAGGCTGCCCACGCTCAGCAGGCTGCCGCCGGCATTGTCCAGTCCTTGCGCCTTGATCCGCCAATCGCCGTTGCCGGCGATCTGGCCGCCGTTATTCAATTGCCCGCTGAGAGTCACGCGGCTGTCGCCGCTGCCTAGCGCCAACAGCTTGCCGCCCTGGTTGAGCAGACTGCCGCTATCCAAGCTCAACGTGTGGCCGGCCTGGATCAGGCCGTCGGCGTTGTCCACGCTGGCGCTGTCCAACTTCAAGGCGCCGTTGCTGCCCAAAGCACCCTGGCGATTGTCCAGCGCTCCGCTCGCGCTGAGCTGCAGATCGCCCTGACTGCTGAGCGTGCCGCCGGCATTCAGCAGGCCCGCCGCCGTCACCTGCAGTTGACCGTTGGACAGCACCTTGCCCTGCAGACTATTGTCCAGCTGGCCGCTTAACTCCAGCTTGGCCACGCCGTCCCCCGCTTGACTGAGCAAGCCCTGCCGGTTGTTCAGCTCGGCGGCTTTCAGTTGCAGTTGCCCGGCCTGAATTTTGCCGCCCTGGTTCTGCGCCACTTGCGCCACTTGCACGCCCAGCTTGGCCGCGCTTTGCAAAGTACCCTGGCGGTTGTCCAAGGCCGCGGCGTTCACCTCCAGACCGCCATTGCCGGCCAACAAACCCTGTGCTGAGTTGTCGAGCGTCCCGCTGATGTTGACCTTGCCGTCGCCGCTTCCCAACACCTTGATGCTGCCGCCCTGATTACCCAGGCCAGCCGCATGCATTTGCAAGGATTCGGCTTGCACCGTGCCGCCTTGGTTGCTCAAGGCCGCGCCCAGCTGCAGTTGCAGCCCTTGTCCGCTGACCAAGGCGCCGCCCTGATTGTCCAGACCTTGGGCTAATTGCAATGATTGCGCGCCCAGGCTGCTCAACGAGCCCTGCTGGTTGTTCAAGGATTGAGCCGCAAGCGTCAGGCCGCCGTTGCTGAACAGCGTACCTTGCTGATTGTCGAGACGCTGGCGCACCTGCCATTGCGCCATGGTCTGTCCCAGGTGGCGGATTTCGCCGCCCTTGTTGCTGAGCGTGCCCGCCTTCAGATTCAGGTCTTTGGCGACAATGTGGCCGCCGTCGTTGTTCAAGCCGGCTTGCCTCTCCAGCTTCAACTGGCCGGCCGACTGCAGCGTGCCGCCGTGGTTGTCGATGTCGGCGGCCTTGATGTCCAGCCCGGCATTGCCGGCGATCTTGCCCTGGTTGTTCAGCTGGCCGCTGATCTCCAGGCTGCTGGCGGCGTCCTTGCCCAGCGCCAAGATTTGCCCTTTGTCAGCGTTGCTGACGCTGGCCGCCGTCAGTTGCAAATCCTTGCCCGCCTGGATCAGGCCTGCGCCGTTCTCCAGCTGCCCTGCCGTCAGCTTGAACTGGCCGTCGCTACCCAATAGACCATCGTTGCGCAGCACATCGCTGGCGCTAAGACTCAGACTTTGCGAGCCGATCAAGCTGCCCTTGGCGTTGTTCAGCTGCTGCAGCTTGGCGTCCAGTGCTTGCTGGGCGAAGACTTCGCCGCCCTGATTGCTGAGCGTGCCCGCTTTCAGGTTCAGGTCTTTGGCCACGATGTGGCCGCCGTCGTTGTTCAAGCTGGCTTGCTTCTCCAGCTTCAACTCCCCGGCCGATTGCAAGGTGCCACCGTGGTTGTCGATGTCGGCGGCCTTGATGTCCAGCCCGGCATTGCCGGCGATCTTGCCCTGGTTGTTCAGCTGGCCGCTGATCTCCAAGCTGCTGACAGCGTCCTTGCCCAGCGCCAAGATTTGCCCTTTGTCAGCGTTGCTGACGCTGGCCGCCGTCAATTGCAAATCCTTGCCGGCCTGGATCAGGCCCGCACCGTTCTCCAACTGCCCAGCCGTCAGCTTGAACTGGCCATCGCTGCCGAGCAGGCCATCATTGCGCAACACCTCGCTGACGCTGAGGTTCAGGTTTTGCGAACCAATCAGGCTGCCCTTGGCGTTGTTCAGCTGACTCAGTTGAGCATCCAACTGTTGCTGGGCAAACACTTCCCCGCCCTGATTGCTGAGCGTATCCGCCTTCAGGTTCAGGTCTTTGGCGACGATGTGGCCGCCGTCGTTGTTCAGACTGGCTTGCTTCTCCAGCTTCAACTCGCCGGCCGACTGCAGCGTGCCGCCGTGGTTGTCGATGTCGGCGGCCTTGATGTCCAGCCCGGCATTGCCGGCGATCTTGCCCTGATTGTTCAACTGGCCGCTGATCTCCAGGCTGCTCGCTGTGTCCTTGCCCAGCGCCAGAATCTGGCCTTTATCGGCGTTGTCGATGCTGGCCGCCGTCAGTTGCAAATCCTTGCCCGCCTGGATCAGGCCTGCGCCGTTC
>NZ_JBMDJX010000050.1:0-21435 GCF_057809415.1 Chromobacterium sp. FG22 | reverse complement strand
AGGACAACAACTTAAGGCTCAATCCACGGTTTCGGGGGGATTTTAAGTGTGTGTGCCTGGCTGAGGCGCGGCAAAAACAGGGTTATCAATTGGCCCATTGCTGCCAACTGCGATCACTACCGATGAACGTGCTATTCGGCCAAAGCTGCCTTCCTTTGAATGTTGATTTCAATAACATCAAAGACATGCTCGGAGCGCTATTCCTGATCCGCGCCAGGCTCCTTCATCGGAAAACAGCAGAGAGAATGCGTGCACTGGGACAAGATTTTGATCGAGCGCTTGTGGTGTCTTCTTGGGACGTACATCGCACTAGGCTTGGAGGATTCAGCAATGCCAAGATTTTTAAGCTTCCCGAATTTCGTGCCAAGTGCTGCGAGAATGGACTTTCATGGCGTCGCCTTCTTGGCTGTATCCGGGAGAACAGAACGAAACGTGCCTAACAATTCGTTCCAGCGGACCGCCTTCTGCGTCCGCTGAACTCACACGTTAGACCCGCGAGTCACCACCCGCCCTATGCCATCTATTGAACAAGACATTCCCGCGATCTTCGTCCAGCATGCGGCCGACATCCTTGCTGACACGAACACCGGACTCAGTGGGCCAGTCATCGTCCGCGCAACCGGTGCGTATGCACTGGAGTACGACGTCACGATTCCCCATGCGACTTACCCATTCGATGCCGGAAACAAGCGCACCGCACTGTATGAGAACGTTATGGCGTTCTCGCCAAAACAGCGCTACCGGATTCTGAAGGAGCTTTGCGACCATACCTCCTTCGGCCTCGTGCCAAACAAGGAGCGGCAGGCTCTCAAGGTCAAGCTGGTAACGCGTTATGGGCACCTTGACCCAAAAGACACACCCTCCGAGGTAAACGAGACACTTCTTGAGGAAACCAAACACTGGCTTAGTGGATTCCCAGAAGCGTTGTCTTTGTATGGACAGGCGCTGGAGAAGTATCAGCACGGCGCCTTCAAACGAAACTTGCTCGACGATCTCCGACTCGGGCTAGAAAAACTTCTCTGTGCCCTCCTTCAGAATGAGAAGTCCCTTGAGAATCAAATTTCGTTCTTGGGTGGGTACATCAAGAGCCGCGGCGGATCGCCAGAACTGGCAAACATGTTCGTCAAACTCGTTGACTACTACGCCAAGTATCACAACACGTACGTCAAACACGACGACGCGGTCATCGAAGAAGAAATTGAGTTCGTTCTTGAAATCACCTCGTCATTCATGAAGCATCTCGTGAGACTGCATGCGCGGGCCTAACATGGCGCTCAACCTCGCTCCCTTCGGTCGCTGGACGCTGCGCGATAAAGCCGCGCAGTGCCGGTTAGCTCTACGTTATGCATCCGGAGGATTCAGTGGCATTAACTATGCAACAGGTAGCTGACCTGCAGGCAGCAATCAAACACTACGGCTTTCCTGCAGTTTATTTTGATTTTTCTGTCAATGCACCAGTAGCTGCCGCAAGTATGACTGCAGTGGAAACACACATACACAGTCAGCTGACTTCGTCAAATCAAAAAGACGTCCTGCACGGGTTGGCAAACGTCATCTACTGGGGGTACGCCCAAATCGGTTATCGAGACGTCCGCGTTAACAAATTTTTAACTGGAGCAAATGGCACACACGCCACTTCGTCGAGAGGGACCGCCTGCAAGCTGCGCTTACAGGTTCCCTTCGCGGCTTTGCCGCTACGGCGGCCCCTCACGTCAAACGTTAGACCCTACATCCTATGACACACACCCCAATATTTTCCGTTTCGCAATTTCCTCCCGGCACGGAGGATGGGCCAATTCCATTTATATGCAACATTGCAGGGCCTTTAGGCGCGTTGCAAGGAGAGCTGCATTGGAGGCTATTCGACTTCTGTAGGATCCATCAAATCGTCTATAAGGAAATCACCCATATTGAAGAAAAACTTGATGCTCTTAACCTCAAGGACATCAAACTCACTGGCGACATAGAGTCATTCGAGGAGTATCAGAAGTCCCAGCTGTTTGACGCCGTAATTGCAAAAGATATTGAAAACAAAAGAGTCATCAGCTTCGTCGACCACATGGCAGTAGTCGGTCTCTGGGCCATTGCAGAGCAATTCTTAGGAAAGGTTTATCGCGGGTTCAAAGGCCTTACAGATAGCTGCAAACCAGAAGATGTATCGGCCCCATATCGTTGGGATAACTTCTTGACTGAATTTGAGGCCATCGGAATAAATTTGAGGGAGTGCGAAAACTTCGTAAACGCCGATGAGTGTCGAGTCCTCAATAATTCCATTAAGCATGATCCGGTAGTTAATAGTCGCCTGGTCACCTTCGCGTACTTTTTGCCCTATCAAGGTAAAAAACTCGAAGATGTGCCGCTCGAAATGCAGAGATACCTAAATGGTGTCTCAGACTTCTTGGGGAGCTTGATTGAAACCGCCAACCAGTCACTTACCATAAAAGGGTTCTAGGTCTAACCTCTCATTCCACCGGACGCTGCGCGCTAAAGCCGCGCAGCGCCGGTGAATTCAAACGTTAGTGTCCGCTTTTTCATGAAGGCACCGACTGCTTTGGGTCAGGAGCGGACTGCCCAGCCAAGTGCCCTCAGTGTCCGCTTCGGCCGAGAACCGGTACCTTAGCGGAGGTATGGTCAGCATCAGCTCTGTGTCGAAAACTGCCATTCCTGCCAGCAAAAAATAGTACTGGGGGTATCTTTAGGGGTACATTATCGACCGTAAGAAATGAAATCAATTTATAAACAATGGGTTTTCAATCCAATTCAATCCCTGTCGGGCCACCTCTGCTTGCAAAGCAGCAAGCGCCGCAGATCAAAAAAGCCGCGACCGGCAAACGGCGCGGTTTTTTACGCCATGTCCTCCCCCTCAGCGCCATCCGGCGCGATCCGGCCGCCCGCGCACAGCCCGGCCAGCTCGGTCCTCACGAATTGATGTACCGGATCGTCGTTCACCCTGGGATGCCATAACAACTCCACATCGATCCGCAAGCTCGGCTCGTCTATCTGCGCGCGCGCCATGCCCGCCTGATGCCGGCCGACGATGGCGCAAACCACGGAGGGCAGCACCGCCACCGCCGGCACCGCCGCCAGTATCGGCGGAATGGCCAGCAGGCTGGCGGCGCGCGCCAGGACGCGGCGCTGCAAGCCGCGCAGTTGCAGGTAATGGTCTATCAGGCTGAGCGCTTCGCCGATGTAAGAGGTGTAGACATGCGGCCAAGCCGCCACTTCCTCCGCGCCCACCACGGCCGGCAATTGCAGCTGTCCGCGGTGATAGAGGCAGGCGAAGCCGCTGCGCAGCAGGGTCTGGCGTTCCAGCCGGGGCGTGGGGAAGGGAAAGTAGCCGACGGCGTAATCAATCTGCGCCGATTCCAGCGCCGCCAGCGCCTGAGCGGCGGACAAGGCCGCCACATCCACGCTCAGGCCCGGCGCCCGCTCGCGGCAGGCCCCGAGCAAGCCGGGCAGCAAGGCGGCCTCCAGCGCGTCCGGCAAGGCCAGCCGCACCGTTCTTTCCACTGTTTCCAGGTCCACGGGCCGCTGCCGGAACAGGCGCTCGCCGGCGCCCAGCCAGGCGTCCAATTCAGGCAGCAAGGCCTCGGCGAACGGGGTGGGCATCATGCGCTGGCCGTGCCGGTACAACAAGGCGTCCTGCAACTGCTCCCGCAGCTGCTTGAGCAGATGGCTGACCGCCGGCTGCCCCAGGCACAGCAGCCGCGCGCTCTGGCTGACGCTGCGCGTGCTCAGCAGCGTGTGCAAGGCCACCATATTGTTGAGATCCAGGCGGCGCAGCCAGACCGCATCTATATCAGTCATTTCGATAGATACCATGTAAACAATCGATTTCATTGAATTATAGCCGGCTCCGATAATGGGGACACCCTCCCGAGTCCCGAGCCCATGAACGCCGAACGCACGCAAGCCACGCCCTGGTATCTGATTTCCATCATGCTGATCGCCTGTCTGGAGTTCTTCCAGAACGGCCTGCTCAACTTCGCCTCCAGCCAGGTGATGGGCGGCGTGGGCGCCGCGCCGGAGGAGTTCAGCTATGCGGCCATGGCTTACGCCAGCGCCGCCGTTCTGGTGCTGTTGCAGCACGAATGGCTGAGCCGCCGCCTGGGCATGCGGCGCTATATCCGCCTGTCCATCATCGTGTTCGGCGTCGGCGCGCTGACCTGCGGTTTCGCCAATAGCCCCAGCCAGCTGATACTGGGCCGGGCGCTGCAAGGCCTGGGCGGGGCGGCTTTCTTCACCGCGGCGCGGGTGGAGGTGAACGCGCTGACGGACAAGAGCAAGATGCTGGGCCTGCTCTGTTTCGGCTATGCGCTGATGCTGGGCTCCGCCTGCGGCCCGCTGCTGGGCGCGGAACTGATCAGCCGCCAGGACTGGCGCTGGATTTTCTTCGCCGTGCTGCCGGCGCTGGCGCTGGCCTGGCCGGCCACCCGGCTGCTCAGCCAGCGGGCGGAACCGGCCCATCCGCACACCCAGGGCTCGCGCGCCTTCCTGTGCATGATTGTCGGCGTGCTGGCGCTGCAATGGCTGATTCAACAGCTGCCCTACGATTTCTTCTCCCGGCCCGAATGGCTGCTGGCCATCCTCGCGCTGGCCTTGCTGGCCGGCTGGGGCTGGCAATACCACCGCCGGCGGCGCCCGCTGCGCAAGAAAGCCCTGCTCCAGCTGCGCTACCTGGCCGGCCTGGGCTTTTACAGCTGCTGCTATCTGCTGGTTTCCGCCAACAGCTACATCCTGCCGGTGATGGCGCAGCAGGCGCTGGGCTTTGATCTGCCGACAACCGGGCGCTTGCTGTCAGTGAGCTTTGTCGCCGGCATCCTGTTTTCCACGCTCTACGCCTTCTTATTGCTCAAGCGCCGGGCGCGCGGCGTGCGCGCCATGATGGCGGCGGCCTGCTGCCTGCTGCTGCTCTACGGCGTGTTGATGTCCGGCCTCAATCAAAACGCGCCGGCCAGCCTGATCGTAAGCATCCTGATCTGCAACGGCGGCTTCATGTCCCTGTTCATCATGGCGGTGGCGCAGGCCACCTTCAGCCATATCGATCAGCCCGACTTCGCCCGCGCCTACCAGACCAAGAACATCGTCCGTCAGCTGTCGCTGTCCATGGGGGTGGCCGCCAGTACAGTGTTTCTGCAAGCGCGCAACGCCTTGCACTACCAGCGCCTGTCCGAGGGCTTCAGCATGCTCAACCCGGCGTTCAACGCCGCGCTGGACCAATTGCAGCAAGCCTTGCCGGAGCTGAGCGCCAAACAAAGAATGGCCGTGCTGGCGGGGCAACTGACGCAGCAATCGCAATTGCTGTCCTGCCTGGATTTCTTCCGGCTGGAATGCGTGATGGCCATAGGTCTTATAGTGATAGTGCTGTGGCAGCAAAGCCTGGGCCGGCAAGACTCCGGCCCGGCCGCATCCAAGCCTTTATGAGCAAGGAGATCCAAATGCTATATGGACTCACCCCGCTGGGGATCTTTCATACCGCCGTCAGCCTGCTGGCGGTCGCTTTCGGCGCCATCGCGCTGTGGCGCGACGGCAGGATCAGCCCGCGCAATCGCCTGGGCCAGGCTTATGTGATCGGCACCGTGATCAGCTGCGTCACCGCCCTGGGCATTTTTCAGCACGGCGGCTTCGGCAAGCCGCACGCCTTGGCCCTGATCACGCTGGTCGTCCTGCTGCTGGCGCTGCTGGCGGAGTTCAAGGGCCTTTTCGGCGGCAAGGCCGCCCATGCGTCCGCCGTCGGCTTGTCCGCCACCTTCCTGTTCCATTGGATTCCGGCCGTCACGGAAACCTCCACCCGGCTGCCCTTGGGCCATCCCCTCTTGTCCAGCCCCGACGCGCCCGCCCTCCAGATCGCCACCGGCGTCCTGCTGCTGCTCTTCATCGCCGGCGCCGCCCGGCAGTGGAAAACCATCAACGCGGCCTTGAAAGCGGGCGCGGGATGACCACATGCAAGCCATGCTCAAACTGGATCTCAAGATACGAGCCGCGCAAGCGGCGGACCTGCCGGCCCTGATCGGCGTCGACGCCATCGCGCAGCGGGACCCCGCCCGGCGCAGGATGCTGGGCGAGGCCATCGCCGCGCAAAGCTGCTGGCTGGCCGAGGCCGAGGAGGCGCTGGGCTACGGCATTCTGGACCGCTCCTTCTTTCAACAGCGTTTCATCCCGCTGCTGATGGTGGCGGAAACCGCCAGAGGCCGCGGCGTGGCCAGCGCCTTGATGGCGGAGTTTGAACGGCGATGCGCGGGCGACAAGCTGTTCACCTCCGCCAATGAATCCAATCTGCCGATGCGGCGCTTGCTGGACAAGCTGGGCTTCCGGGAAAGCGGACGCATCGACAATCTGGACGACGGCGACCCGGAGCTTGTGTTCATGAAGCGGGCTGCGCGCCCAGCCGGTTAAGACGCCGGCTGCGGCCAGCTCAGCTCAAAGCGGCTGCCGCCGCCCACGCGGCTGCAACGGGCCTCGCCGCCGTGAGCCAGCGCGATGGCGGCCACCACCGCCAGCCCCAGGCCGCTGCCGCCCTTGCCGCTTTGCCGCGCCGCGTCCGCGCGGCGGAAGGCCTCGAAGGCGTGCGGCGCGAAATCGTCTGGAATGCCCGGCCCCTCGTCCTCCACCCGCAAGCTGCACAGGCCGTCCTCCATGCGCAGCCGCACCCGCACCAGGCCGGGCTGGGCGTAACGGCGCGCATTGTCCAGCAAGGCCAGCAGCGCCTGACGGATGCGCACCGGATCGCAATGCGCCGGGCGCTCGTCCAGATCCAGCACCGCCTGCAAGCCGGCCGCCAACAAGGCGTCCTCGAACACCTCCACCACCGCGCGCACTTCGGCGGCCAGATCGGTGTCCCGCATCTCTATGTCCAGATGCCCGCTTTCCGCCAGGCTGATCACGCGCAAGTCCTCGATCAGATGCGCCAGACTCTCCACCTGGGCCAGCAGCCGGCGGAACTGGTTCTCGTCCGGGGTGAACACCCCTTCCGCCAGCCCTTGCAGCCGTCCGCGCAGCACCGTCACCGGGGTGCGCAGCTCATGGGCGATGGCGGCGTTCCAGAACGCCTGCTCCTTGGTCATGCGTTGCAACTGGCCCGCCAGCGCGTTGAAGTCGTCGGCCAGCGCCGCCGCCTCGCGCAGCGAACGGTCCCCGGCCGCCGCGCGCGCGTCCAGATCGCCCTGAGCCACGCGGCGTATGCCCTCCGCCACCGAGTTGAGCGGCACCAGGATGCGGCGCGCCAGACGCAGGCCCATCACCACCGACAGCGCCAGGCCCGCCACGGTGCTGGACAGCAGCCACACCCATTCCGGCATCGTCATCTTCCAGCCCGGCGTCTCGAAATGCACCGGCCAGTAGGTCATCGCCACATAGTAGAAAGTGAAGCCGGTCACCACCACCAGCACGGTCACGCAGAAGGCCATCGTCGCCATCGACAGCGCGATCTGCCGGCTCAGCCCCTCCAGCCTCATTCCGCGCCCCACAGCTTGTAACCCACGCCGCGCACGCCCACCGGCACGCCGTCCACGCCGCACTCCTCCAGCTTCTTGCGCAGCTTGCTGATGTGGCTGTCCACGGTGCGCTCCAAGGCGTCGCCTTCCGGCAGGCAGGCGGCCAGCAGCTCCGCGCGGCTGAACACCCGCCGCGGCGCGCGCGCCAGTTGCGCCAGCAGTTTGAATTCGGTCAGGGTCAGCGTCAGCACATGGCGCTGCTTGCCGGCCTGCACCGCCACTTCGTGGTTTTCCAGATCGATCTCGAACGGCTCCGCGCGCAGCACGCGCGGCTCCGCCTGACGCGCGCCGGACATGGAGCGGCGCAGCACCGCCTGCGTGCGCGCCACCACCTCGGCGGGATTGAAGGGTTTGACCACGTAGTCGTCCGCGCCGATGCGCAAGCCCATCAGCTTGTCGATGTCCTGGTCCAGCGCCGTCAGCATGATCACCGGCGTGTCGCCGCGGTGGCGGATTTCCGCCAACACCTGCCAGCCGTCGGCCCGCGGCATCTGCACATCCAGCAAGACCAGATCCGGCTTCAGCGACAGATGCAGCTCCAGCGCCTGCCGGCCGTCCGCCGCGTGCGCGCAGCGCATGCCGCTGCGGGTCAGATAGGCGGTGAGAATCTCCGCGATCTCGGGTTCGTCTTCAGCGACGAGGATCAAGGCCTGACGGTCTTGAGCCCCGCCGGACGGTCGCATTGTCTGAGTCATGGCGCCGATTTCGCATCCTGTTTGCATCTCCATCGAATCTCCATGCTACCACACGAAAAACCCCATCCGGCCCCGGCATACTGCCGCATATTTTTTACGGGCGGCCCGCCGCCCAAGCCTGATTGGAGTGGAAATGAAGAGTAAACGAGCCAGCCTCTACGGCGGCGGCTGCCTGCTGGCGGCGGCGCTGCTGAGCGCCTGCGGACAGGCCGAGACCCAAACGCCGCCGCCGGCGATCCCGGTGCGCACCCTCAGCGCGGCCCCGGCCCCGCTCAAGCTGAGCGAAGACCTGCCCGGCCGCGTGGCTGCGGTGCGGGTGGCGGAAATCCGCCCCCAGGTCAGCGGCATTGTGCTGCGCCGGCAATTTGAGCAAGGCACCGAGGTGCGCGCCGGTCAGCCGCTGTTCCAGATCAACCCGGCGCCGTTCAAGGCGGAAGTGGACACCGCCGCCGCCGCGCTGCAACGCGCCGAGGCCGCGCTGGCGCGCGCGCGGGTGCAAACCGCCCGCCTCAAGCCGCTGGTGGAAACCGACGCCGTCAGCCGCCAGGTTTACGACGACGCCGCGTCCCAGCGCGATCAGGCCGCCGCGGACGTGGCCCAGGCGCGCGCCGCGCTGGCCCGCCGCCAGCTGGACCTGAAATTCTCCCGCGTGGAAGCGCCCATCTCCGGCCGCATCGACCAGGCCCTGGTCACCGAGGGCGCGCTGGTGGGCGGCGCCGACGGCGCCCCGATGGCCCGCATCCAACAGATAGACCAGGTGTACGTGGACGTGCGCCAGCCGGCGGCGGCGCTGGAAGCCGTGCGCCAAAGCCTGGCCGCCCAGCCGGACAACGCCGGCGGCGGCCTGCCGGTGTCCATCCTGCGCGACGACGGCGCGCCCTACGGCCTCAACGGCCGCATCCTGTTCTCCGGCGTCAACGTGGACGCCGGCACCGGCGACGTGCTCTTGCGCGTGCTGGTGGACAACCCAGAGCGGCGGTTGCTGCCCGGCATGTTCGTCCGCGCTCGCGTGCCGCGCGCCAGCTACGCGGCGGCGCTGACCGTGCCGCAGCAGGCCGTGGTGCGCATCGGCGGCAAAACCCAACTGTGGACCGTGGACGCCAAGAACCAGGCGCGGCTGAACGTGGTGGAGCTGGGCGAACTGGCCAACCGCCAATACCGCATCCGCTCCGGCCTGCGCGCCGGGCAGAAGGTCGTGGTCGAGGGCATGGAACGCCTCGCCGACGGCGCCGTGGTGGCCGCCAGCGAAGCCGCGCCCGCGGCCAAGCGCTGATCGAAGGAAGCCGCCATGTCTCAATTCTTCATCCGCCGCCCGGTGTTCGCCTGGGTGATCGCCCTGTTCATCATCCTGCTGGGGGTGATCGCCATCCCGCAGCTGCCGATCGCGCGTTACCCCTCGGTGGCGCCGCCCTCGGTCACCATCACCGCCAGCTACCCCGGCGCCACGCCGCAGACCATGAGCGACGGCGTGCTCAGCCTGATCGAGCGCGAGCTGTCCGGCGTCAAGAACCTGCTGTATTTCGAATCCTCGGCCGATACCTCCGGCATCGCCCAGATCACCGTCACCTTCAAGCCGGGCACGGACCCGGAGCTGGCCCAGGTGGACGTGCAGAACAAACTCAAGGCGGTGGAGCCGCGGCTGCCCGCCCCGGTGCGCCAGAACGGCGTGATGGTGGAATCCGCCTCCTCCGGCTTCCTGATGCTGATCGGCCTGCGCTCGGACAGCGGCCGCTTCGACGAAGGCGCGCTCAGCGACTACCTGTCGCGCAATATCGCCGAAGAACTGCGCCGCATCGAAGGCGTGGGCCGCGTCCAACAGTTCGGCACGGAACAAGCGATGCGCGTCTGGGTGGACCCGGCCAAGCTGATCACCTACGGCCTGTCCATGAGCGAGCTCACCGCCGCCATCGCCCAGCAAAACGTCCAGATCGCCCCCGGCAGCCTGGGCGCCGCGCCCGCCCTGCCCGGCCAGCGCGTCACCGTGCCGCTCACCGTGCAAGGCCAGCTGACCGCGCCGGAAGAGTTCGCCGCCATCGTGCTGCGCGCCAACGCCAACGGCTCCAAAGTGGTGCTGGGCGACGTGGCGCGGGTGGAGATAGGCTCCCAGGGCTATAGCTTCGTCAGCCGCGAAAACGGCAAGCCCGCCTCCTTCGCCGGCGTGCAGCTGGCGCCGGGCGCCAACGCGGTCAAAACCGCGGAAGCGGTGCGGGCGCGGCTGGCCGAGCTGAGCACCTCCATGCCGGCCGGCATCAGCTACTCCGTGCCCTTCGACACCGCGCCCTTCGTCAAGATCTCCATCGAAAAAGTGATCAAGACCCTGTTGGAAGCCATGGTGCTGGTCTTCCTGGTGATGTATCTGTTCCTGCAAAACGCGCGTTACACCCTGATTCCGGCCATCGTCGCCCCGGTGGCCATGCTGGGCACCTTCGCCGTGATGCTGGCCACCGGCTTCTCCATCAACGTGCTGACCATGTTCGGCATGGTGCTGGCCATCGGCATCATCGTGGACGACGCCATCGCGGTGGTGGAAAACGTGGAACGGCTGATGGCGGAAGAAGGCCTGTCCCCGCGGGACGCCACCTCCAAAGCCATGAAGGAAATCACCGGCGCCATCGTCGGCATCACCCTGGTGCTCACCGCCGTCTTCATCCCCATGGCCCTGTCCAGCGGCTCCGTGGGCGTGATCTACCAACAGTTTTCCCTGTCCATGGCTGTGGCCATCCTGTTCTCCGCGCTGCTGGCGCTGACGCTGACCCCGGCACTGTGCGCCACCATGCTCAAGCCCATCCCGCAGGGACACCATGAAAAGCGCGGCTTCTTCGGCTGGTTCAACCGCCGCTTCGCCCAGCTCACCGCCTGGTACGAAACCCGCGTAGGCCGGCTGATAGGCCGCGCCGGCCGCGTGATGCTGCTGTTCCTGGCCATCTCCGGCGCGCTGGCCGCCGGCTTCAAGGCGCTGCCCTCCTCCTTCCTGCCGGAAGAAGACCAGGGCTATTTCATGACCAGCTTTCTCTTGCCCGCGGACGCCACCGTCGAGCGCACCCGCGACGTGGTTAAAACGCTCGATGACCATCTGGCGACGCGCCCTGCGCTCCAGTCCAGCATCTCCATCATCGGCTACGGCTTCTCCGGCTCCGGCCCCAACGCGGCGCTGAACTTCGCCGTGCTCAAAGACTGGAAACAACGCGGCGACAGCAGCACCGTGGAAGAAGCCATGCGCGCCCAACATCGCCTGTCCGCCGTCACGGAAGGCGCGGCGATGAGCCTGCTGCCGCCGGCCATCGACGAACTGGGCACCAGCTCCGGCTTCAGCCTGCGGCTGCAAGACCGCGCCAACCAGGGCCACGCCGCGCTCAAAGCGGCCGAAGCCCAATTACTGGAACTGGCCTCCCGCAGCAAAATCGTCCAGGGCGTCTACCCGGACAGCCTGCCGGCCGGCACCAGCGTGCGCCTGGACATAGACCGGCAAAAGGCCGAGGCGCTGGGCGTGTCCTTCAACAGCGTCAGCGACACCCTGTCCACCGCCATGGGCTCCACCTACGTCAACGACTTCCCGCACGCCGGCCGCATGCAGCAAGTCATCATCCAGGCCGACGCGCCGGCGCGCATGCAGCTGGACAATGTGCTCAAGCTCTACGTGCGCAACGCCAGCGGCGGCATGGTGCCGCTGTCCGAAGTGGTGCGCCCGGCCTGGTCCGAAACCCCGCTGCAACTGGTGCGCTTCCAGGGCTACCCGTCCGCCCGCCTGTCCGGCGGCGCCGCGCCCGGTTACTCCAGCGGCGCGGCCATGGCCGAGATGGAACGGCTGGCCACGCAACTGCCGCCCGGCTTCGCCCTGGCCTGGACCGGCCAATCGCTGCAGGAACGCCAATCCGCAGCCCAGGCCCCCATGCTGATGGCGCTGTCCATGATCGTGGTGTTCCTGGTGCTGGCCGCGCTGTACGAAAGCTGGGCCATCCCGCTGTCCGTGATGCTGGTGGTGCCGCTGGGCCTGATCGGCGCCATCGGCGCGGTGATGCTGCGCGGCATGCCCAACGACGTGTTCTTCAAAGTGGGCCTGATCACCGTGATTGGCCTGTCCGCCAAGAACGCCATCCTGATCATCGAGTTCGCCAAACAACTGCATGAAGAAGGCAAGAGCCTGGTGGACGCCGCGGTGCAAGCCTCCCGGCTGCGGCTGCGCCCCATCCTGATGACCTCGCTGGCCTTCGGCCTGGGCGTGCTGCCGCTGATGCTGGCCACCGGCGCCAGCGCCGAAACCCAGAATGCCATCGGCACCGGCGTGTTCGGCGGCATGGTCACCGCCACCGTGCTGGCCATCTTCTTCGTACCCGTATTCTTCGTGGTCGTGATGAGCGCGCAAGCGCGCATCGCCAACTGGCGCAAACCGCGTCCGGCCGCGGAACAGAAAGTTGAATCATGAAAGCGCTCCTCCCCCTGGCCCTGGCCTTAAGCGTCTCCGCCTGCTCGCTGACCCAGCCGCTGCGCAAGCCGGAGCCGCCGGTGCCGGCCCGCTACGCCACGACGGCCGCGGACGATGCCAACGCCAACGCCGCCGACCTGGGCTGGCGCGCCATGTTCGGCGACCGCCGGCTGCAAAGCCTGATAGAGCTGGCGCTGCGCAACAACCGCGACCTGCGCCTGGCCGCTCTCAACGTGGAAGCCGCCGAAGCCCAATACGGCATCCAGCGCGCCGCGCGGCTGCCGTCCGTGGACGCCGGCGCCGGCCTCAACCGCCAGCGCAGCCCGGCCAACCGCGAAACCGATCCGTTCACCCCGGCCGCCGTGCAAAACCAGTACGGCGTCAACGTGGGCGTCAGCGCGTTTGAGATTGACCTGTTCGGCCGCGTGCGCGCGCTGTCCGACGCCGCCTTCGCCCGCTACCTGGCCACCGACCACGGCCGCCGCGCCGCCCAGATCGCCCTGGTGGGCGCGGTGGCGGACGCCTACTTCGCGGAACGGCTGGCGCGCGAACAACTGGCGCTGGCGGAACGCACCCAGGCGGACTGGCGGCAATCGCTGGCGCTGGCGCGCCGGCTCAAGGACGCGCAACAGGCCGGCGGCCTGGACGTGGCCCAGGCCGAAGGCCAGGTGGCCAGCGCCGACGCCGACCTGGAAGCCCGCGCCCGCGCGGCGGACCAGGCGCGCAACGCGCTGCGCCTGCTGCTGGGCGCGGAACCGCCGGAAGACCTGCCCGAGCCGCTGCCGCTGGACCGCCAGCCGGTGGTGACCCGGCTGGCCGCCGGCCTGCCCTCCGAGCTGCTGTTCCGCCGCCCGGACATCCTGCAAGCCGAACAACAGCTGGAAGCCGCCAACGCCGACATCGGCGCCGCGCGCGCCGCCTTCTTCCCGCGGCTGTCGCTGAGCACCTCCGCCGGCTTCCTCAGCCCTGGCCTGCGCAATCTGTTCGACGGCGGCCAACACGTATGGAGCTTTGCGCCGCAAATCAACATCCCGCTGTTCCAGGGCGGCCGGCTGCGCGCCGAACTGCGGCTGGCGGAAGTGCGCAAATCCAGCGCCGTGGCCGAATACGAACGCGCCATCCAGATCGCCTTCCGCGAAGTGGCCGACGGCCTGGCCGGCCGCGAAACCTTCAGCCGCCAGATAGACGCCCAGGCGCGCGCGGTGGCCAGCGCCGAACGCCGTGCCGACCTCTCCGGCCAGCGCTACCGCGCCGGCGTGGACGGCCGGCTGGAACTGCTGGACGCCCAACGCCAACTCTACGCCGCCCAACAAGGGCTGCTGGACCTGCGCCGCGGCGAACTGAGCAACGCCATTGCGCTGTACAAGGCGCTGGGCGGCGGCCTCACCGAAAAGTAAAAACGGCGAAAACCCCCTGATGCAGCGTCGGCGCACCTTGCCTCAGAGATTTTGTTGGCCGCTCTAAGAACGTGTTTGCGATCTCGCGCGCTAGGCGAAAACCGCTGAGAAAGTGGAATGTACGCGGGGTACATCAGCATTTCGAAGCGGTACTCACCGTGTAACGCTCCACCACGCGCAGCAGATCGTAAACAGGTTCTCAGCGCCGCTTACCGCACACCCCCATCCCCTCCTTTCGCGCGGCCCACGCTGGCCGCGCTCTTTTTACCCCGCCTCCCGCCTTGCAATCCCGCGCCCGTGGATACAAACATAAAGCTGTACCACCCCATTGGCCGCACCAAGATGAAGCTTCTCTCCCAGCTCTCGCCGCGCAGTTTCCGGCTGCGGCTCAGCCTGCTGTTCGGCGGCCTGTTCCTGCTCGCCTCCTTGCTGGACACCGCGCTGGAACCGCAACTGAACCAGGGCCTGCTGCAAGACAAGGGCGAAGCCTTGCAGGCCACCGCGCGCGGCATCGCCAAATCCCTGGCCGCCGGCCTCAGCCAAAGGCGGCGAGAACTGGCCCTGCACACCCAAACCCCCGTCTTCCTCAGCGCCCCGCTGGACAGCCCGGCGCTGCGCGGCGGCCTGGAACACATCAGGCTGCACAACCCGGACTACGCCTGGCTGGGCGTGATCGCGCCGGACGGCCGCATCGTCTCCGCCAGCGGCAAGGCGCCGTCTCCCCGCATTGAATTCGCCGCCCCGCTGCATGACGAGGCCGGCAAGCTGCGCGGCGCGCTGGCCGCCCAAAGCGCCTGGGCCTGGGTGGCGACGCTGATCGACGACCGCCTGCCCCGCGGCAGCGCCGGGGACGCGCCGCAAGTCTTCATCGTCAACCAGAACAACACCCCGCTGTTCCCGCCCGGCGCGCCGGACCAGGCGGACATGCCCGCGCCGCTGAGCGGCCCCGGCTACCAACAAGGCGACTGGGCGGATGGCGAAACCTACCTCTACGCCGACGCCGCGATAGACGACGCCCCCGGCCCCGGCTGGCGCGTCATCGTCCGCCAGCCGCCGCCGCAAGCCTTTGCCGCCCTCAGCCGGCTGCGCTCCGCGCTGACCCTGCCCGGCTTGATCATCACCCTGCTGCTGATGATCGTGGTCTACCGGCTGGCCACCGCCTTCAGCCGCCCGCTGGAAACCCTGGCCCGCACCGCCCAGCGCGTCAGCGCCGGCGACGAAGAAGCGGACTGGAGCTTGCGCAGCGGCGCCCGCGAACTGCAACAACTGGCCCAGGCCATGCGGCAGATGACCGCCGCCCTGCTGGCGCGCCGCGGCGAGCTGGCCGCCGCCAACGCCGGCCTGGAACAAAAAGTGGAGGAACGCACGGAAGCGCTGAGCCAAGCCAAACGCCAATTGGAGGAAAGAGCGGCGCAACTGGAGCAGATGGCGCGCCACGACGCGCTGACCGGCCTGGGCAACCGCATGGCCGCCACGGAATGGCTGACGGCGGAATACCAGCGCTATCACCGCAGCCGCGCGCCCTACTCCGTGCTGCTGCTGGACGCCGACCACTTCAAACGCGTCAACGACAACCACGGCCACGCGGTGGGCGACCAGGTGCTGCAACAGATCGCCGCCGCCCTGAACGGCGCGGCCCGCGCCACGGACTTCACCGCCCGCTACGGCGGCGAGGAGTTCCTGCTCCTGCTGCCGGACACCGACGCCGAAGGCGCGCTGGTGCTGGCCGAACGGGTGCGCGCGGCGGTGTCCGCCGCCTCCGACACCGTGGCCGGCGTCGTCACCGTCAGCATAGGCGCGGCCACTGCGCGCGACGACGACGCCACCCACGAAACCATCGTCCAGCGCGCGGACGAAGCCTTGTATCGGGCCAAGGCGAATGGGCGGAATCGGGTGGAGGGAGCGGGGTGAAAACCAGTCTCACGAGAGCTTCGCTATAGAAAGATATTCTGCAGTTGAAAGGCTAGCAGGCTCGCTAAGTCATCCCCATTTCTTAAACGTAAAGCGCCTCTTCCATCACAAAAAATTTTAGTAACTTAGATGTAAGGGTCTTCATGTTCAAAAAGCCCTCACTAATTCAACCTTACCTCCCCCTTACAGTGAGGTTATCCACCCCAATGTAGACAAGCTGGACACTCAACAGCCCTCTACACCCTCCGCCGAACATCAATAAATTCATTTGAAATCAATAAATTAGAGCAAAGCGCCATGTAAATTGCTCTCTGTAAAAAAATCAGCATTAGAGTTAACTACTCTTCCCCCTTAGCTTACATCCTCCATATCCAAGTATTTTTCGACCTGCAGCCATATGTAAGTCATGTTCCACAAGCAGAAAACGCTTCACCGCACCATGCAAACGGTATAGTTTTGTGAGAAGATATCGATAGATTTACAAATAAAAATTTAGCCTACCACAACAGACACATTAAGTAATTTTACGGATTGATCAAAATCAAAACATCAATCAAAAGTGAATTAATTTCAACCAATACAGTGTTTTATTTATGCGTACAAGATGGAGATCTTAAATGCATCAGTATCAGAGTATAAATAATCATGGATCTATAGAAAAAGCAGAACACGATCAGTGCATCGGAATAATGCAACATACATACACCATAAATGGAATTTCTGCAGAAATTAGGCTCCATTATTTAAAATTCGATGGAAATGGCCAGCCAATGATGAAGGCTTTAGCCAATTTATTATACTCATACATTATCGATTACTGTATTTCATCCAAAAATAGATCTGACGTACTTACTACACAACAAGCCACTCAACTAACTAGAGAAGCTCGACGACTTTTTCGACACCCTGACATTACCGACGAATCTCCCGACAAGACAGGAGAAGCTGGAGAAATCCTGCTGTTCTTTTTAATTGAATCAATATTAAAAGCACCTCAGGTAGTCTCAAAAATGGAATTGAAAACCAACCACAAAGATGAAGTAAAGGGATCAGATGGAATACATGCTCGCTTCAACGGGAAAGATCAAGTAGTAGATTTTTATTTTGGAGAGTCAAAACTTTATAAAAAATCATCAGATGCAATTGATTCTGCACTTAAAAGCATAAACGAATTTCATGATATAGAAATGTTTGAGCATGAGTTCACCATGACCACAAAGCATTTCAAGTATGCCGACGAAGAAACAAAACAAGCTATTTCATCGCTAATCATCCATGGACAACCAGGACCAAACGTTAGAATTAATCACGCATGCCTTATTGGGTATGACTTTAGGAAGTTTACAGAGATATTTGGGACCGGAGCTAAAGAGTTAGAGAATGATTTTTTAAATAAATTTTCAGACGACGCACCTCGCCTTGTGAATTTATTACAGAGTAAATTCGATGCGTTTAACAAAAAACACTTACGCTTCGAAGTTTTCTTCATTCCATTTCCATCTGTCGTAGAATTTAGAAATGCTTTTAACGATGCCTTGAATTAACCAGGAATTAAAATGACAAACAATTCACAACTAGAAGAATTAATCTCTCGCTTAGAAATAAGTAGCATTAAAAAGCAACTATCTAAATTCACGAAAAATGTTGAGATCGCATACTTTTCCTCCAGAGAAATCTCAACATTATTTGGACAAGCCTCAATACTGTCCCTCTCAGACAACAGCGATGACCTCGCCCTATGCTACGACATAATAACAAGACTGCTAGAGGTCACTGACGGTGAAAACGAGAAAATTGTCAATGCCGCGGAAGTGCTACTCTCAAGAATAGGGAACTTTCCAGGCAGGGCTCTACTTAGAGATAGATATTTAAACAATGCAACCCAACCTATCTCCTCCGTTCTAAAACTGGAGTGTATCGCAAGGGAAGTTGAAAACTCTATTTATATTAACAGCGACACTCCCACTCTACTAACAGATTTTCAATACAAACTATTCCAGTCATTACACGAAGAGCAGTCTATTAGTTTTTCTGCACCGACATCCGCAGGCAAATCCTTCATTTTAAATTTAGATTTAATTAGAAAGATAAAAAAACAAAAGGGGCAATCAATAGTTTACATTGTTCCTACCAGAGCTTTAATAGCTGAAGTATCCAGTAGAATCAGAAGGACTCTTAAAGAAAACTCCATTCAAGATGTTGCAGTAAAAACTGCACCCTTTCCTGTTCCAAGAGAAAAAATCAAAACGGCTGCCATCTATGTCTTAACCCAAGAGCGCCTACTTAGCTTGTTAAATACGCCAGAGGAACACTTGTTCATAACATCTCTCATTGTCGATGAAGCTCATGAAATTCAAAAAGGGAAAAGGGGAATTGTGCTTGAAAGTGCCGTTAGCATGGCTCTGTCGAAATTCCCTAACATAGACATATTGTTTGCAAGCCCCCTTATAAAAAACCCCTCATATTTTCTAGAGCTATTTGGCCGAAATAGAAATGGCCGATATTTTGTCGAGTCATTATCACCAGTTTCACAAAACATCCTACTTCTTTCTGAGGTAGAAAAAAAACCCAGCCATATGCATCTAGCTTTATTAACTAGAGAGAAACATCTAAACATAGGAGAGTACTCACTAGATTTCAAGCTTAGAGGAGGCAAAACTGTTCAACGTGCAAACATAGCACTCATGCTTAGCAATGAAATAGACTCCGTAATATCTTACTCGAACACTCCATCTGACGCAGAAAATATCGCAGAAGAAATAGCAAAAGCATCTGAAAGCATCAACCTATCTGACGATATTATTGTTTTTATAGACTTTCTCAAAAGTGAAATTCACCCAGAGTACCCTTTAATTAACTGTCTACGCCGAGGAGTTGCATTCCATTATGGTAAGATGCCTTCTTTGGTAAGATCAGGCGTTGAACGATTATTTCGAAATGGTGACATCAAAATCATATGTTGTACAAGCACTCTATTACAAGGTGTGAACCTACCCGCAAAGCATATAATCATTGAAGACCCTAAGTCTGGTGATCATGCTATGAAAAGAGCAGACTTCCTAAATCTGGCAGGTCGCGCAGGCAGATTACTAAAAGAATTTCATGGGAACATTTGGTGTATTCGCCCATCAACATGGAGAGAAGAATCTTACAAAGGTGAAAAGCTACAAGAGATTTCTTCTGCTATTAGTGACGTGATGAAGGATGGAGGAACCGATTTACAAAAACTAATTAAAGGAGGGGAGCTTACAGAGCAAAACAAAGACCGCGCAGAAGCTGCTTTAGGGAAGCTATACTTTGACATTTTAACGACAAAAGACACATCACCTATAGAATCGTATAGAAACGAAATTAACTCTACATCAATCAATGAAACCATAAATTCAATTTCACAAATCAAAACAACAATTCCACTAGAAATAATATCAAAAAACCAAGCAATCAGACCTGACTCCCTTCAAAATCTATATAACCACTTAGAAAGTAGTGTTAACCTGCATCTTTATCTGCCCATATCACCATACACTCCTGGCGGAAAAGCCAGAATGGAATTTATTTTTTCCAAATTCTACGAGTACTTCGAATGGAATGTAGATAAAAAATTTGCATCTCTAATAGGCTGGCTGGCGCACAACTGGATCTGGGGGCATCCAACCAAGAGAATTTTATCCGATAGAATAAATAAAGTTCATGAGAGCTACCCTGAAACGCCTGCCTCAAAGATAATAAGAGACACTCTTAATATTCTTGATGACTCAATACGATTCAAGCTTGTGAAGTATTTTTCAGCATACATAGACATGCTAAGATTTATTTTAAACAACAAAAACCAAAAGCATGCCGCAGAAAAAATTGAACCATTTCACATTTATCTAGAATTTGGATCATGCAATAAAGCCATGCTCAACCTCATGGCATTAGGGATATCTCGTTTCACCACCATACACCTAGTAAACATGTACGACTTCTCGAAAGCAGAAGACCACCATGATTACATTACCTTCCTCAGGAGAATAGATTTAAATTATGCACAGATGCCAGTAATGTGCAAATTTGAAGTAAAGGAATTAATCAGCTGACAACTTCAAGTAGTGATCAGCACCAAAACACCCCATATCAGCCACACAGAATCCAATTCAAATATAAAGCAGGGGCAAAGAAAAATTAATAATTTAAACACACATTTTTTTGCCCCTGCTTACTACATATAAAAGTAAGAAGCAAAAGCACAATCTATTTTCGCCACCCCGGTCTGAGCCGCACCGTCCATCAAAGCCCCCACCCTTGACGCCCCCTCCCAGCCTGTTTAGGCTTGGTCCCGCGTCGTGCTCAATCACACGGCGCAGGGCTTGCAAACCCATAACTGACTTTCCCGCAGACACGACAGTCCGCTTTGGCACTGTTACGTCTGCTGCCACGCCGTACCCATTCGGGGCGGGCCGTGGCAGGGAATCCGAGAGGATTGCCGGTCACTGGAAAGTCAGCCGGTTTTGCAACCTTGTCATGTGCCTGCCCTAGCCTCGCCTGGGCAGGTTTCCAAAGATGACATGGAGACCGTGATGACCTTCTCTACCTTTCCCTCCGCAATGCCGCCGCCCGCCTGCCCCCATGACGCAGGAGAACGCCCCGAACCCGCCGCCGCGCCGGTGATGGAGCAACTGCATTCCTGTGCTCAGCGCTTGCCCGCCGCCGCCGGCAATGTGCTGCTGCTGGGCGATCTGGGCCGCCAATTGAACGATTGCTATATCCAGCTGGACTCCGCCTTGCTGAGCGGGGTGATGGACATCCGCGCCGCCCACACCGGGCTGTTGGCGCTGCTGACCTTGCTGGAACGCCGCGACGAGCCATTGCTGTTCAGCAGCGAGAAGGCGCTGGCCTTGCTGGAGCCGATACAGCAGCGTTTGCAACGCGGTCTGGAGCACGTCAACGGAGTGTTGTGATGGCGGCCAAGGAGAGCATTGTCATGATGAGGCTGCTGATCCAGCACCACGACGTCCTCAAACGCGCCGCCAGTTTGATCTCCGCCTATGAAGAGCGCATCGGGGCCATTGCGTTGACGGACGAGCACCCGGACCATCCGGCCGACACCGCCAGCATTCATCTGGAGATCAGGCGGGCGCAGGTGGGTTTTGAGCTTTGGGACCAATGGCGCGGCGAGCACGAGCCAGCCCGTACCGCCTTGTTGCGGATGTGGGCGTCCGGCAAGTGGACCAACCGCGACACCTGTGTGCGGCAGTGTTATCGGCTGGCGGGCTTCAGCAATATGGTCACCGCCCGCCAGGCCTTGGTGGGCGCGCCAATGCCGGAGCCTTTGGCCGTCCAAAGGCAACACACCATGTGGGGGACGCCGTAGCCGGCTGTCCGGCGGTGTGGCGTCGAACTCGTTTCCGCGTGGGTATCGCTGCGCTCCTCCCACCCTACGGTTGGAGCCGTGTTTGGGGCCGCGTTTGGGTAGGGTGGGTGGAGCCGTCAGGCGATACCCACCAAACAGGCGGCTGTCCGGCGGCCTGTGGCGT
>NZ_JBMDJX010000005.1:0-252668 GCF_057809415.1 Chromobacterium sp. FG22 | reverse complement strand
TGTGGGTGGCGCAGCGCGCCGTCATCACCGCCGGGCCGGCGGCCGCGCCGGCCGACCCCTTCGCCGCCGGAGACCCGCTGGCGGCCTGGCCGGACAACATCAAATCCATCTGCCCGGTGCCGCTCTTCGGCCTGCCGCGCACCGTGACGCCGCCGGGCGGCTCCCCGGCCACCGCGGCGGATCTGGCGCGCGCGCTGATGTCCGAAACCCAGCCGCGCCAAGGGCCGCGCATGCCCACCATGGCGCGCTTCGACGCGATCGTCGTCACCGGCGTCCCCAGCGCCAACGTATCGGCGGGGCTGGACTGGGACGCGGTGCTCAGCGGCGGCCGCTGGGCGCGCGAAAGCCGATCGGCGGACCACGCCAACGCCAACCCCGGCAACCCCGCCGGCCCGGACACCCATGCGCCGGGCGTGCGCGTCACCGGCGCGCTGGCTTACGACCTGGCCCAGCACGCGCTGCGCCGCGTCCAGCCCATCTTTCCCTTGCCCGGAGACAGCACGCCGGGCTGGATCGCCATGTCCGGCGGCAACAACTTCAACCCGCCCGCCGCCGCGCCGGCGGCCACGCCCGGCAGCTCCTCGGGCGTGGCGCTGGAAACGGTGTGCGCGGTATGCGAAACGCCGGAGCTGTCCTTGCTGCCCGACGACAACCCGCTGGGCTCGTCCTCGCCCATCACCTTCCAGAACCTGCTCAACCAGCTGGCCGCCGCCTTGGGGCTGGGCAGCGCGCCGTCCATCACCATCTCCAACGAAGACCGGCTGATCAACGCGGTGCGGCGCGAATTCTTCGTCTCCAAGCACGGCAACCGCGATTCGCTCTGGGCGCTGACCCGCGCCATCGGCGAGGCCGATGAACTGATCTACATCGAGACCGCCGGTTTCGCCCGCACCGCGCGGCCCAGCGGCCCGCCCGCCGCCTATGAGATAGACCTTGCGCAAAAGATAGCGGACCGGATGGCGGCCAACCCCAATCTGAAAGTGATTGTCTGCCTGCCGCGCGAGACGGACTTCGCGCCCGCGTACGCGCCCTTTGTGCGCAGGGCGATCGCCCAGCGCAAGGACGCCGTGGACATCCTGCAAAGCGCCGGCGCGGCGCGCGTGGCGGTGTTCCACCCGCGCGGCTTCCCCGGCCGCTGGGCGCAGCTGCGCACCACCACCGTCATTGTCGACGACGTCTGGTGCCTGAGCGGCGCCACCCATTTCCGGCGCCGCGGCATGACCTTCGACGGCAGCATGGCGGTGGCCTCGTTCGATCGGGACATCGCCGGCGGTTACAGCCGCAAGGTGAGCGCCTTCCGCCGGCAACTGATGGCGGCCAAGCTGCAGGTGAGCCCAACGGACGCGGCGGGGCTGCCGGCCTCGGAATGGCTGCGCCTGCAATCGCCCGCCGCGGCCTTTGATCTGATCTCGGATCTGCTGATGCAAGGCGGCCTCAGCCGGCTGGCCCCGCTGTGGCTGGGCCCGACGGATGCGTCGGTCATCCCGCAGAGCGAGGATGTCGCCGATCCCAACGGCGCCACCGGCGCGTCCGGGCTGCTGACCCTGGCGGGGCTGCTGAGCGAGAGCAGCACCTGAGGCCCGCCGGCCGCCGACAGGGAGGCCAGGCGGGCTAGACCAGGCGGTTGATGCGGCTTAAGCCCTGGCTCAGGCGCTGTTGCAGCGGCTCCAGCAGCGCCGCGGCTTCCTCGCTGCTCCACAGCAAGGGCTCGTCGCGGCGCTGCAGCAGGGTCAGGATGGCCTGCAGGCCGAGATGGGCGGCGCGGATGTCGATCAGGCCCTGCGTCAGACGGGCGTCCATCTCTTCGCATTGCCGGGCCAGTTGCCGGCCAAGCTGCGGCAAGGCGCTCTGGTCCTGTGCATTGCTCAGGTTCTGGTTCAAGCGCCTTAATTGCTCCATGGCGGGCAAGGTCGTTGTCATGGCATTCCTTGATTCACCCATTTGAAAAACCAAAGTTGGTAATGCCCGGGTTCAATATCAGAAATTGACCGCGGTTTTCAGGCCCAGTACCCAGGCATCTGAAGTTTGGGCAAGGCCGCCGGGGCGTCCCCAATACTGGATCAAGGGTTGCAGCTCCAGCCATGGCGCCAGCTTGAAACGGTAATACAGCTCGGCATTCACTGATGATTCCGGCAGAGGCGCGTAACGCGGATCGTTATAGTCTTCGACTCCGTTTTGCTGGTTCAAGAAATTCTGGCTGCGCCGAAAATTGGAGCTGCCTTGCATTTTGGCGACGCCCAAAGCCAGCCAGTCGTTTGGTCGGGCGTCAAAGGGACCGCGATAACGTAGGGCCAGCGAGGTGGAGTAACGCGATGCGTTGCTGCGCTGGTCCGCCAGGCCCAGGCTCCAGGCCAAGCTCAGTCCTCGGTTGGCGTTATCGGCGTGGCGGCTCAGTTGCTGGTTGAAGCCGGTATACAAGAACCATGTGTTGCGGTACTGGCGATAGCCCCCTGGGTCCAGCGCGCCGGGGCCGCCGGATTGGCCAAGATAGAGATCCGTTTGCTTCGCATTGGTATACAGCAGACCCAGGCTGTAAATGCCGGGCAGGCCAAAATGGCGGGTTTTCCATTCCGCTTCCAGCGGCAGCAGAATGCCGCGGCTGCCGTCGGTGGATACGCTCCAGGCGTGGCTGCGCGACGGCGCTTGCGGGTTTTGCTCCAGCAAGCCGGCCAAGAGGGTCCATTCCGGCGTGAGCTTGTACTGCACGGTGCTGCCCCAGTAATGAACATTCCAGTTATACCAGGTGCGCGAGTCCGCTGATTTGCCGCCGCACAGGCTGAGCATCTGGAAATCGCAGGGGATGATCTGGTCGAAGTCCTGTACCTTGTTCATCAGTCCTATCCGCCACTGCAATTTGCCGTCGAGAAAGCTGCGGCGGAAGGTCAGCCAGCCCAGCCGGGTAATGGACTGGCCGCCCCAGCTTTCCTGCGCCAGGTCGTTGAAGCCAACGCGAGGGTTTTGCAGCCGCGTGCTGGTCAGATTGTTGTCATGATTGCGGTTGACGATATTGCCCTCGATTGCGGCATTGGGCATGCCGGTCAGCGCCTCCAGGTTTTGAGTGAAGGTCAGCGAAAACTGGTCGATGTATTCGGCTTTCTTGTCCGTGTTGTAACCGCCTTTGGCGTTGTAGGCGGTTTGGCTGATATGGGCCAGCTGGTATTCGAAGCCATAAGTTTGCAATGTCTGACGCAGCCCGAGACGACTGCTGAGCAGGTCGCCGGTTGGCGGCTCAAACCCCAGGGCAGTGCCGTTCCAGCTACGATTTTCCGCGAGGGCCACGGTGTACAGCAAAGCGCCAAAGATCAGACTCAAAATCCGTAACGAAGACCACATGGTAGTGAAAAAAGCGAAGCGCATGATTCTCTCCCAATGATTCCGGCGGCTGCCTAGGCGCGGGCAAAGCTCGCCCCTGGCCTATGGCAGCGCCCTTGGTGGTTTGGCCCGATGTTGGCAGGCCGCGAATATTCCCGTTTCTGCGATTAGCCGGCCGGCTTAAGCGTATGTCCCCGGCTGCGGATCACGTCTCGATACCAGTAAAAGCTGTCCTTGCGCCGTCTCTCCAGGCTGCCTTGGCCTTGGTCGTCCAGATCGACGTGGATGAAGCCGTAGCGTTTGGACATCTCCGCCTTGGAGGCGCTGACCAGATCAATAGGCCCCCAACTGGTGTAGCCGAGGAGTTCCACGCCGTCGTCCAGGGCCTCGGCCGCTTGCAGCAGGTGATCGTTGAGGTATTGGATGCGGTAGGGGTCGTGGATGCGGCCGTCCGGCGTCACCTCGTCGCGCGCGCCCAGGCCGTTCTCCACGATGAACAGCGGCTTCTGGTAGCGGTCGTAGAGCAGATTGAGCAGGTAGCGCAGGCCCTGCGGGTCGATCTGCCAGCCCCATTCCGAACTGGGCAGGTGAGGGTTGGGCACCATGCCCAGCACGCCGTTTGCCTGTTGGCCCACTGTGGGATCGGCTGAGGCGCAGCCGGACATGTAGTAGCTGAAGGAGATGAAGTCTACGGTGGAGCGCAGATCCGCCAGGTCGGACGCGCGAATCTTCAACGCTATGCCCTCCTCGCGGAAGAAGCGCCGCATATAGGCCGGATAAGCGCCACGCGCCTGCACATCGCCAAAAAACAACCAGGCGCGATTTTGTCGCAGGCTGGCCAATTGATCATCCGGCAGGCAGCTTAGCGGGTAGACGATGTCGCCCAGCAGCATACTGCCGATTTTGGCATCCGGTATCAGTTTGCGGCAGGCTTTGACGGTGCGGGCGCTGGCCACCAGTTGGTGATGGATAGCTTGGTAAACCGCTTGCTTGCCGCTGTCCGGCGGCAGACCGACGCCGGTAAACGGCGCGTGCAGCGCCATATTGATCTCATTGAAGGTCAGCCAGTATTTGACCTTGTCGCGATAGCGGGCGAACACGGTGAGGGCGTAATGCTCAAAAAAGGCGATGGTCTGGCGGCTGGCCCAGCCGCCGTATTGCTGGGTCAGCGCATAAGGCATTTCATAATGCGATAGCGTGACTAGCGGCTGAATGCCGCGCTTGGCCATCTCGTCGAACAGGCGATCATAAAACGCCAGCCCGGCCTCGTTGGGCGCGTCCTCGTCGCCTTGGGGAAAGATGCGGCTCCAGGCGATGGACACGCGCAGGCAGCTAAAGCCCATCTCGGCGAACAGGGCGATGTCCTCCGGATAACGGTGATAAAAGTCTATGGCCTGGTCCTTGAGGCCGCTGTCGCCGGCCACGCGCTGGGTGATGGGGCCAAACACCCCTTGTGGCAGCACATCCGAGGTGGACAGGCCCTTGCCATCGGCCAGGTAAGCGCCTTCAGCCTGATTGGCGGCCAAAGCGCCGCCCCATAGAAAATCAGCGGGAAACAATGTCATCTCTATATCTCCTGATGCGGTGGTTAACGACTGACGGCCAGCAGAGGGGCCAACTCCGCCACCTCGGCCATGGTGAGAGGCTGCACTTGCGGGCAGCCGGGGTTGCAGATCAGCACCAAGCTGGTCATGTCGAAGCCGGCCTCGGCAATGGTGGCGCGGTCAAACTCCAACAGCAGATCGCCCGCCGTGATGGCGTCGCCTGTCCGGACATGGGCGTTGAAGTGGCGGCCATCGAGCTTGACGGTGTTGATGCCGATATGGATCAGCATTTCGGTGCCGTCGTCGGCGACGAGCGCCAGGGCGTGGCAAGAGTGGAATAGGGATTTGACCCGGCCGCCAAACGGCGCCACCACCCGGCCGCTGTGGGGCAGGATGGCCACGCCCTTGCCCAGCACGCCGCTGGCGAAGGCGGGGTCCGACACGGTGTCGAGCGGCTGGGGCTGGCCATGAATCGGGGAGAGGATTTGATAAGACGATGTGGCATCGACCGCGGTTGGAGCCTCTGCCGTCGCGGCGGCCGCCGCCTCGGCCTTGGGCTGGCCGAAGAAGAAGGTGAGCAGCGCGGCGAGACTCGCGGCCAGCAGGCTGCCGGCAATCGCGCCCCAGACGGAGAAATCGACGCCAGTGGGCGGAATTGTTTGGGAGAAGGTAAAAATGCTGGGCAGATTCGGCGAGTAGACGCTGCTGCGCGCGTAGCCCAAGATCAAGCCGCCCAATGCGCCGCTGACGCAGCCAAAGAGGAAGGGGCGTTTTGTCGGCAGCGTCACCCCGTAGATGGCGGGTTCCGTAATGCCGAATAGACCGGAACTCACCGCTGAGCCGGCCAATGACTTCATGCGCACATCGCGGGTGCGCAAGAAAACCCCCAGGGTAGCGCCCACTTGGCCCATGACCGCCGGCAGCAATAGTGCGCCCATAGTGTCATAGCCCAGCAGGCTCAAGTTGTTGTACATCAGCGGCACCAGGCCCCAGTGCAAGCCAAAGATCACCAAAACCTGCCACAAGCCGCCTAGCGCCGCGCCGGCCAACATCGGAGCCCAGTCGTAAAGGGTTTGAAAACCATCCGCCAGCAAGCGGCCTAGCCCGGTGGCAACTGGCCCGATCAGCAGAAAAGTCATGGGGGCGATCAGACATAAGCAAAATAGCGGGGTCAGGAAGTTTTTGATGGCGGCGGGCAGGATGCGGTTGCACTGAGCTTCAAGACGACTGCTGGCCCACGCGGCAAGGATGATGGGAATCACCGAAGAACTGTAATTGATGAAAACGATGGGAATGCCGACAAAATCCAAGGACAAGCCGCCGGTTTGCTGAGCGGTATTAAACGCTGCGATGGAAAGCGGGTGAGTGAGCGCGCCGCCCAGGGCCATCGCCGTGAAAGGGTTGCCGCCAAACTTTTTGCCTGCGGTATACCCCAAGGCCAGCGGGAAGAAATAAAACAAGGCATCGCTGGCTACAAACAACAATAAGTAGGTGCCGCTGGTTTCGCTGATCCAGTCATTCACCAGCGCCAGCGACAACAAGCCTTTCAGGATGCCGGAGGCGGCCAGGATGCCCAAGGTGGGAGTGAAAATAGCGGAAACCACGTCAATGAAGCGGCTAAGCAGACCTTCTTTCTCCGTGGCCTCTGCCGCCGGAGCCTCGTCGTCCAGCTTAATGACTTGGCAAATGGCTTGATAGACCTCAGCTACTTGGTTGCCGATCACCACCTGGAATTGCCCGCCGCTCTCCAGCGCAATGAGCACGTCGGGCAGGCTGTTCAAGCTTTCGGCATGGGCCAGCCCCGGGTTGCGCAATTTGAAGCGCAGACGGGTGGCGCAGTGCACCAGGCTCAGAATATTGTCCTTGCCGCCCACTCCCGCGACGATCAGCTTGGCGAGTATGTCCATTGTTCTCCTCCCTATGGCGAGCGAACGCTCAAAAAAAAACCTGACCGCGCCCGCCCGCAATGGGGGAGGCGTGGTCAGGTTTTGCCTGTTCTAGACAGTAACAACCCTGTTGATGTCTCGGCGGCTCAAAGCCGCCGGCGAGTAAAGATCAGGCTTACAGACGGCTGATGTGAATGGCGAGGAACATCATCTCGTCCAACTCAAGTTCCTTCTGGTACTGCTCCCAAATAAAGCCTCTAACGCTTTCCGCGCTGCGCCACGCCTGCGGGTAGCTTGCCTTCACCGCCGCATGCAAGGAGGCGTCTCCAACAGGCAATGTCTGCTGCGACAACACGCGTTGCGCAAAAAACTTCAGGTGGGCAATGAAGCGGTGGTAGTTCAGCATTTGCTCGTCAAGCTCACGCCCTTGCTGGTAGGTGACAATCCGGAGTATCTGCTGCATCAATTGGGAAATGGCTTGCATCCCGAGAGCCTCGGTTGATATTTGGGCATTGGTCAAATGCCAGGCGATGAACCCCGCTTCATCTTCCGGCAGGCTCAGACCCAGGCGCTGCTCAATCAGCATCAGCGCTTGCTGACCAAGAGCGAACTCTCTTGGGTAGAGCCTGCGCATTTCCCATTGCAGCGCGTTGTGGAGGGCAATGCCCTGGCGCTGGCGTTCAATCGCGAAATGGCAGTGATCCAGCAGCGCCAGATACACCTCCTCGGGCAGTTTGCCCAATTGCTTTTTCGCCAGGCTGAGGATATCGGCGCACACCGCCATCACCTCCGCGGGGATGCCGCTCAAGACTTCGCTCAAGCGGGATGTCAGCTCATGGTTTTGCAAGGCGAAGAGTTTTTCGATCCGGGCCGGGTCCAGCGCGTCTCCCGGGCGCTTTTGGAACCCCAGGCCGCAGCCCATGGCCACCAACTCATGCTGGTGTTCGTCCAACACGAGGGCCGCGTTGTTGTTCAAGATTTTGCTGATTTTCATAGCGCACACCCTGAAAACAAAAAAACCTGACGGCTTGGCCTCAGCCAAGTCATCAGGTTTTGCCTGCTTGCGCAGTAACAATCCTTGAGCACATACATCCGGTTTGACGACGCGGGAACCCTGTCACGGCTTTGGTCCCAAGTGTCATCAACGCATAAGACCATAGGATGGTAGGAATGACAACTTAATTTGTTAAAAATATGATGATTCAACGCCGACTGATGCGGGCGTCTGACAGAGCGGGCAGCCGGGGGTGGTTTAGCGGCCGTGGCGAAAGAGAGGGAAGGCGTCATTGCGGTCTCCAAGTCAGTGTTGGAAACCCGTCGTTCCGCGGGCAGGGAACGGCGTCGGGGCAAAGGCTGTGCAACTGGCTGGCGCAATCGTCCAGCACCGCGGTGGCGGCGCAGGCCAGATGCTGCAAACGGGGTTGATGTGACTGTGCGGCGTGGGATTGGAAGGCGTCAAGCGCATGACGCAGGGTGGCGAGGCAGTTCAAGGCCAGGGCGCAGGCGGCCAGGGTTTGGCTCTGTGGATCAGGCGGTGGTTTGGCGAAAGCGGGGTGCGGATGGGAAGGGGGCATTGCGGTCTCCTAGTCAGCTTTGAAGCCTGCCCGGAGAGGCTTGGACAGGCACGTGACAAGGTTGGAAGACCGGAGACCTTTCAGAACCGGTAGCCCGTGAAGGCTCCCTGCCACGGCCTGCCCAGGAGTGGGGACATGCGTGGCACCAGACGGGCTGCGGTCTTTTGGACTTGAGCTGGTCTGGGGAAAGGTTTTGTGGGCTTCCAAACCCGGCGCGGCGTTATTGGGCGCAGCGCGAGGCACAGGGTACTGAGGCGGGGGTGGGGCGTCAAGCCAATGGCGGAGGAGAGGAGGGTTTCTTGATTGTCATCCTTCAAAGGATGCGTCGTGGTTCATCAAGTTGGAATTTTCAAGGGGGAGCGGACTGGAGTTTGTGGGGCCTCAAGACCAAACCCTTGGTTAATGCCTTGTTCTACCGTGGCGGAATTTACTATCTATATAGGATATTGATTGGGGTCAGCACGCCGGGGTGGACATTTTGCCAGACCGATTTGAAGCCAAGTTGCGAGTCGCCATTGCCGTTGCCATGTTGTTTGTAGCGGCGCTGTCGCTTTCCATCTGGAAGGTTGTCGACAATGCCAGTCAAGCCGCGCACTGGCTGGCGAACAGCGTTCTGGTCATGGACCAGTTGGCGCATATCCGCGGCGATACCACGCAAGTGGAAATGAGCACTCAGAACTATCGCCTGACAGGCGATGAATCCAATTTAAAGGAGCGCGACAGGGCAATTGACGCGCGCGAGCGCTTGCTGGCGCAGCTTCGTGTGCGAGTCGGCGATAGCCCGGAACAGCTTAAGCGTTGGATGGCTCTGCGCAGAGTCGTCAATCAGCGATTGGCAATCTCCCGTGAGGTTGAGCGCTTGTATCGCCAGCAGGGCGGAACCGCAGCCAGCGCCTATGCGACGCAAGCGCCGCTACGCGCCTCCCGCACACAGGTATATCGCTTGCTGGACGAAATGGACCGGGAAGAGCACCACGTGTTGGAACGGAGGCAGATCGATTATGAGCGCTCACAGCAGTGGCAGCTATGGTGGAACGGCCTGAGCGGCATCACGCTTTACCTGCTGCTGGCCGGGACTTTTTTCATGGTGCGGCGGCAATGGCGGGCGCTCAAGGCCAGCCGGGAGGCATTGGCGTCCAGCGAGGAAAGCCTGGCCGCCACGCTGCATTCGATTGGGGACGCGGTTGTTTCCGTCAATGCGGCTGGCTTGATTACCCGTTGCAACCTGGTGGCCGAGTTGCTCACGGGTTGGCCTGCCGCCGAGGCCGTCGGCGTGCCCCTGTCACAGATATTGACCGTGCGGCGGGATAAAGACGACCGGGCTATCGATTTATTGGCGTGCGGCACAAGAATGGTGACTCAGGCCTTGCACATGCCGGAGTCCTGGCATGGGGAACTGGTGGCGCGCGACGGCCGGCAGTGCCCGATCAGCTACACCGTGGCCCCGATTATCGCCAGCGGCGGTCAACTGAACGGCGTGGTGGTCGTATTCCATGACTCCACCGCGGAACGGGATGCCCGGCTGACCATACTGGCGCAGAATGCCCTGCTTACCGAGAGAGTGCAGGACCGGTCCTTGCGCTTGGTGGAAAGCGAGGCGCATCTGGACGCCATCCTCAGCGCAGTGCCGGTGCTGATTGCCTATGTCAATGCCGATCGCCTCTATGTGTATGTCAACGAACAGTACCGGCAGCGCTTTGCGCCAGAGCGCGTGAACATCACCGGCTGCGCCGTGAAGGAAATTCTGGGGGAAGAGCGTTACGACATAGCCTGTCCGCGCATTGACAAGGCGCTGGCAGGCGAGCCGCTGGACTATGACTGGCAGCCTTTTCCGGGGGTTTGGCAAAACATACGCTATGTGCCCAAACGCAATGAGCAGGAGGAGGTGATCGGTTATTACGTGCTGGGCATCGACGTCACCGAGCGCAAGGCGGCAGAGGAGCATATCCAGCTGCTCAACAACGAACTGTCTCAGCAAGTGCGCGAGCTGGAGCATGTCTCCCGCGCCTTGCGTACCCTCAGCGCCGGAAACCGCGCCATGTTGCGCGCCAAGGACGAGCAGGAGTTGCTGGACAGCAGCTGCCGGGCCATTGTTGAGGCCGGCGGTTACGACACGGCGGTGATCTGGTATGGCGACGGAGAGGCGCAAGAGCTACAGCCGATGGCTCAATGCGGCTTTGCCGGCGGGCTGGACGAACTGAAAGGCATTGTCCTGGGCAGGGCCGATGCCGCCGGCGGCATCAGCATCACGCCGACAGCCGTGCGTACCGGCAAGGTGCAACTGGCGCGCGACATGCAGAACGACAGCCGGTACCAGGCGCTGCGGGCCTTGATGTATGGGGCGGCATCCGGCCTGGCCTGCCCGTTGCGGGTGGATGGCCGCGTGATCGGCGCCCTGACCATTTACGACAAGCAGGCGGATACCTTTGACGACGACGAGATTGATTTGCTGATTGAGGCCAGCGCCGATCTCGCGTTCGGCATCGGCTCCTTGCGGGCGCAGCGGGAACGAGAGCAGGCCCGCGCAGCCATGCAGCAAATGCTGCGCCATGATCAACTGACCGGCCTGCCCAATATGTTGCAGTTTGAAGAGGCATTGACGCTGGCCGTTGTGCACGCCAGCCAGGAGGGCCGCATGCTGGCCGTGCTGCAGTTCAATATCGAACGGCTGGGGGAAATCAACGAGGTGCTCGGCTTTGCGCAGGGCGACCAGGTATTGCGTGAGTTTGGCGCTCGCCTGAGGGCTTGCCTGCCCGCCGCCGCGTTGGCCGCGCGCGTGCGAGGCGACGAATTTGCGGTCTTGCTTCCCGGCGCCGATGCGCAAGAGGCCTTGGTGCTGGTCACGGCGGTCACCTGGACGATGACCACCGCTTTTGAAGTGGCGGGGCTGACCCTGGACGTTGCTGCAAGAGTGGGAATCGCGCTGTTCCCTCAACATGGGGGGAACGTACACGATTTGTTGCGTCACATGGGCAAGGCCGCACAGCAGGCCAAGCAGCGAGGGGTGGCTTATTGCCTGTATGAACCGGGCAAGGGCGAGACGCAGGCGGAGCGGCTGACGCTGGCCAGAGAACTCCGCCATGCCATAGCGCAGGGCGAGCTGCGGCTATACCTGCAGCCCAAGGTCAGCCTGGCCGATGGCCGGGTCTGCGGCGCCGAGGCCTTGGTGCGCTGGCAGCATCCGCAGCACGGTTTGTTGGGGCCCAGCGCCTTCATTGATATCGCTGAGCGGTCCGGGCTTATCCACCCGCTGACCGAGTGGGTCATTACGGCAACGCTGGAGCTTCTGCAAGCCTGGCAGCGGCAGCGGCTGATGCTGCCCATCGCGGTCAATTTATCGGCGCGCAATCTGCAGGACGACGCCTTGCCGGACAAGCTGCGGCTTTGGCAGGAACAGCGTTCGATTCGCACCGGCTTGCTGGAGCTGGAAATCACGGAAAGTTCCGTGATGCTGGACCCGGAGCTGGCGCTGGCCTTGTTGCATGAACTGCGATGCGCTGGTGTCGCACTGTATGTGGATGATTTTGGCACCGGCTACTCGTCGTTGAGCTATCTGCAAAAACTGCCGGTGGATTACATCAAGATTGATCAGTCTTTTGTGATGAATATGTCGCAGGACAAAGACTCCGCCATGATCGTGAAATCCACCATCGAACTTGTCCACCATCTGGGACGGCTGGTGGTAGCGGAGGGAGTGGAGTCCGCCGCTGACTGGCAGAGCCTGCGCGAGCTGGGCTGCGACTATGCTCAGGGGTATTTTATTGCCGCGCCGATGCCGGCTGAGCAGTTCGCCGCCTGGACCACCACTTTCCAGGCGCCATAGCGTGGGAAAGCCTCCTGTGCCGCAAGCCGCTTTGCTTGGGTGGTTAGCTGCGGCAAGGGGTTTTGCTCCTGTTGCGCGAGCAAGCGCTGGCTTAAGCCCCGCAATGCTTTGATGACCGGCGGCCCGGCATATCCCATGGACGAGGCATACGCAGCGGAGTGCGGAGGGGAAGGCGTTATTGCGGCCTCCTGGTCAACTTTGGCGCCAGCTGGGAGAGGCTTGACCAGGCGCGCGACAAGGTTGCAAGGCCGCGATCTATTGCGGCAGCCGTCAGGCTTGGCCTCAAGAAGAGAGCGGCTTTTTGAAGGAAATGCTTAGGTAGACAGCAACGGGTTTGATATTAGTCGTGTGACATTGTTAGTTGTATGGAATATGCTTTTGGTTTTATGTGTTTTTGCAAAACCGTCGAGGACTCCATGCGCCAGAATTTCAGGTTTTGCTGGGTTTGAGGTATGTGGGAGAGGGCCTTAGCTGTCCTCGTAGAGAATAAAGAGAATGGGAAGATGACTGACGTTTTGCAGAAGTACTTAAGCTATATTCACGCATCTTTGGCCGATGCGGCTCGTTTGTCACCGGATTTACGCAGCGATGATGTCGTAGAGACTCAGGAGGAGCTGCTGCTGAGCGGCAGCATCGGCGAACACGCGACAAAAACGCTGTTCAGAAAAGTAAAAAGCCGTTCAAAGGGGACCGCGGATGACAGGTTATGGCCCATTCCCGTCCTGATCTGTCCAAGAGTTTTCAGCTTGCGCACTGAGCATGGGCGTGCGGATACGCGTCGGCCCGCCAGGGTTGCCCCAGTCATCATCTCGGCGAAGATTTGCCAAAATGGCGAGATCGTCGTCGACGACAAAGTCGAGTTCCCCGTTCTTGTCCCGCGAAATTTGCTTGAACCCACATCCTCCGAGGTGGTTATCGGCACCGTCGATGACGCTGATTCGGCCTATTCAAGATTGGCCCCGGCGAAAACCGATTGGAAGTCTCTGCTGGAGCAAGCTGATCAACTGCTGAATGAGTTGACGGGAAGCACTCTGGACGAGTTGGAGATTGACGCTTACGAGCCGCTCGATATCGCCGTGTTTATGCCGCGCGGAGCCGGCTCGGCAACTTTCTTTATCGAAGCCCTTGTCGACAGCTTACGGGGAGCGGATGCGCCGGAACTCCCGCTTCTGGAACAGTTGGTACAAGCGGCTACGGACCGGGATTTACTGGATACGCGCGCGCAATGGAGCGCTTCCCGCTTACATATTGGTCAGATGGAGCATCGATACGGTTTGGCCGATTCGCAGCGCGAGTCGCTAGCGCACCATCTGTCGAACCAGTCTTCACCTATTTTGGCGGTTGATGGCCCGCCCGGGACAGGCAAGACCACGCTGCTCCTCAGTGCGATCGCAAGCGCGTGGGTGTCCGCCGCGTTGGCTGATGCCGAACCACCGATTATTGTAGCGACGTCAACCAATAATCAGGCGGTACTCAATATCTTGCGAGCTTTCGCCGAAGTGGATGATGAGGGGACGTCGCCATTTGCCGGACGATGGCTGAGCGGCCTTGATAGCTATGGCATGTATCTCCCCGCAAGGTCGAAAGAGGCGAAAGAGAATTTTCCCGTTCATGCCATGAAAGGGATGGGCAAGGACGCCATTTATGAAGCCCAGGCCTATGAAACCGAAGAGGGCTTTGCAAGCGCGCTCGAAGTCTTTCTGGGGCACGCGCAGAAGGCCTTCCCCGGAGAGGCTTCGCTCTCGCTCGACCGGGTTCTCGTACTGCTGAAGGCAGAACTGACCGCTTGCACCGCTCAGGTCCAGGATGCCTTGCGGGCTATGGAGTTCCTGGCAGACGCGATACAGGGGCAAGCGTTGTGTGGCGAAGTGATTTTGTCTACGTTGACCGCTGCGGACGCGGAACTGAACAACCGTCAAATAGAGAGCGTTGCGGCGGAAAAGCGGATTGGAGACCTGAAGGCTTTGCGCGTGCAATGGATGACTCATTGCGCCAGCGAGCCATGGTGGATGAGCCTGCTGGCGGGCTTCCGCCTTCAGTCTCCACGGCTGCGGCGCGACGCCGCGTTTTGGGCGGAGCGGGAAATCAGTCACGGAGAGCTGGTAGGCAGTCGTTTCCGCGAACAGCGGCAGCGGCCGGAGACGGATGTGGTTTTGCTCAGCCTCTTAGCGGCTGAAGAAGTGGGTCTCGAGGGCGCTAAATACGAGGTTCAAGGCGCTAAAGCGGCCAGGGACAATTTGATGCGCGCGGTGGCGGCTCTCAGGAAGCTTGTGCCGGAATTGGGCGAGTTGACTGTCGAAACGATTCAAACCGCCTTGGATAAAGGCGCTCGCTACGATGCGTTCAAACTGGCCACCCATTATTGGGAGGCACGCTACCTTCTCGAGGTTGAGGGGCAATTGCGCGGCTCCACCGGCATGGGTGACAGCAAAGCGCCCGACAAATTGCTACGTCAATACCGGCGCTTGGCTAAGTTGTTTCCATGCTTTGTCACAACGCTTTATTCCTTGCCGAACCGTTTTACCGGATATAGCGGCGAACCTAAGCCGCTGTATGATGGCATCGATCTGCTCATCGTAGATGAGGCCGGCCAGGTGCCGTTGGAAATTGGCATGGTCTCCTTCGCATTGGCCAAGCAGGCACTCGTGGTGGGCGATGTCGACCAGATTAAGCCCATCTGGGCTATCCCGCAGCCTATCGATTTGGCGAATGCCTGGCGGCATGGCGTGATTCCCTCGATGTCCGAATCTACCTATTTTCATAAGTCTGGGTTGGATGTTTCCGCGAGCAGCCTGATGCGGCTAGCCCAGCGTGCGACGCCGTATTCGAAACATCCGGCGCGGGGCCGGGGCATGTTCCTCCAGGAGCACAGGCGATGTTGGTCTGAGATCATTACGATCTGCAATCGCCTGGCCTATGGCGGGCTACTACAGCCTTGCCGGGAGGAAGGGCCGCGGCGTATTACGCCGAGCGTAGGCTATGTCCACATTCCTGGTGTGGCATCGCGCAGCGGCACCAGCTTATTCAACCGGACAGAGGCGGCGGCCATCGCCAAATGGTTGGGACAGCGCAAGACACAAATAGAGGACGCGTACCAGGAGAGTGGCAAGTCGTTTGGCGAACTGGTTGCGGTGATCACGCCGTTCGCCGCCCAGGCGCGCACGGTGCGCCGTGCGCTGGAAAGCGAGCTAGGCAAGGACCACGGCATAACGGTTGGCACCGTTCATGCCCTGCAAGGTGCGGAGCGCAGGATAGTCGTGTTTTCGCCAACCTACGGTCTAGACACCGTGCCAGGAGAGGCCTTCTTTGACCTAGATCCGTCTATCTTGAACGTCGCGATATCCCGCGCGCAGGATGCTTTTCTGGTCTTCGGCAATATGCATCTTTTCCAACCTATCGGTGAGCATCCGTCCGCGATTGTAGGTAAAAGCCTGTTCAACGGCGGCGGCAACGAAATATCCGATGTGCCCGTTGAGTTATTGGTTCCTGGGTTCGACATGGCGCCAGCGGCGCTCATCCGGGATCTTGATGCGCATCGCTCAGTGTTGGCCGAAGCATTCGAAGCCGCCCGTAACCGGCTTGTCATCGTATCTCCCTTTCTCACCTCCGCAGCCATAGGGGCAGACCGGGTGCTGGAGAAGGTGAGTAAGGCCGTGGAGCGGGGTGTCAGCGTGACGGTTGTATCGGACCCGATGTTGAACCAGAGGGCCAAAGCCGAGTACGCGCAATGTATCGAGCGCTTGAAAGCGGCAGGCGCCAAGGTACGGGTTGCCCAGTCGCAAGGCGTACACAGCAAGTTGGTGCTGGTTGATTACGCTTGGTTGGTGATCGGCTCGTTTAACTGGCTATCCGCAGTCCGCAATGACACAAGTGGTTATGCCCGATATGAATCATCCCTGCGTTACGACGGGAGCGAGGCATTCCAGATGATAGGGCGGACGCTTCGAGATCTTAAGGAAATCGTCAACAGCCCGGCATCAATAGAACGTATCTAGTGTGCGCTGCGCCTCCTACACCCCGAGGCGTGCCGGTTCCAACAAAGGCACGCCAGGTCGTTCCCGTCGGTGGATGGAAGACGGCGGCTGCACCACAATCGCCCGGGAGGGCGACATCACCTCCACTGTGCTTGGGTTTCGGTTCTACCGTCCCCATGACCGCATTCTCTCCAAAGATGGTTTCTCAGAAAATTTCACCTAACTTAGACGTTCTTTATTCACAATAAAATAATCAATAGAATTTGTCTTGACATTGTCATGTCTAGTGCTAGGATTTTTGTATGGTGGAATTTGGTTCATCTCCGGGCTGGAGATTTGCAGAATATTTCAGCCACGCAAATACAAATTTTGCTAGAAACCCAGCTTTTCATTGGTGTGTTTTTATTTGTATAGCAAGTCCCGTAAAGCTGACACGGCTTTTATCGTCTTTTCGCTGCACCGCCCTTTATCAAAATGAATGATCATGCGAGGTGTGTATGCCTGAAAACAATGTGGTTCAAACGCCGGCTCCGCCCTATCCGGAATATTCGGATAAAGTACTGGATCAGCCGGCTGATTATGGTGTGCTGAAGCAGCTGGAAGGCACATGGGTTAACTACAATCCGGATAAGACGAATCTGGGATGGGGCTTGCATACCACCTGTATGCCGTCTCCAGGGACAAATTCTGAAACCATTTTCGGCATATTCCACTTCCTCTGTGAAAACTATACCGAAGAACTCACGTTTTCCCTGGTGGATGGCGGGGTGCGGAATCGGGGCGGTACCAACGAGCAGTTCGCGGGCGCGGTGAAATACAATCAAAGCATACAACGCGTCAGTGACGGCGTGGGCATTCACGAAGAAGATGGCATGTATTTGTGGATGAACCCGATGTACAACCATGCTGCTACCGAGGAATCCGTCATTTCTGATAACGGTTTCCCTGGGATTGCCATTGGCGCCGGCGCCAACGGGCCAAATTATGTGCCGCCTTATTCCATTGCGCGTAGCGGGACCATACCCCATGGCAGTGCGATGATGATCACCGGCGGATTTCAGGCGGACATTCCAGGCAAACCGGAATATCCCACCGGCACCGACTGTTGGACTCAGCCTTTTAGCAACTCGTGGCCAACGACTCCGCCGCCGCAAGACAATAATACGGTGCCGGCTGCCGTTGCTGCCAACCCCGTGCCCCTGGCTGGGTCTCCGCTCGCCATTTCACCCAGCATGGGCGCAGCCGCACTGCTGTCGGTTCAGGAGGGCACGCCGGCCGCGCCGCTTAATCTGGATGAACCCGCGCCGGCTTGGGCGTTTGACAAGTCATTGCCGGCCACCCAGCCGGACAGCAATCTGACTTATTTCCAACGGATTGTCGCTGACCCAAACTACCCGTATTCCGTACGCCCGGATTTGCGGCTGCGTGATGTGATCAAAGACCAGCGCATCAAAAAATACACGTTGATTCAGCTCAGCAGCAAACACAATGGCGGGCCGCAAGGCGGGGTTTTAAATACGCCCTTTGTGAGCACCTTTGCCAATGTTACCGAGATGAATCTGAACTTGTGGATACAAACGGTGATAGACAGTGACGGCTGTGAGGTATTGCAGCTTCAATATGAACAAGTGCTATTTTTTGAGTTCATGTTCGGCTCCAACGGGCAAGTGACGCGCTGGCCGCATATCCAAGTCAATACTTTGAGAAAGAAGCCGACGGGTAGGTCGCATGTAAACTACTAGGACTCTTTTGACGAAAACACCGCTTCGCAATAGTGAAGCGGTGTTTCTTATTACGCTGCGCGATTAGCCGACTAAGAGTGGCTAACAAAACTCAGTTTTACGGCTGAGGCAAGGCGCGCCGACGTAGACAGTACATTGATTACGGCAAGTCGGCGCAACGCAGCATCAGGGATTTTATCAGCCGCTCTAACTGCCTATGCGCTCTGCCAAACGCAACTGGCAGGCGGTGGCTAGCTTCACCAGTTCCGCCTTGCTGACCGGCATCTTGCCGGGCGGGGCGATTAGCTCCGCCAGGCCGCTGAGCGTGGAGACGCTGTTGTTCAGGCCGATCAGCCTGCCGTGCGGCCAGCGCTGCCGGTTGTTGGGCGCGTAATCCAGTGTCAGCACCCAGCGTGAATGCAGCCATGGGCCGGGTTCGCGCAGCACGGTGTCCAGCACCGCGCGGCTGACCTGTTGCGCCGCCTCCGCGGCGAGGGCGAGAGCCAGGTGCAGGGCTTCCGCTGTGCCAGCCGCGGCATCCTGATGCAGCAAGGCCGGGCGGGTTTCCTCCAGCCACCAGCGCCGCAGCCGCCGCGCGCCTGGCTTCCTGATGCGGCGGAACACCTCGTCCAGCTCGCCCTCGGACAGGCATAACACCGGCTCCGCCTCATCCGTCAGGCAGAAGGATTGTCCCAGCGGCTCGCCCAAGGCTTGCTGCAAATCCTTCACCTCCAGCTTCATGGACGCAGCCACCTCCGCCGCGAGAAACCAGAATCCCTCCGGCCGCCGCAGCACCCGCATTGCCAAACCTTTGGCGAAATCCAGGCGTAGCGGCGTATTCACTTCCAGACCGATCGCAGTATTCATCGCCGGGCCTCCCCAGTGAGGCGCGCAAACCGTGTTGCCAAAAACGCACGGCGATACGGGGCGCGCAAGCGCAAGCAGGCATGTGATAGGCGGTGGGGAGAACAAATAAGGGGAGGGAAGATAGAGGCGACAAACATAAGACGAGCATCCATGGTTATGGACTCCTGACGGTTTTGTCTAAAGCGCCCCCTGTTGAGAGGGGCGGCCGGGCACTTCAACACCGCCGTCAGACGGCCCGCAGATTTCCCCCGTTGCCGGGGTATTGTATGGCTGCACGCTACCCGACCATAAGCTTTGGACGTGCCAGGATAGCGGCACGACAAGAAACCTATGGACGCAAAAAAGCCACGACTTACGGGCGCGGGCTAACCGCTGACGGAGAGGTGTGTTGAGCACCAGCGGTCAATTTAACAGTGTGGCTGCTTGGGGTCAATCCAGTCAGGTAGAATGGATAGTAACTTGGCTTTGGAGATGCCTATGTCAGTTTTATTTGCCGAATGTTTGCAAGCTTTGGGTGGTGATGCGAATGTTATAAATGCCAGCGATGCTGAAGTTATTTTTTCTGATATTGAAAAGAAATTTCAATTTTCAGTATCTGGCAGTCTTCAAATCGGTAATGGGTACTTGTCGAAGAGAGGGGAGGCCAGGAGGCTGTTGGATGAATTCAATAAGGAAAGTGGATGTCTTTATGTTTTTTGGGATGATGCTGCTGTACCAGTTTTGGAAATTCCAGCTTCGTGTATTTCAAAAATTATAAGCTGTATTGATGATATTCTTGCTGTTGGATTCAAAACTTACATCTATCAACCTGAGATAGTAGCGATTATGGAAGCATCGTCATCTGGAGCAGGGGTGTTTTTGAGTCAAGACCATTTGGAGGAAGTGTAAGAGGAAGATGGGGGGCGGTTACAGATGCCCCTATCTCTTTGGGTGTCAGCCTGGAACGTGATTTTTAAAAGAGTAGAATATTTATGATGCACCTCAGGTTTTAAGCTGTTATCTGTTCAAGTGCTGCGCAGTTAGCGCGGCGCATGCTGAAACCCGGGAAGTTTTTCTTTTAAATGGCCCTTGTTGAATTTGTGAGATTATAGATTTATCTGCCGCGTGATAAACGCTGGGCTTCGCATGCCCAGCCACGAACCTATCGTGGCAATTCCGTGTACGAGGTAGGTGATGCGTTGCCCTGCGCACGAAGTGGCAGGGTACGTACGTACAGTAATGATCAATTAATGGGGAAGTTGCAATTGGGATGGCATTGCAAGATAGTGCTCTCCATTTTTTGTCCACCGCAAGGAGGCATAGCCCGCAATTAATCTATGTCCAATCCATCGGGGATCTACGGTTGGTGCCATATTTGTCTGGTTGCATAGCAAAAGCCTACCCATTAGCTTTACCCATTCTTCATGGCTGATGAGCGTTTCACCATAGCCATGAAAAGAGCGACCGCTGCTATACCACTTAATCTCATTTCTCAAAATATGGGGGAGAACGCTATTAACCTTCTCAAGGTGTGCCTTAGAACCAGTGTGCATATCAATCATTGGGAGGTGCAGCATTGTCCCATCATTCATATATATATTTGAATGAATTGCAATATTCTCTTCTGGTAATAAATTGTTAAGGGTGATGTTGATGAATTCTTCATTTAGCATTTGCTCTTTGGGTATTTTTAGAGAAATGCGATTGTCATTAATGGTGTTTGGAATGTAGATGTACTTGCTTATGCAGAACATCGATATATCCATATTGGATTTTGCAATTTCATGGAAAATCCAATATGGATGATTGGATGGTATTGTCACAATGTTTTAATGCCTGATAGTGTTCTGTATAGCTCAATGCTATAATCGTCGGTCATTCCTGAGAGAAAGTCAACAATCAAATGTGCGCGTGCCAGCCATTCAATTTCATCACTTGATAAATCTCTTAGTGATTCTTGTGTGGAAAAATTTTTATAAGCTTTGATGTGTTTTTCAGGAAATAGGCGAAGTAATTTTCTCTCTAAAACAATGGTTTTTCCATTGCCATCTTTTGTCTCTGATTCTAAAGAGCGCTCAAACCGATCTTTGTTGCATTTTAATAGTGGTTTGAATATTTCTAGAAGCCCAGATATTGCGGTGTACCCTGCGTACTCAATGAGTTCAACGCTTTGATCGCAGTACACGTACTTGCGGCAATATTCTTTTAAAAGTTCAAGAAATACGTTTGCGGATGAATTCTCCGGAAGCAGCGTGCTGATTGGTTTTTTTGTTTCCACCAGATCAATGAAGTTGGATGATGCGAATTCAACCAGGGATCTAGTGACTGATGTTCTGAAGTCTGTGAAAGTGTAGTCAATGTTTTCAAAAAAATTCTCACCCCATTGGGAGTATATTTTTGAGATCATTGCATCTAGCTGGGTAGTTAAACTGCCTTCGCAAATATCATTTTTCTTAGTGTCCCATTCTTTTTTAATCCAGCATGATGCATGGTGCAATGAGACTATGCCTTTTTCAACGCTATCTTCAAGGTCGCTAATGCAATATGAAATATCATCTGCGGCCTCCATGATTGCGGAAAGAGGAAATCTGTATGGGTTGTCCTTTTCTATATCATGTGCTGCCCATAGTCGTTTTACCAATTCTTCTTCGGCTATAAAGTAACCAGATTTTTTATATAATGGGTCAACTTTCTCTTTATTGTCGATGGTGTCTATGGTCTTCTTTTTACCACCTGCGCAACGCAAGTACTTTATGCAAGATAGCAGAGCTGTTGTGGTGAGATTTAGCCCGAATTCATCATTGTTCCACTGAAGCTTTGATAGAATTCGCAATCCTTGAGGATTTCCATCAAACTCCCGGAAATCTTGAAGAAGAACATCTAAATTATTCGTTTCACCAATGCTGGCATTGATTATTTCTTCGCCATTTGCATTGAACCATTCTTGTATTGCGGCCTCACCAAAGTGTCCAAATGGGGGGTTCCCAATGTCATGGGCAAGGCAGGCTGTTTCGACAAAAATTGCAAGAGATTTGGAAACCTGAGTATCTGTGATATTGGATTTTTCAATTATCTTGTCACTTATATATCGCCCAACTTGCGATACTTCTAATGAGTGGGTAAGGCGACTTCGAACTGCTGCATTGGGCTCAAGTGAGAATACTTGCGCCTTTTGTTGTAGTCGGCGAAATGCTGCTGAGTACAATACTCTGCCCCTATCGCTTTCAGCAGACTCTACTAATGTGGAGTGCCCTACTGATGAACCTCTAAGGCGAGTTGGCTTCAAGTTCTTCGTAAGGAAGTCTTGAATCACACCGGAATTTTCATTCATAATAAATCCATTAATTTATTTATGACAAAATAGCATTGAGTAAATAAAAACCTCGCATTGCGAGGTTTTTCCAATGAAATTCAATCCCAGCTCAAAGCCCCACCAGTCTGGTACTCAGTAACCCGCGTCTCAAAGAAGTTCTTCTCTTTCTTCAAGTCAATCATCTCGCTCATCCACGGGAAGGGGTTGTTCACGCCGGGATAGAGCTGGTCCAGGCCAATCTGCTGCATGCGGCGGTTGGCGATGAAGCGCAGGTATTCCTTGAACATGCTGGCGTTCAGGCCCAGCACGCCGCGCGGCATGGTGTCTTCGGCGTAAGCGTATTCCAGTTCCACCGCGTGTTTGAACAGTTCGGTGATCTCGGCCTTGAAGCTTTCGGTCCAGATTTCCGGCTGTTCCAGCTTGATGGTGTTGATCAGGTCGATGCCAAAGTTGCAGTGCATGGACTCGTCGCGCAGGATGTACTGGTACTGTTCCGCGGCGCCGGTCATTTTGTTCTGGCGGCCCAGCGCCAGGATTTGCACAAAGCCCACGTAGAAGAACAGGCCTTCCATGATGCAGGCGAACACGATCAGGGATTTGAGCAGCTTCTGGTCGTTTTCCAGCGTGCCGGTCTTGAAGGCCGGGTCGCACAGTACGTCGATGAAGGGGATCAGGAATTCATCTTTGTCGCGGATGGATTTGATTTCGTTGTAGGCGTTGAAGACTTCGCCTTCGTCCAGGCCCAGGCTTTCCACGATGTATTGGTAGGCGTGGGTGTGGATGGCTTCGTCAAAGGCCTGGCGCAGCAGGAACTGGCGGCATTCCGGGCTGGTGATCTGGCGGTAGGTGCCCAGCACGATGTTGTTGGCGGCCAGGGAGTCCGCGGTCACGAAGAAGCCGAGGTTGCGCTTGACGATGCGCATTTCGTCTTCGGTCAGTTGGCCGGTTTTCCACTGTTCAATGTCGCGCTGCATGTTCACTTCTTGCGGCATCCAGTGGTTGGCGCATTGGGCCAGGTATTTTTCCCATGCCCATTTGTGTTTGAAGGGCACGAGCTGGTTGACGTCGGTGGTGCCGTTGATCACTTTTTTGTCCACCACGTTGACGCGGCCGGCGGCGTTGGCGCCCGCGGAGGGGGCGGCCGGTTTGGTTTCGATGGTGTCGTCAAAGTTCAGCATTAAGGGCTCCTGTCTGGATTTACTCCGCGTCCGGCGCGGTGATTTGGGGCGGCAGTGGCTGCTTGTCGCCAGCCAGGCTGGGGCTGAGCGGCAGGCTGCTTTTGCGCAGTATTTGTATCTGGCGCGGCGCGGCGACAAGTGCCGGCACCGGGTCCAGGTCCACGTGCAGGCTGCCCAGTTTGCGGTAGCCTGCGTCTTTGCCATTTTCGCCATGGCGGGCGATACAGAATGCGGTGGCGCTCATGAGCGGCGTCCTTTCAGAAGCGCAGCTGTTGGCTGAGGCGGTGGATCAGCTGGCGTTCGCTGCTTTCCTCCTGCTCCACCTGGCTGCCGCGCGGCTGCCGCAGCTTCAGCAGCTGGCGGTATTGCCGGTTGGCTTGTTCTATGTCTTGCTTGAGCAGCTCTATTTGCTGCTGCAGTTCTTCCGGCTGGCAGTACACCACCAGCGCGTCCGCTTCCACCCAGGCTTTGCGCCACACTTTCTGGCGCGGCAGGCGGCGGGCTTCGTTGAACAGGTCCTTCCATTCGCAGGGCGGGGCCTGGTTCAGCGTCAGGTACATATTGAACAGCACAAACTGCTTGTCTGGGTTGTGGGTTCTTTGTTCGCAAAACCCGTTGATCCGGATGTTTTCAAACGTTTGCATCTGACCTCCTGCTGAAGCCTGGCTTGTGGCGGCGGGGCCGTGGGCCTCGTCTTCCTGGAACCCGCTCAACACCCGCCGCGCTTGCTTGCTTGGCCTTGAGCTGTTTCCGTCCGCCCGCATCGCGGGCCGGCCGGCGTTTCCATCCCGAAGCCGCCTGAGGGCAAGCGGCTTGAGGCTGGGCACTACTTACTGCTGCGGCGCGTCCTGGTACTGGACCAGGCCGTAAATCTTCCACTGGCCGTCCACCCGTTTCAGGTGGTAGCCGGTGCAGTATTCCCAGGCCGGCTGGTCCTGGCGCTGCACAATCCAGCGCACGCGGGCGCTGGCGGCGTCTTCGCCAAAATTCAGCACGCTGTCCAGCTGGTGGCTGGCGCTGAGAAAGCCCTGGCTGCGGTACCACGCCAGCAAGGCAGTGGTGGTGTCGCGCAGCGATGCCATGTCTTCCCAGCTGCTCAGGTCTCCCTGGTGGATGGCGGTGAAGGGCACGGTGAAGTGCGCGGTCACTTGGGGCACATCCAGCTGGCTGTAGCCAACGGCGTAGCTGTTGAAAAATTCCTCTATGTTCATCCGGTTTCCCCTGGTTTTGTGTGTGTGCGGCTTCCCTTGCCCTTACGGTCTGGCGCGGGTTGTTGCTGCGTTCCCCATTGGCCAGCCGTCTGGACGGGCAGGCGGCTGGCCAATGGGTGGGGCGGCCGGATTACGGGGCCATGTCACAGCCGGCTGCGGGCAGGGGGCTGTGAGATGGAGCCTGGCGGGGGCCAGGCTGGGGGCTTGTTGGCCAGCTCTAAGGAGCCGGCCGTTCAAGCCAGGATGGCTGCTTCCGCCTTATTGGCAGCTCTCGCAATCCGGGTTGTCGATGCTGCAGAACTTGGCGTCGGTGGCCGGGGTGTTGTCCACCATGGCTTCCGGAGCCGCGGCCGCTTGGCTGTGGCTGTTGGACACCGCGTTCAGCTCGCCGCCGCGGCCGGTGGATTTCTCGGCGCTGGTGGCGGCCAGGGTGCGCAGGTAGTAGGTGGTTTTCAGGCCGCGCAACCAGGCGTGCTTGTACAGCTCGTCCAGTTTCTTGCCGGAAGCGCCCGCCATGTACAGGTTCAGGGACTGAGCCTGGTCGATCCACTTCTGGCGGCGGGAGGCCGCTTCCACCAGCCAGCGCGGGTCCAGTTCAAAGGCGGTGGCGTAGATGGCTTTCAGCTCGGCCGGCACGCGGTCGATCTGGCCCAGGCTGCCGTCAAAGTATTTGAGGTCGGCCACCATCACTTCGTCCCACAGGCCGGCGGCTTTCAGGTCGCGCACCAGGTATTCGTTGGTGACGGTGAATTCGCCGGACAGGTTGGATTTGACGAACAGGTTCTGGTAGGTCGGCTCAATGCTCGCCGATACGCCGATGATGTTGGCGATGGTGGCGGTGGGCGCGATGGCCAGGCAGTTGCTGTTGCGCATGCCGTGGGTTTTCACGCGTTCACGCAGCGCGTTCCAGTCCATGCGTTCGCTGCGGTCCACTTCCAGGAAGCCGCCGCGTTCGGCCGCCAGCAGGTTGATGCTGTCGTGCGGCAGGATGCCGCGGTCCCACAGGCTGCCCTTGTAGGACGGGTAGCGGCCGCGTTCTTCCGCCAGTTCGGTGGAGGCCCAGTAAGCGTAGTAGGCCACCATTTCCATGGATTCGTCGGCAAACTCCACCGCGGCGTCGGAGCCGTAGGCCACGCGCTTCTGGTGCAGGCAGTCTTGGAAGCCCATGATGCCCATGCCCACCGGACGGTGTTTCAGGTTGGAGTTGCGCGCCTTCTTCACCGGGTAGAAGTTGATGTCGATCACGTTGTCCAGCATGCGCAGGGCGATGCGGATGGTGCGCTGCAGTTTTTCGGAGTCCAGGCTGCCGTCGGCCTTCAGGTGGGCGGACAGGTTGACGGAACCCAGGTTGCAGACCGCGATTTCGTCCTCATTGGTGTTGAGGGTGATCTCGGTGCAAAGGTTGGAGCTGTGCACCACGCCCATGTGCTGCTGCGGGCTGCGGATATTGCACGGGTCCTTGAAGGTCATCCAAGGGTGGCCGGTTTCAAACAGCATGGTCAGCATTTTGCGCCACAGGGACAGCGCCGGGATGCGCTTGTACACCTTGAGCTCGCCGCGCTCGCCCATGGCTTCGTATTCTTTGTAGCGCTTCTCGAAGGCCGCGCCGTACAGGTCGTGCAGGTCCGGGGCTTCGGACGGGGACAGCAGGGCCCAGTCCGCGCCTTCCATCACGCGCTTCATGAACAGGTCCGGAATCCAGTTGGCGGTGTTCATGTCGTGGGTGCGGCGGCGGTCGTCGCCGGTGTTCTTGCGCAGCTCCAGGAATTCTTCAATGTCCGCGTGCCAGGTTTCCAGGTAGGCGCAGACGGCGCCTTTGCGCTTGCCGCCCTGGTTCACCGCCACGGCGGTGTCGTTGACCACTTTCAGGAACGGCACCACGCCTTGGGATTTGCCGTTGGTGCCCTTGATGTGGGAGCCCATGGCGCGCACGGAGGTCCAGTCATTGCCCAGGCCGCCGGCAAACTTGGACAGCAGGGCGTTTTCCTTGATGCCTTCGTAGATGCCGTCCAGGTCGTCGGCAATGGTGGTCAGGTAGCAGCTGGACAGCTGGCTGCGACGGGTGCCGGAGTTGAACAGGGTGGGGGTGGACGACATGAAGTCGAAGCTGGAGAGCACGTTGTAGAACTCGATGGCGCGCTCTTCGCGGTTCACTTCGTTCAGCGCCAGGCCCATGGCCACGCGCATGTAGAAGGCCTGCGGCATTTCGATGCGGTTGCCGTCCACGTGCAGGAAGTAGCGGTCAAACAGGGTTTGCAGGCCCAGGTAGCCAAACTTCAGGTCGCGGTTGGCGTCCAGCGCGGCGCCCATTTTTTTCAGGTCGTATTCGCCCAGTTTTTCATCCAGCAGTTCGGCGTCGATGCCGTTCTTGATGAAGGTGGGGAAGTACAGCGCGTACTGCTTGGCCATTTCTTCCTGGCTGACGGCTTCGCCCAGGATTTCCAGGCGGATGTTGTTCAGCAGCAGGCGGGCGGTCACGTAATCGTAAGCCGGGTCCTGCTCAATCATGGAGCGGGCGGCCAGGATGGCGGATTTGTTGACTTCGTCTTCGCTGACGCCGTCGTAGATGTTCTTCAGGGTTTCGCTCAGGATGGCGTCGATATCGATGCCGGCCAGGTTCTGGCTGGCGGATTCGATGGTGGCGCGCAGGCGGGCGATGTCCAGCGGCAGCTTGCGGCCGTCTTTGCGCACCACATTGATCTGCACCTGGGTCAGCGCTTCGCCGCGGGCGGCGCGCTCTTGGGCGCGCTGTTCGCGGTACAGCACGTAGGCGCGGGCTACATCATGCTCGCCAAAGCGCATCAGAGACAGTTCCACTTGGTCCTGGATGTCTTCAATGTGGATGGCGCCGCCTTCCGGCTTGCGGCGCATCAGGGCGCTGGCCACTTGTTCGCTCAGCTGGGCGACTTTTTCGCGCAGGCTGGCGGAGGTGGCGCCTTGATGGCCCATGATGGCCAGGAAGGCTTTGGTCATGGCGATGGAGATCTTGACGGGCTCGAACGGCACCACCGCACCGTTGCGACGGATGGTTTTGTACTGGCTGAAATCGGCCTTGGGCGCGGCTGCGCGGCCGAGTTCTGCGGCGGTCTGCCCTTCAAAGGTGGTCAATTGCATGTAGCCCTCGATAAGGTGGGTGGTTGCGTCCTTCCGTTGCTGCGTTTCCCGAGGGGCAGGCCGGCTGTGGACAAATCTGTTGAAAAGCTGTGCGCGAGCTGTGGGTAAACACAATATGTATTGTTTGTAGCTCGCGGAACACCCAAATTCTAGTGTTGAGTATGGGGCAGTACAAGTCTTGACAGCGGAAGATTTAATGGCTGTTTTGGCGTGGACGAGGGGCGAAAGCCCGTGGTTGTTGGCTTTGCGGGGCTTGAGATTTTTTTTTGGCCGGCCGACACATTTCACTCTGTAGGCAGGAAACCTTGCTGAAACAAGCCGCAGCGGGGAGGGCGGCGCGGGCCACTAGATGTTGTGGATTTGCATCAGGGCGCGGACGGCGTCGCACGGGCGGAAATTGGTGCGTAATTGGTGTGTTGGGTTTTTGGCCTGTCCGACCGCGCGGTCAATAAAAAGCCCCGTGGGCGGCGGGGCTGTGGGGAGGGTGGCTTAGAACCTGTTTACGATCTGCTGCGCGTCGGCGATACGGCGTTGAAACCGGATTCGAAATGCTCATGTACCGTATGTACACTCCACTTTCTCAGCCGTTTTCGCCTTGTCTCGCTCTTGCTCGCGAGATCGTAAACACGCTCTTAGATCGTAAACAGGTTCTTACTCCAGCCAGATCAGGCTGGCCATGCGGCCGGTCTGGCCGTCACGGCGGTAGGAGAAGAAGCGCGCGCGGTCTATCACCGTGCATTCTTCGCCGCCGTAGATCTGCTCCACGCCGGCGGCGTTCAGGCGCTGACGCGCCAGCGCGTAGATGTCGGCCAGGAATTTGCCGTCGCCGATATCGCTGAAGGCGGCAGCGGCGGCGGGGTCGTGTTCCATGAAGGCGGCGCGCACTTCCGCGCCCACTTCAAAGGCGTCCGGGCCGATGGCGGGGCCCAGCCAGGCCATCAGCCGCGCCGGGCGTTCCTGGCAGGCGGCCACGGCGGCTTCTATCACGCCCTCGCACAGCCCGCGCCAGCCGGCGTGGGCGGCGGCCACCACCGTGCCTTCGCTATTGCACAGCAGGAGCGGCAGGCAGTCCGCGGTCATCACCGCGCACACCGCGCCGCTTTGGCGGCTGAAGCTGGCGTCGGCGTCCGGCGGCTGGGCGCCCACCTCGGCCGCGTTCAGCACCGTCACGCCGTGCACCTGGTTCAGCCAGGCCGGCTCCGCCGGCAGTTGCTGGCGCAGCAGCGCGCGGTTGGCGGCCACGGCGGCCGGGTCGTCGCCCACGTGCTGGCCCAGGTTCAGGCTGTGGAAGGGCGCGGCGCTGACGCCGCCGTTGCGGGTGGTGATCAGGGTGCGCACATTGGGCGGCGCCGGCCAGCCGGCCTCCAGCCAGTCCGGCGCTTGTTCGGCGGGCCGTTCAGCGGACATAGATCACCTCCACGTCGCCGTCGTCTTCATCGTCCTCTTCGTCCCAGTCCTCGTCTTCCGGCTCGTCCTGCAACTGCGGCAGCGGCGCGGCGTCGGCGGTGTCGCCGTCTCCGCGCAACACGTCCAGCAGGTGGCGCAGGTCGTTCGGCAGCGGGGCTTTCCAGTTGCGCTCCTCGCCGCTGGCCGGGTGCACCAGGGTCAGGGAGTAAGCGTGCAGCGCCTGGCGGCCCAGCGTCTTCACCACGGCGGCCACGCCTTCGTCCATCTTGTGGCGCAGGTTGCCGTAGACCGGATCGCCGGCCAGCGGGTGGTTGGCCTCGCGCATATGCACGCGGATCTGGTGGGTGCGGCCGGTTTCCAGCTTGCATTCAATGTAGGAGTGGCTGGCGAAGCGTTCCAGCACCCGCACATGGGTGATGGCCTGTTTGCCGCCAAACTTCAGCACGGCCATTTTCAGGCGGTTGTGCGGATCGCGGCCCATCTGGGTTTCTATGGTGCCGTCAAACGGCACGTTGCCGTCGGCGATGGCGCGGTAGATGCGCTTGACGGTGCGCGCCTGCAACTGGCGCACCAGCTCGGTCTGGGCCGGCAGCGTCTTGGCCACCACCATCAGGCCGCTCGTGTCTTTGTCCAGACGGTGCACAATGCCGGCGCGCGGCACCTGGGCCAGCGCCGGGCAATGGTGGAGCAGGCCGTTGAGCAGGGTGCCGCTCCAGTTGCCGGAGGCGGGGTGGACCACCAAACCGGCCGGTTTGTTGATCACCAGGATATGATCGTCTTCAAAGATGATGGGCAGGTCCATGGCTTCCGCCTGGAAGGCCATCTCCTCGTTGCTGCGCATCAGGGTGACGTCCAGCTTTTCGCCGCCCAGCACTTTGGTCTTGGGCGCGGCGGGTTTGCCGTCCAACAGCACATGGCCGTCCTTGATCCATTGCGTCAGCCGGCTGCGCGAGTATTCCGGCATCAATTTCGCCAGCGCGGCGTCCAGCCGTTCGCCGCACAGCGACAGCGGAACATCAAGTTGTTGTGTAGCGGATACCTCGTTTTCCGAGATGTCGCTATAATCGTCCGGGTCAAAGTAAGGATCAGTCATGAAAAGATACGTTGTCGCTGCAATGTTGGTGATGGGGCTTGCCGGTTGTGCAACCACGGAAACCTACGATGAGACTCGCGGCTGGACCGTGGAAAAGCTGTATTCGGAAGCGCATGATGAGTTGAACAGCGGCAATTATACCCGCGCTGTCAAGCTCTACGAAACGCTGGAAGCGCGTTTCCCTTACGGGCGCTACGCCCAGCAGGCGCAGATGGACCTGGCTTACACCCATTACAAGGATAATGAGCCGGAGCAGGCCATCGCCTCCGCCGACCGTTTTATCAAGCTTCATCCCACCCATCCAAACCTGGACTACATCTATTATCTGAAAGGCTTGGTGTTTTACAACGATGATTCCGGGCTGCTGGCCAAATGGGCCGGTCAGGACATGAGCGAGCGCGATCCGCGCGCCGCGCGCGAGGCTTTCGCGGCCTTCCGCGAGCTGGTGACGCGCTTCCCCAACAGCATTTACAAGGAAGACGCCTCCAAGAAGATGGAGCGGCTGCTGGACGCGCTGGGCGGCAACGAGATGCACGTGGCCCGTTATTACATGAAGCGCGGCGCTTACCTGGCGGCGGCCAACCGCGCCCAGGGCGTGGTGAAGAGTTACGCCAACACCAAGTATCCGGAAGAGGCGTTGGGCATCATGGTGGCGGCTTACGACAAGCTGTCCATGCCGCAGCTGCGCGACGACGCCAAGCGCGTGTTGGCGCTGAACTACCCCAATAGCGAATACCTGAAAGAAGGCTGGTCCATCGAGGACATGCCGTGGTGGAAGCTGTGGAAGTAAGCCGACCTTAAATGGTTTGAAAGCCCCCGGAATCCGGGGGCTTTTTGTTTGATGTCGCGCAGGCGCAGCGGGGCAAGGGTTTGAGGGCAATGCCTGCGGGATGATATGGTTTCGCCCTTTAAGCTGATAATCATAATTAGCCATGTCCAAAACCTTCGCCTCCCTATTGGCGCTGGCCGTCTTGTGCGCGCCGCTTGCCGCCGCCGCAAAATCAGACTTCGTCCTATTGAAAGCGCGTTACCCGGAAAAGCTGTCCTACGATGGCTCGGCGCAGCTGCTGAGCGCCGGCGGCGGCGAACTGAACGATTCCGCCATGGGTTTGATCGACGTGCTCAAGCTGCGTTTTCCCTGGCATGAGCTGTGGGCGCTGCGTTCGGCCAATGGCCTGAGCTTGCGTCAGGGGGGAATGGAGGCGGCCCTGCCTTTACCCAAGGGCGGCTATTTCACCGCCAGCTATGTGGCGATGTCGCGAGACGGCCTGACCTTGGCTTTTGGAAGCGGCCGGGACGGCAAGCTGGAGGCGGTGCGCTGGCGGCGCGGCGGGACGTTGGAAACGCTGGTGCCTGCCGGCCAGGCCTGGCTGTCCGGCGTCACCGACATCAGCGCCGACGGCCGCACGGTGATTGGCTGGCTGCTGAGCGACGAAGGAGCCATGCCGCGCGGCTTCCAATGGGTGGAGGGCAAGGGCTTCAGCTTGTTGCCGGAGCCCATGAGCCTGCCGCTGGCGCTGAGCGCGGATGGGGCCGTAACGGCCGGCATCGCCCTGCGCGGCGATCTGGACACGCTGCGGCGGATGCGGCGCATGCAAGATTTCATGAATGAAAGCCCGCTGATGAGCGATGGCGTGGCGACTCAGCTGCATGTTTCCGGCGTCCATCTGGGGCGCGGCGATGTGGCCGGCTACTTCAAGCATGCCGACACCGGCATGTGGCACGGCTTTGTCTGGAACTCGGACGAGGGCAAGCCAAGCCGGCGCGAGTCCTTGCCGTGGCCGGTCGAGGCGGAAGGCAAGATGGATGACGCGCAGCGCGACGCTCAGGTGTTGGCCTGGGCCGGCATGAGCGGCGCAGACGGGAAGATCTTCACGGAAAGCGACGCCGTGCGTTGGCGCGCGGGCGAGAGCGTCAGCGTGATCCGCGCCAAGTCGGTGTTGGAGGGCTTGTCCGCGGACGGGCGCACGGTTTTTGTGTCCTTTGACCGGGAAAACGACCATAGGCGCGCCTTCGTGCAAATCTCGCCGGAGGGCGAGGCGGATCTGGAGGCGGCGGTGCGCGCGGAAACCCGCAAGGAGAGCCTGGGGATGTTCTTGCGTTCGGTTTCCGAGGATGGCCGCCGCGTATGGCTGAGCGCGTCCGCTACGGACGGAGAGCACCCGCTGCGCTTGGAAAACGGCAAGCTGGCGCCGTTCTCGCCGGTGATCGGCGATCTGACGCTGACCGCTTATAGTCAGGACGGCCGCGTGGTGGCGGGCATCTCCACCCAGCCGGAGCAGGGCGGCTACGCCACTTTGCGCTGGCATTTTGGCGCGCCCAAGACGCAGCGCCTGTTCTGCCCGGGCGAGGAGCGGAGCAGCAGCCACATCGTCATGTCCGGGGACGGCAAGGTGGTGGCCGCGGGGCAGGATACGCATACCTGCCTGTTCGGGCCTTTGGATTAAATGACAAGGCCCCGCGGAAGCGGGGCCTTGGAGAACGGGTTCCGGCGCTTGCCGGTGGGCTTAAATCGCCTGTTCGTTGGTTTCGCCGGTGCGGATGCGCACCACTTGCTCCACCGGGGTGACGAAGATCTTGCCGTCGCCTATCTTGCCGGTGCGGGCGGTGGCGACGATGGTTTCGATGGCGCGCTCCACCAGGTCGTCCGGCAGGATCACTTCCACTTTCACCTTGGGTAAAAAGTCCACCACGTATTCGGCGCCGCGATAGAGCTCGGTATGGCCCTTCTGGCGGCCAAAGCCCTTGACTTCGGTGACGGTCAGGCCGTTGATGCCCAGCTCGGACAGGGCCTCGCGCACCTCGTCCAGTTTGAACGGCTTGATCACGGCTTCAACCTTTTTCATGCTGGAAGCTCCTTGCTGATGAGAAGAAATGCTGTCTAAATGCGGATTATTTTATTAAGCGACGGACATCCGGGCAATTAGCCGCTTAAAACAAACAGTGAATTGCTGTATTATGACGCGCTTTCCTGATACTTGTCGCGGGTGTCTAATGTCTTACCTTACCAAGCTCCGTGGCGGCGTTGCGCTGTCGCCGTTCCGTCTTGAAAAACTGCTTGCCGCAGCCGCCGAAGCCGGGCTGCCGGACCTCAGCATCAGTGCCGAATTCTGGCATTTCGCCGAAAGCGAAACCGAACTGACGCTGGAAGAGCAGGCCACCTTGGGCAAGTTGCTGAGTTACGGCGAAGCGCCGCTGGCTGGCCAGCCGGATGGCGAACTGTTTCTGGTGACGCCGCGATTGGGCACTTTGTCGCCCTGGGCCTCCAAGGCCACCGATATCGCCCAGCACTGCGGGCTGGGAGGGATTTACCGCATCGAACGCGGCACCGCCTTCTGGGTTAAGTCCGCGCAACAATCTTTAAATGAAGAGGCTCGTCATATTTTGACGGGCCTCTTGCACGATAGGATGACGGAAACGGTGTTGGCCTCGCTGGACGACGCCGCCCGCCTGTTTGTCCATCAAGATCCGCAGCCGATGAGCAGCGTGGACATCCTCGCCGGCGGCCGCGCGGCGCTGGAGGCGGCCAACGCCGATCTGGGCCTGGCCCTGTCCGAGGACGAAGTGGAATATCTGGTGGAAAACTTCACCAAGATGCGCCGCAATCCCACCGACGTGGAATTGATGATGTTCGCGCAGGCCAACTCCGAGCACTGCCGCCACAAGATTTTCAACGCCAAATTCATCATCGACGGCGAGGAGCAGGAAAAGTCGCTGTTCCGCATGATCCGGGACACCCACGACGCCAATCCGCAAGGCACGCTGGTGGCGTACAAGGACAACGCCTCGGTGATTGAAGGCGCTTTCATCGAGCGCTTCTATCCGCAGCCGGAAGGCCACGGCTACGCTTACCACAGCGAGCCCACCGATATTCTGATGAAGGTGGAAACCCATAACCACCCGACGGCGATTTCGCCGTTCGCCGGCGCGTCCACCGGCAACGGCGGCGAAATCCGCGACGAGGGCGCCACCGGCCGCGGCTCGCGTCCCAAGGCCGGCATGACCGGTTTCACCGTATCCAATCTGAACATCCCCGGCTTTGTGCAGCCGTGGGAACGTTACAGCGACGTAGCGGCGCAATACGGCAAGCCGGAGCGCATCGCCTCCGCCTTGCAGATCATGCTGGAAGGTCCTATCGGCGGCGCGGCGTTCAATAATGAGTTCGGCCGTCCCAATCTGACCGGCTATTTCCGCACCTTCGAAGAAGCGGTGGAGGGCGAGATGCGCGGCTATCACAAGCCGATCATGATCGCCGGCGGCCTGGGCAATATCCAGCAGCAGCAAATCCACAAGAACGAGATTCCGGAAGGCGCGCTGCTGATTCAGCTGGGCGGCCCCAGCCTGTTGATCGGCCTGGGCGGCGGCGCGGCTTCGTCCATGGACACCGGCGCCAATAGCGCGGACCTGGACTTCGACTCGGTACAGCGCGGCAACCCGGAAATCGAACGCCGTTGCCAGGAGGTGATCGACCGTTGCTGGCAGATGGGCGACGCCAACCCCATCGTGTCGATTCACGACGTGGGCGCCGGCGGCCTGTCCAACGCCTTCCCGGAGCTGGTGAACGACGCCGGCCGCGGCGCCGTCTTCCATTTGCGTAAAGTGCACCTGGAAGAAAAGGGCATGACGCCGATGCAGATCTGGTCCAACGAGTCGCAGGAGCGCTATGTGATGGCGGTGCTGCCGCAGGATCTGGAACGCTTCACCGCGCTGTGCGAACGCGAGCGCTGCCCGTTCGCGGTGCTGGGCGTGGCCACCGACGACGGCCATCTGCAAGTGCGCGACGATCACTTCGACAACAAGCCGGTGGACATGCCGCTGGAGGTGTTGCTGGGCAAGCCGCCGCGGATGACCCGCGACGTAGCCACTCGCGAACGCGATCTGGCCATCTTCGACGCCTCGCGTTTTGAATTGAAGGAAACCGCGCTGCGCGTGCTGCGCAACCCGACGGTGGCGGACAAATCCTTCCTGATCACCATCGGCGACCGCACCGTGGGCGGCATGACCGCGCGCGATCAGATGGTGGGCCGCTGGCAGGTGCCGGTGGCGGACGTGGCCGTCACCACCATGGGTTTCAACACCTACCGCGGCGAAGCGATGGCGATGGGCGAACGCACGCCCACCGCGTTGTTCGACGCGCCGGCCTCCGGCCGCATGGCGATAGGCGAGGCGCTGACCAATATCGCCGCCTCTTTTGTCGGCCACCTGGGCAACGTCAAGCTGTCCGCCAACTGGATGGCCGCCGCCGGCCACCCGGGCGAGGAAGCGCGCCTGTACCGTACGGTGGACGCGGTGTCCAAGCTGAGCCAGGACCTGGGCATCAGCATCCCGGTGGGCAAGGATTCCTTGTCGATGAAGACGGTGTGGGAAGAGGCCGGCGAGAAGAAAGCCGTGACCGCGCCGCTGTCGCTGATCATTTCCGCTTTCTCCCCGGTGGAAGACGTGCGCAAAACCGCCACGCCGGAGCTGAAAGAGGACAAGGATACCGATCTGATCCTGATCGATCTGGGCTACGGCCGCTGCCGTCTGGGCGGTTCCATCTACGGCCAGGTATGGAAGGCGATGGAAGGCAAGGCGCCGGACGTGGAAAGCCCGCACCAGTTGGCGGCCTTCTTCAACACCGTGCAGACGCTGTTGCGCGACGATATGTTGCTGGCCTATCACGACCGCTCCGACGGCGGCCTGTTCGTGACCTTGTCGGAAATGATGTTCGCCGGCCATATCGGCGTCACCATCGATCTGCAGGAACTGGTGATCGAGCGCAAGAACACCCAGCGCATCATCGACGACTTCGTGCAGCCCACTCAGGAAGCCGCCACCCATGGCCGCCTGATGCGGGTGCTGTTCAATGAAGAGTTGGGCGCGGTGTTGCAGGTGAAGAAATCCGACACGCCGGAAGTGATTTCGCGCTTCATGAAGGCCGGCATCGGCCGCGAGCTGTTCGTGATTGGCCGCGTGAACAACAAGGACCGCCTGGTGATCAAGCACCGCGGCGTGGAGTTGTTCAACGAGAGCCGTTCCGATCTGCACCGCGAATGGTCCGAGACCAGCGCCCGCATGCAGCGCCTGCGCGACAATCCGGCCTGCGCCGACAGCGAACACCTGCTGCGTTCCAGCCCGAAAGCGCCGGGCCTGAGCGCCAAGCTGAGCTTCGACGTGCACGCCGATCCGGCGGCGCCCTTCGTCGCCGGCGGCGCGCGCCCGCGCCTGGCGGTGCTGCGCGAGCAGGGCGTCAACGGCCAGTTGGAGATGGCGGCCGCTTTCGACCGCGCCGGTTTCGACACCGTGGACGTGCATATGAGCGACGTCATCAGCGGCCGCGTGTCGCTGGCGGACTTCAAGGGCCTGGCCGCCTGCGGCGGCTTCAGCTACGGCGACGTGCTGGGCGCCGGCGAAGGCTGGGCCAAGAGCATTCTGTTCAATCCGCGCGCCCGCGATCAGTTCGAGGCCTTCTTCGGCCGCGGCGACACTTTCGCGCTGGGCGTGTGCAACGGCTGCCAGATGATGTCCAATCTGTCGTCCATCATCCCGGGCGCCGAACACTGGCCCAAGTTCCACCGCAACGCTTCCGAGCAGTTCGAGGCGCGCTTCGCCATGGTGGAGGTGACGGCCTCGCCGTCCATCTTCCTGGGCGATATGGTGGGCAGCCAGCTGCCGGTGGTGGTCAGCCACGGCGAGGGTCGCGCGGTGTTCGCGCCGGGCGCGCAGGAGCAGGCGCTGACGGCGTTGCGCTATGTCGATTTCGACGGCCGCGCCACCCAGACCTATCCGCTGAACCCCAACGGCTCGCCGGCGGGCATCACCGGGGTGACCACGGCCGACGGCCGCTTCACCATCATGATGCCGCACCCGGAACGGGTGTTCCGCACGGTGCAGAACAGCTGGCACCCGGCGGATTGGGGCGAGAACGGCGCTTGGTACCGGATGTTCGCCGCCGCCCGCCGCTGGGTGGGTTGAGCGGGGCCATGGCGGGCCGGTGTTCCGGCCCATGGTGAGCACGATCGAAACGGAAGCTTTGGCTTCCGTTTTTTTATGGTTCAGCGCGCTTTAAGCCCGTAGCCGGCGTCGCGGGCGGCCGCGCGCACCTCCTCCAGCAATAGCCGGGCTTTGCGCGGAATGCGGCGGTTGGCGAAGACGGCGTGCATCTGCGGATTGTCGCCGTGGCTGGAGACGATGCGGTAATCCGGGCACAGCCGCAGCAGCTGGCCGGCGCGGACCAGCGGCTCGGCCAGCCAATCGCCCAGGCGGGCGATGCCCAGGCCGGCCAGCACGGCGTGGAGCACGGCGCTGCCGGAGCTGACGCGGTGCCAGGGCGTCAGATTGAGGCTGAGCTGGTGGCCGGCGGACACGAAGTTCCAGGCTTTCAGCACGCGCGGCGCGGAGTGGATCAGCACCCGGTGCTCCGGCAGTTGTTCCGGCGTTTGCGGCGCGCCGTGGCGCTCGACATAGGCCGGGCTGGCGTAGAGGTGGCGCTGGTAATCCCACAGCGGGTAGCCGATCAGCTCGCTGGAGGCGGGGAAGGCGCCGCGGATGCTGAAGTCCAGCTTCTCGCGTATCGGGTCCAGTATGGTGTCGCTGTACAGCACGTCGAAGCGCAGCTCCGGGTTGGCGTCGGCCATGCGGGTCAGCACCGGCGGCAAGAGCGCGTGGCTCATCGCCTCCGGCGCGGAAAAGCGCAGCAGGCCGCGCGGCGCCTCGCTCAAGGCCGCCAGCTCGTCCTCGGCTTCTTCCTGCAGGTCCAGCATCTTGCGCGCCGCGGCGTAATAGCTTTCGCCGGCCAGGGTTAGATTGACCTGTTTTTGCGAGCGCGCCAGCAGGCTGCCGCCCAGCGCTTCTTCCAGCGTCTGCACCGCGCGTGTGGCGCTGCTGGGCGATGTGCCCAGCTGGCGCGCGGCGGCGACAAAGCTTTTTCTTTCCACCACCGCGCAGAACACGCGCAATTCCCATAATGATTTCATCCCGGCCCCGGCATTCTGATTGCGATTTTCGCAATACGGTATTGCAAGCACGCTTGGCTGGCAAGGCATAGAATCTTGTCCTAACTGTAAGCGGCGCGGAGCCGGGAGAAGTGGATGCTGTTGACCTTGAGTTTTTTGTGCGTGATTGCCTTCGCCGCCGGCCTGGTGGACGCGGCGGTGGGCGGCGGCGGCCTGATTCAGATTCCGGCCTTGTTCAGCGCCTTGCCCAATCTGGCGCCGGCCACGGTGTTCGGCACCAATAAGCTGGCGGCGGCCATGGGCACCTTGTCCGCCGCGCGTTCCTATCTGAAGCGGGTCAAGGTGCCGTGGCGCTTGGTGTTGCCGGCGGCGGTGGCGGCCTTCTTCATGTCCATCGCCGGCGCGGCCACGGTCAGCCTGATCGACAAGGCCGTGCTGCGCCCCCTGGTGTTGGCGCTCCTGGTGGTGATGGCGGTGTACACCTTGTGGAAGAAGGACTTCGGCTCCCTGCACAAGCCGGTGGCGATAGGCCGGCGCGAAATGGCGATAGGCATGGCCATCGGCGGCGCCATCGGTTTTTACGACGGCCTGTTCGGCCCCGGCACCGGCAGCTTTCTGATGTTTTTGTTCATCCGCTTTTTCGCTTTCGATTTTCTGCACGCCTCGGCCTCGGCCAAGGTGGTGAACCTGACCACCAACTGCGCGGCGCTGCTGTTCTTCATCCCCGCCGGTCATGTGCTGTTTCAGTACGCGCTGCCGATGGCGGTGTGCAATATGGCCGGCGCGACGGTGGGCACCTGGGTGGCGATGAAGAAGGGCACCGGCTTTGTGCGGGTGCTGTTCCTGCTGTTGACCAGCACCTTGATCCTCAAGCTGGGCTGGGACATTTTCCACGGCTGAGCGTCTGTTCAAGTCCGCCGTGCTGGACCGGGCGCGGCGGGCGCCGTTGCGCAAGGCGCATTTGCCGCCTCCCTTCCGTTTCTTCCTTTCCTCCCTCCTTGTCTCGCCTAATTCTCGGGATGTTGAACGGCCTCCGGGCCGGGCCGGCTTTTGAACTCTGGCGCGGCCTCCTTTATGATGCGGGTTGTCGCCATCTGTGCTGAGAGTTTATGCATCCATCACGTTGTCCGCCCGCGGCGCGGGCGCGGCATTTGCGCGAGCTGCCCAATATCGGCCCCAGCCTGGCCGAGGACCTGCGCCTGCTCGGCATCGAAGAGCCGCGCCAATTGCGCGGTGCCGAGCCTTTGCGGCTGTACCACCGTTTGTGCGAACTGACCGGAACCCGGCAGGACCCGTGCGTGCTGGATACGCTGATGTCGGTGGTCCATTACATGGACAGCGACGAGGCGCGGCCGTGGTGGAGCTTCACCGCCGAGCGCAAGGCGAAAGGCGGCTACTGATGACGCGGCCGGACGCCGATTCCAAGCTGACCGCCTGCCACGATTGCGATCTGCTGATGCGGGTGGCGTTGAAGGGGGAGGGCCGGGCGTGCTGCCCGCGCTGCGGCGCTTTGGTGCGCCGTTACGGCGCGCAGCGGCAGGACGCCGAGCTGGCGCTGCTGCTGACCGGGGTGATCGCCTTTCTGCTGGCCAACGTCTATCCGGTGGTGACCCTGGAGGCCGCCGGAGCCCGCAGCGCGGCCACCTTGTGGCAGACGGTGGTGGCGCTGGAGCGTCAGGGCATGTTGTCGGTGGCGATGCTGGTGATGTTCACCGGCATCGTGATGCCGTCGCTGGAGCTGGGCAGCATGCTCTATGTGCGGCTGCCGCTGGCCTTCGGCCATGTGCCGCGCGGCTTTCCCTGGCTGATGCGGCTGAAGATACTGACCCGCCCGTGGTGCATGGTGGAAGTGTTTTTGCTGGGCATCCTGGTGTCCCTGGTCAAACTGGTCAGCCTGGCCACCGTGCACGTGGGCGTGGGCCTGATGGCCTTGTTCGCCTTGATCGTGTTGATGGCGGCCAGCGCCAGTCGTTTCAATCCGGAAGACTTGTGGGAGCGTTGTCAGCAATGTCGGACTACCGCGTGAAAACCGCCGCGCAGTCCGGCCTGTGGCTGTGCCACGGCTGCGGGCTGCTGTGCCGGGCCGGAGAAGGCGCCCAATCCTGCCCGCGCTGCCACGCCGCGCTGCACTCGCGCAAGCCGCACAGCCTGCAGCGCAGCTGGGCCTTGCTGCTGGCGGCGATGGTGGCCTATCTGCCCGCCAATCTGCTGCCTATCATGGAAACCTCCACCATCATGGGCATGCAGAACGACACCATCATGAGCGGGGTGGTGTATTTGTGGAAATCCGGCTCCTGGCCGCTGGCGCTGGTGGTGTTCACCGCCAGCGTGCTGGTGCCGCTGTTGAAGATTTTGGCCTTGCTGCTCTTGCTGGTGACGGTGCAGCTGGGTTCCGGCTGGGCGCCGCGGCAACGGACGCGGCTGTATCGGGTGGTGGAGGTGATCGGCCCGTGGTCGATGTTGGACATTTACGTGGTGGCCCTGATGGTGGCGCTGGTGCAATGGCAGTCGCTGGCGTCGATCAAGGCCGGGCCGGGGGCGATCGCCTTCGGCACGGTGGTGGTGCTGACCATGGTGGCGGCGATGAGTTTCGATCCCAGGTTGATCTGGGATCAGGTAAAGGAAGACGATGAGCAGTGATCAACCCGAAAAACCGGCCGCAGCCGGCGAGGACTTGCCGGCCGCGGTGCCGGTGAAGCGGCGGCGCTGGTCGCCGTCGCTGGTGTGGCTGATTCCGGTGGTGGCGGCGGTGATAGGCGGCTGGTTGGCGGTGAGCGCGGTCTTGTCGCGCGGGCCCACCATCACCATCGCCTTCCAGAACGCGGAAGGGCTGGAGGCGGGCAAAACCCGGATCAAGTACAAGGACGTGGAGATCGGCGAGGTGAAGGCGGTGTCGGTGAGTTCGGACCGCCAGTCCATCCTGGTCACCGCGGAGCTGAGCAAGAACGTGGACGATTACCTGGTGGCGGACAGCCGTTTCTGGGTGGTGCGGCCGCGCATTTCCGGCGGCAGCGTGTCCGGTCTGGGCACGGTGCTGGGCGGTTCCTACATCGGCATGGACGTGGGCAAGAGCAAGGAGCGCCGCACCGAGTTCAAGGGCCTGGAAGTGCCGCCCATCATCAACGCAGACCTACCGGGCAAGATGTTCGTGCTGCGCTCCGACAATCTGGGCTCGCTCAACGCCGGCTCGCCGGTGTATTTCCGCCGCGTGCCGGTGGGCCAGGTGGTGGGCTACGAGCTGGACCCGGCCGGCAGCGCGGTGAAGCTGTCAGTGTTCATCAACGCGCCTTATGATCACTTCGTCACCGTCAACAGCCGCTTCTGGCACGCCAGCGGCATCGACGTGGCCATCGGCGCCAACGGCCTGAGCGTCAACACCCAGTCCTTGGCGGCGATTGCGCTGGGCGGCATCGCCTTTGAAACCCCGCTCAGCGACGGGCCGGACAAGGCGCCGGACGCCAAATACCTGTTCCTGCTCAATGAAACCCGCGAAAAAGCGCTGCAGAACCGCGACCGGGAAACCCAGTCCTTCCGGCTGAAGTTTCGGCAGTCGGTGCGCGGCCTGACCGTGGGCGCGCCGGTGGATTTTCGCGGCATCACCTTTGGCGAAGTCACCGCCATCGGCATCGAATACGCGGCGGCGCGCAAGGACTTCGACATGACGGTGGACATCCGCACCTATCCCAGCCGGCTCAACACCCTGTCCGGCGATCACAGCCTGTCGGCCAAGATTTCCGTGGAATCCCTGGTGCGCAACGGCTTGCGCGCCCAGCTGCGCTCCGGCAGCCTGATCACCGGTCAGCTTTACGTGGCGCTGGACTTCTTCCCCGAGGCCAAGCCGGCCAAGGTGGCGGTGCGCAACGGCATGACCGAGTTGCCGACGCTGCCGGGCGATCTGGAAGAACTGCAGCGGGTATTGCAGCGCATTGCGCGCCGGCTGGACAAGGTGCCGTTCGACAGCATAGGCGAGGAGCTGAATCAATCGTTGAAATCGCTGCACCAGACGCTGGACGGCATGCGCAAGCTGTCCGAGAACATGGACGGCAAGGTGCTGCCGCAGGCGGTGAAAACGCTGGAAGACTTGCAGAAAACGCTGGAAAGCACGCGCCAGACGATGCAGGCGGATTCGCCGCTGCAGCAGGACGTGCGCGCGGCGGCGCAGGAGGTGTCGGAAACGGCGCGCAGTTTCCGCGCGCTGGCCGATTACCTGGACCGCCATCCGGAAGCGTTGATACGCGGCAAGGGAGAGAAAAAATGAAATCCATCGCGCTGAGCTTGATCATGCTGGCGCTGCTAAGCGCCTGCGCCTCGCCGCCCACCACCTTCCATCAATTGCGGCCGGCGCTGTCGACGGCGGCCGCGACCCCCGTGCTGGGCGTCAGCGTGATGGTGGGGCCGGCTAGTCTGCCCGCGGGGCTGGAGCGACCCCAGCTGGTAGTGGAAGACGCCGCCGGCAATGTTGAATTGCTGGACTTGCAACGCTGGGCCGGTCCGCTGGACCGCATGCTGACGCAAGCCGTGGCGGCGGACCTGTCCCGCTCGCTGGGCCTGGCCAGCATCTACGCCTATCCGCAACCGGGCATGGGCGGCGGGGACGTCCGCTTATTGCTGGACGTGCGCCAGCTGCGCCTGCGTCCGGGGCGCGACGCCTCGCTGGAAGTGGCTTGGCAGGCGCTGCCGACGCAGGGCGACAAACGGCCGCTGGCCAGCGGTTATTTCCTGCAGAGTCAGCCTTTGGCGACGCCGGACGCCGCGGCGGCCGCGGCCGGCCTGCAGACGCTGGTGACCGAGCTGGGCCGCCGGCTGGCCGGCGAGTTGGGGCCGGCTCTGGCCGGCTTCAAGCGCTAGGCGGGGCCGGCGGGCGCCGTTGCGCCCACGGTCTGGCCTGCTCCAACTGGCGGGCCAGCCGCAGCAGGGTCAGGTCGTCGCCGCAGCGCGCGACGAATTGCACGCCTATCGGCAGCCCGGCCTGGCTCCAGTACAGCGGCACGCTCATTGCCGGCTGTCCGCTCATATTGAAGGGTATGGTCCAGCCCAGATACTCCATCAGACGGCGCGAAGTGGCCGGGATCAACTGGCCGAAGCGCAAAGTCCAGTCCCAGCCCAGCTTGCCCAGCATCCAGCGCGAGATCGCGGTTTCGGCGGCGCTGGGCCCCAGGCCGCCGACGAGGGCGGGCGGCTGGTTCAGGGTCGGGGTGGCCAGCGCGTCGTAGCGCTGGTGGAAGGTTTCCATGATCCGGGCCTGCTCCCAGGCGAAACCGCGCGCCCAGGCCAGCTCACCGGCGCTGAGCCGCTCGCCGTAGCGCGCCAGCGCCCAGCTGGCCGCTTCCAGTTGCTGGTGGCGCGCCGGCTTGCCGGTGCGGCGCTCGATGTCGCGCAGCAGGCCGGCCATCTCGCCGCAGATGATGGCCAGCATCGCGCGGTTGTATTCCTCCGGCGACGCCAGCGGCGGCGACGCTTCTTCCACCTCGTGTCCCAGCTCGGTCAGCAAGGCCAGCGCGTCGTCCAGCGCGGCGGCGCAGTCCGGGTGCAGCGCGCCGCCCAGGATAGGGCGCTTGCTCCAGGCGATGCGCAGCTTGCCGGGCTCGCGCTGATGCGCGGCGAAAAAGCTTTGTTCCGGCGCCGGCCAGTAATAGGCCTCGCCGCCGCGCGGGCCGCCGGCCAGCAGGTCCAGCATCGCCGCGCTGTCGCGCACGCTGCGCGTCAGCGCGTGTTGGCAGACCAGGCCCTGCCAGCCCTCGCTGTAGTCCGGTCCGGCCGGGCCGCGTCCGCGGCTGGGCTTGAGGCCGAACACGCCGCAGTTGGAGGCGGGAATACGGATGGAGCCGCCGCCGTCGCCGCCGTGGGCGATGGGCACGATGCCGGCGGCCACCGCCGCGGCCGAGCCGCCGCTGGAGCCGCCCGGGGTGCGGGTCAGGTCCCAGGGATTGCGGCTGAGGCCGTAGACCTCGGATTCGGTGTAGGGGCTGAGGCCCAGTTCAGGCGTGGCGGTTTTGCCGATGAAGATCAGGCCGCCCTGGCGATAACGTTGGATGATGTCGGCGTCGCGCGGCGCGACGTAGCCGTCGAACAGGCGGCTGCCGTTGCGAGTGGGCACGCCGGCGATGTCGGCCAGCAAATCCTTGATCAGCACCGGGCAGCCGGCAAGCGGGCCGGCGCCTTGCGCTTGCCGCAACTGGGCCTGAGCCTGTTCCGGCAGCGGCAGGCAGACCGCGTTCAGCGCCGGATTCCAGCGCTCCAGCCGTGCCTGGGCGGCGGCCGCGGCCTCGCCGGCGCTGATCTGGCCATCGGCGATCAGCTGGGCCAGGCCAATGCCGTCGTATTGTTCATAGTCGTTGAAAACGGTCATGCGATCCTCGTGGCGATGCGGTGGCGTAGGCTTATGCTAACGGTATCGTTGGCGCAAGGCCAGGCCAAAGCCTTTTGGGGCGCAGGCGGGAGCAAAGGGCGCATCGATGCACTTGCCAGAGCTAGGAGGGCTCCTTGCGTGGCGGAGGCGTATCGAGGGAGATGGCCGGCAATCAAACTTGGGCTCTGGCCGCATCACGAGCGCCGCTATTCCGGCCGCGTGCCGAATCATTTTTGGAAGTACACCACCATTCTCAAGTGTCGGTGCTCGTCCACCACCAGCGTTTCGTGGTGGAAGTCCTGCGGTTGCCCTGCCGTGTTCAACATGGATCCGATGCCGCGTTGCGCGACTGCATTGCCAGGCGTGTCCCACCCGCGGCGAAAATCCGGTGACAGTGCCTTCAAGTCTTCGATCAAGGCCCGCATGGCGGGGTCTTCCGGCGCAACGGCAACGTCATAGCGAAATTGCGCCAGCAACCGCGGTGCATCGTTGCGCCAGGTGGGCAGCCGTTGCCGCAATTCGGGGTTGCTGAACACCATGCGCAGCAGGTTCCGGTCTTCCCAGGACTTGGCCGCCAGTTCAAGCAGCGCGTCTGCCGCGCTATTCCATGCCACGACATCCCAGCGCAGGTTCTGAACATAGGCCGGCCTGGGGAGCTCATCCAGCAATTGTTGGATGCCGGGCGTCACCGACATCCATTGATGCGCTTCTGGCGGCGGTGGGCGCCCGTGAGCCAGAAGAAACAGATGGCTGCATTCGGCATCATCCAGCTTGAGCGCACTGGCCACGCTCAACAGGAATTTCTCTGACACCTTGAGCTCGCGGCCTTGCTCGAACCACGTGTACCAAGTCAGCCCCACGCCAGCCAGGGCGGCGACTTCCTCCCGGCGCAGGCCAGGGGTTCGGCGTCGCTCGGTTGCGGGCAAGCCAACATCGCCCGGCGTCAGCTTCTTACGATGGCGAATCAGAAACTCGGACAACGCGTGTCGCGTGCGGCTGAGGCTGCGTTCTCGCATGGCTATTGTCACTGGTAATAGGATAAACGGTTAAATTGTCATGTGACTATCTTGCATGGAAGATGCGGTTCTAGCCATCGAATCGTGCAAGGAGCCGCCGCCCATGACGCAGTCAAAACCGCCTGCAAGCCCTGTCTCCGCAACCACGGACAATGTTCGCAAAGAGACCGAGCGCGCAGGGCCTCGCGCCTGGGCGGGGCTGGCCCTTCTATCCCTGCCAACCGTCATGCTCGGCCTGGACCTGACGCTGTTGCATCTGACCCTGCCGGCCTTGGCGGTGGATTTGCAGCCCACCAGTTCACAAGCGCTGTGGATCATGGACGCCTACGGCTTCCTGATTGCGGGCTTTCTCATCACGATGGGGACGCTGGGCGACCGGATTGGCCGTCGCAAGCTCCTGCTGATCGGTGCGGTCGCGTTTGCCGTGGCGTCGGTGCTCGCCGCTTTTTCCTCCAGCGCCAAGATGCTGATTGCAGCGCGGGCAGCGCTCGGCGTGGCAGGCGCCACCCTGATGCCGTCCACGTTGGCCTTGATCGGCAATCTATTCCCCAACCCGCGCCAGCGGGCGCTGGGCATTGGCATCTGGGCAACGATGTGGGGGATCGGATATGCATTGGGGCCGGTCGTGGGCGGGCTGTTGCTGGAGTGGTTCTGGTGGGGGGCGGCATTTCTGATCGCTGTGCCGGTGGTGATCCTGCTGCTGTTGCTCGCGCCATGGCTGCTTCCAGAGTGCCGTGCGTCAAAGGCCGGACGGCTGGACTTGCCCAGTGTGTTGCTATCGCTGGCGGCCATGCTGCCGTTCGTCTATGGCGTCAAGCGGATCGCCCAATCCGCTATCACGCTGGATGCCGGCGTCGCCATCCTGGTCGGGGTGTTGTTCGCCGGGGTCTTCATCCAGCGTCAGCGGCGCTTGGCCGATCCGTTGCTTGATTTGAGCCTGTTCTCCAAGCGCGCATTCTCGGTTGCACTCATCGTGCTCTTGTTCGGTCTCGTGGCAGTCGGTGGCACGATGATGCTGGTCGCTCAGTACCTCCAGTTGGTGATGGGGCTGTCTCCGGCGGCCGCGGGGCTGTGGATGGGCCTGGCCGCACTGGCCATGGTCATTGGCGGTACGGGCGCGCCGCTCGTGGCCAGGGCGATCCGGCCGGGATTCGTTGTCGCGGGTTCATTGGCGCTGTCGATGGTGGGCTATCTGATGCTGACGCAGATGACGGCTGATGCCGGAGGCGTGACGGTGGCGGTTGCTGCACTGGCCTTGACTTATTTGGGCAACGGCACGATCGCCGCTTTGGGAACTGATTTGGTGGTTGGTTCTGCGCCAGCGGAACAAGCCGGGTCGGCCTCGGCAATGACCGAGATGGTGCAGGACTTGGGCATTTCGTTGGGCATTGCGCTGCTTGGAAGCATTGCCAGCGCGGTTTATCGCCACACCATGTTGAGCCATTTGCCCAGCGGCCTTGAGGCGAGCATGCGCGAAGCGGTCGTGGATAGTTTGTGGGCGGCGTCCTCTCTCGCATCGGCGTTGCCCGTTGGCCTCATGGCGCAGGCGCAGGCGGCGTTCATGGCAGGGCTGCATGCCGCCGCCATTTTCAGCGCCGCAAGTGTTGCGGTGTTGACCGTGCTGTCCGCCGTGGCCTTGCGCCAGGTCTGCGTGCTCACTGCCCAGGAAAGGGGGTGAGCGTGGAGCGGTGGCACTTTCGCTGTGTCCTGATCCGGGGCGTGTGATCTACCTGGCCAAGTCCAGAGATGGGGTGGGAGCGTTGCCCCGTGTTTACGATCTCTTTCATTGAATCGTCAATTTTTCTGTCAGGAGTTCTAGGATGGCGTCTACCTTGGTCAATAACTGACGCCCTACCGGCCATACGAGGTTGAGGGGGAGGCCGTCTGTCGCCTGCTCCGGCAGGATCGGCACCAAGGTCCCTCGCTCGATTTCGTCGCGCACCAGCCAAGTTGCCAACTGCGCGACGCCGCAACCAGCCTCAACCGCTGCAACTTGAGCCTCGCCGTTTCCGACGATGATGCGTCCTTCCATCGTGCGTCGCTCAATCGTCCCGTTGTCATGCGCAATCAGCCATGGACTGGTCGTGCCATCAGCTTTGCCGTAGAGCACGGCATCGTGCTTGACCAGATCGGCAGGGGATGTTGGTACGCCATGGATCTCCATGTAATCGGGGGACGCGCAGAAGACGAGGCGCTCACGGCCCAGGAAGCGATGGGCCACCGCCGCGGGCCAGTGCTCCGGGCCGCCGATGCGCACTGCCGCGTCTATGCCCTCATCAGCCAGATCGACGAAACGATCGGTCAAGGAACAATGCACGCGTAGATGAGGGTGCTGCTGGGAGAAACGCAGCATCAAGGGCCAGACGTGCATTCGACCGAACGTCGCCGGTGCGTCGAGTCGCAAGCGGCCTACCGGTTCGCTACCTTGTGCGGCGAGCACAGCTTCCGCTTCTTCGAGATCAGCCAACACTCTCACGCATGTGCGGTAGAACGCTGCCCCTGCATCCGTCAATGCCAAGCGGCGGGTCGTGCGCTCAAACAGCCTGGCGCTGAGTCGGCCTTCCAGACGAGCCACGCTTTTGCTGACGGCGGAGCTGGTCAGATGCAAGCGTTCTGCTGCGGCCGTAAAGCTGCCCGCATCTGCCGTAGCCACAAAGGCTTCAATGCCCTTTAAGCGCTCAGACGGAATCATGCATGCCTCCATGCGTTTATTGACGAATATTTGTCAATAAACAGCAGAAAATTTATCAGAGATAGTATTTTATTTCTCAAATAGGATGGCTTCAATAGTGAACCTTATGTTAGGAGTCTCCTTAATGCTTTCATTTGCAACGCCCGGCGTCAGCACTTCAGCAGGTCGCGGCGGCCTTTCCATCGCCATCCTCGCCGTAGCCGCCTTTGTCATCGTTACGACGGAATACCTGATTGTTGGGCTGCTGCCGGCGCTCGCCCGCGATCTGGATATCTCGATTTCGGCCGCCGGTCAGCTCGTGACCCTGTTCGCCTTCACCGTGATGCTGTTCGGTCCGGTGCTGACCGCTCTGTTGTCTCACCTCGAGCGCAAGCGTCTGTTCATCGTTATCCTGCTGATCTTCGCGGCGTCCAATGCCCTGGCTGCGATAGCGTCCAACGTGTGGGTGCTGGCGCTTGCCCGGTTCATTCCGGCGCTGGTGCTGCCGGTGTTCTGGGGCACGGCGAGCGAAACGGCGGGGCAGATCGTGGGCCCGCAACAGGCTGGCCGCGCGGTGTCGCAGGTGTATCTCGGCATCTCCGCCGCTTTGCTGTTCGGCATTCCGCTGGGTACGCTGGCGTCCGACGCCATCGGCTGGCGCGGGACCTTCTGGGGGCTGGCCGGGCTGTCGCTGGTGATGGCGTTGGCGTTGACGGTCTTCATGCCGACCGTGGCAAGGCCCGAGCGGCTGCGTCTGGCGGAACAGACGCGCATCCTGAAAGATCCCTATTTCGTCGGCAATGTCGCCCTGTCGGTGGCGGTGTTTACGGCGATGTTCACCGCATATACCTATCTGGCCGATACGCTGGAGCGTATCGCTGCCGTGGCGCCGGCGCATGTCGGCTGGTGGCTCATGGGCTTTGGCGCCATTGGCCTGCTTGGCAACTGGTTGGGGGGACGCTTCGTGGATCGCAGTCCATTGGGCGCGACCGCCGCATTCTCGCTGCTGCTGGGTGTCGGCATGGCTGCCAGCGTGCCGCTGGCCGGTTCATTGGTCTTGCTGGGTCTGGCGCTGGCGGTTTGGGGCATCGCCTATACGGCGCTGTTCCCCATCTGCCAGGTGCGGGTGATGAAGTCCGCCACACACGCCCAGGCACTAGCCGGTACCTTGAACGTGTCGGCAGCCAACGCCGGCACGGGGCTGGGGGCCATCATCGGCGGCTTGGTCATTCCTCAATGGGGATTGGAGAGCATCGGCTATGTCGCCACAGGCATTGCGGTCGTGGCGATCCTCATGGCGGCTTGGCTTGCGCGCTTGCAGCCTCGGTGATGGTCGTGGGGAAGTCGCAATAGTGCTAAGACGCCTGCGTTGTTTCCTTAGCGTGGGCAGGGAGTATCGCCCGGTAGCGGATGGTCAGCGCATGGCGGGTGCCGATCGGCGCAGCGTCATGCTTGCCGCCGAGCGCTGCGCAATGCTCGACGACGAGCTGGGGTTCAGTCTAGCGTCCTGGCTGAGTAAGTCTCCAACAAGAAGGTGATGGTTGGCGCATAGCCAGTTGCAGTGGCATCCCCTACAATAGCGGGAATGCAACAGCGGACTTGCCGGTGGTTGCGGGTGGCCCGAGCGTCTGTCTTGGAAGATGGAGACGGAGCGGGCGCCGCAGCGGGCGCAAGCCGCTTTTTTTATTACGGAACGAAATGATGGAACCAGTGCGCCTGTCGAAACGCATGGCCGAGTTGGGTTTGTGCTCGCGCCGCGAGGCCGATAGCTATATCGAACAAGGGTGGGTGAAAGTGGACGGCGAGGTGGCCGTCCTCGGACAGAAAGTGCTGCCGCACAATCTGATCGAAGTGGACAAGAAGGCGCAGGACGCTCAAGCCTCGCGCGTCACCATCCTGCTGAACAAGCCCATGGGTTACGTGTCCGGCCAGGCCGAGGACGGCTACGAGCCGGCGGTGGTGCTGGTCAAACCGGAAAACCAGTGGGCGGAGGACAAGAGCCGCCGCCGGTTTTCTGCGCAGCATCTGAGAGGGCTGGCGCCGGCCGGCCGCCTGGACATCGATTCGGTGGGCTTGTTGATCCTGACCCAGGACGGCCGGGTGGCCAAGCAGATCATCGGCGAGCATTCCAGCGTGGACAAGGAGTACCTGGTGCGGGTGGAGGGCGAACTTTCCGACGAAGGTTTGAGTCTGCTCAATCACGGTCTGGAGCTGGATGGTAAAAAATTGCTGCCTGCCACCGTGGCTTGGCAAAACGAGGATCAGTTGCGTTTTGTGCTGCGCGAGGGCAAGAAACGCCAGATCCGCCGCATGTGCGAACTGGTGGGCTTGCGCGTGGTGGGCCTGAAGCGGATTCGCATCGGCAAGGTCAAGCTGGGCAATCTGCCCACCGGCCAATGGCGCTATCTGCGCGACGACGAATCGTTTTGATCCGGCCGGACGGCCGGTTGTCAGTGGGGGACGCATGTTAGGGCGCTTGTTGCAAAGATGGGGGCTGGATGCCGAAAGCCGGCAGCAGCAGCGGGAGTTGACACAGGCGATAGAGAGCCTGGTCGACGGCACGGACAAGCGTTTGCGCCTGTCTCCCGGCTATCTGGACGCGCTGGCCCCGGGCATGCGCGTCACCCAGGCCTATCTGGCCGAGTTGCCCAGCCGAATGCCGGAGCCGCTGACGCTGTCCTTGCGCGGCTTTGCGCAGGACCCGCGGCTGGGCTTGCTGTTTTCCGGGCCGGCCAGCCTTTTGTCCTGCCTGCGGCAGAGCGAAGCCTTGCGCAATTTCTTCCTGTCCGCCAGCCAGGGCGACGAGGCCTGGGCCTTGTTGTCGATGGCGCGCAGCGAAACCGGCCGCCTGGGCGTGGCGATGGAGGGCGGGGAGCTGCGCCGCGAAGTGCCGCAGCAGGTGGTGAGCTTCGACGGTCATAGGCTGGCCATGCCCTGCGCGTCGCGCGAGCTGCTGCTTGAGAGCAGCGCGCGGCGCAGCGAGGAAATGCTGGTCACGGTGATCGCGCGGCGGCTGAGCCTGCTGGAGCAGTTGCGCCAGACCTTGGACAACGAGATGTCGCGGCTGCAATTGCGCTTGAGCGTGCTGCGTTGCGAGGCCGGCACCGTGGTGGACGGCTCCTCGGACGGTTCGCCCTTGCCCGATACCTGCGAAGGGGTGCAGCGGCGCATGGCCGAGATCGAGCCCCAATTGCGCGAGGCGCGCGGCGCGCTGAGCCTTGAGGGCTTGCTGGAGACGGTGCGCCATGTGCTGGAGCATCCGGCCGAATATTTTCGGCTGGAATGGCGGACCTTGTACCTGAACCGCATGGGGATCAAGCAGGACGCGCCGGGCGAAGACGCCACCGAACTGGAGTTCGAGGAGCTGGTGTTGGGGCAGGCCCAGCCTTTGCGCCGCGCCTTGATGCCGGTGCGGGTGACGCGCCAGGCGCTGGCGGAACTGGAGCGGGAATTCGGCAGCGACTGAGACGGGGCCCGACTACGCCAAAGCGGGCTGTGCAAAGCCGAAACAAGGGCTATGCTGGAACTGTATAGTCGCTTTCGATCAGCCTTCAGGGCGGCTGATTGAGTCTGCCCCGGCACCAGGCCGGGGTTTTTTTGCGCCCGCTGCATCGCAATGGGATATTTTGCGCCGGGAATGCGTGAAACGCCCGCCAGGGCTTGCTTTGTGCTATCCTTGCGCCCCTCTTCAGCAACGACCGTGACCCGTCACTCAAGCCATGAAAGATCCTTGCGATCACTACACCTTCGATCTGATTGGCGGCGTCCGCAAAAAGCCGGGACGCAAGCCCTTGGGCGAGCGCGCGATGACGGTGGCCGAGCGCAAGCGGCGCAGCCGCGAACTGCGCCGCAGCCGCCTGCAGGAGCTGTCGGTGACGGTGGAGCTGAGCCGGGACGCGCAGAAGTCGCTGGATAAAATGATAGAGTGGTGGGGCGTCAGCAAGAAGGAGGCGATCAACCGCGCGCTGATGATAGCCTGTCAATCGCAGACCGGGCGCACCGCGCAGTTGTTCGAGTTCGATCTGCCGCCGGAGGCGCGGCGCAAGGGCAAGAAGACTAACGGCGGTTCCGGCGCGTAAGCACCGCCGCCGTGCGAATAAGCGAAAAGGCCGAGCAAGCATGCTCGGCCTTTGGCGTTTCCGGGCCCGGCGGGCCGGGCGCGAATCGTGTCTTAACCGTAGCGTTTGGCGGCCTCGATCGCCAGGCCGCTGCCGATGCTGCCGAAGAGGTCGCCTTCCACATGGCGGGCCTGGGGCAGCAGGCGCTTGATGCTGTCGCGCAGCGCCGGCACGCCGCTGGAGCCGCCGGTGAAGAAGACGGTGTCGATGTCGTCGGCCTGCGCGCAGGCGTCGGTCAGCAATTGGCGCACGGTGGCGCCGATCTGGCCCAGCATCGCGTCTATGCTGTGATTGAATTGATCGCGGCTCAACTCGCAGTGCAGGCCGGCCTCGATATGCCCCAGGTCCAGCCGGTGCTGCGCCTCGTCCGACAGCGCGATCTTGGCGGCTTCCACCTGCATCGCCAGTCGGTGGCCGGCGCGGTCCTGGATCAGGCGGAACAGGCGGTCCAGCACCTGCGGCTGCGCCGCGTCGCGGTGCACGTCCTGCAGGTCCATCCAGGCCTTGCGGGTGTAGGCGAAGTTGATGGTGTGCCAGGTGGCCAGGTTGAAGTACTGGCTGGACGGCATCTCCGCGTTGTTGCGCAGCCGGCTCTTGAAGCCGAACAGGGGCATCACGCCGTGCAGGCTCAATTGCTTGTCGAAGTCCGTGCCGCCGATGTGGACGCCGCCGGTGGCGAGAATGTCGTCGAGGCGCTCGTCCAGGCGGTGGCGCTCGGGCGCCAGGCGGATCAGGGTGAAGTCCGAGGTGCCGCCGCCGATGTCGACGATCAGCACCAGCTCTTCGCGCTCCAGCCGGGCTTCGTAGTCGAAGGCGGCGGCGATGGGTTCGAACTGGAAGGACACGTCCTTGAAGCCCACCTGGCGCGCGATCTCGCCCAGCGTGGTCTCGGCTTCGGCGTCGGCCTTGGGGTTGTCGTCGACAAAGTGCACCGGGCGGCCCAGCACCACTTGTTCGAACGGGCGCTCGGCGGCGCGGTCGGCGCGCAGCTTCAATTCCTGGATGAACAGGCTGAGCAGGTGGCGGAAAGGCAGGGCCTTGCCTTGCACTTCGGTTTGGCTGTCGATCAGGTTGGAGCCCAGCAGGCTTTTCAGCGAGCGCATCAGCCGGCCTTCATAGCCTTCCATGTACTCCTGCAGCGCCAGCCGGCCGAACACGGAATGATCTTCCTCGTAATTGAAGAAAACCACCGAGGGCAAGGTGATCTTGCCGTCCTCCAGCGTCAATAGAGTGGCTTGGTTCGGGCGCAGCCACCCCACGGTGGAGTTGGATGTGCCAAAGTCAATGCCGCAGGCGCGGGCCGTAGTCTGCGTGTTCATATTCCCTCCCGTAAAGCGAGGCGCGATGGTACGCGGATTGGCGCGGCAAGGGAAGGCTTTGACAACCGAATCAAGCGTTTTGTCGCTTTGGCGGCTTTGGTCGCGCCTGTCTTTTGGCCGGGACGCGCGGTGGCCGCAACGCAATGGGTATATGCTGAAAGCGCGTCCCGCAGGAGCCGGGGCGGGTAATGGACTGAATGGAAAGGATCCAGGCATGAATAAACTGATCGTGATGTTTGTTGCATTGGCGCTGGGGAGCGGCGGTCTGTCCGGCTGCGCGAACATGTCCGAAACCCAGAAAGACACTGGTACCGGCGCGGCGATTGGCGCGGTGGCCGGCGCGGTGCTGGGCGGCCTGACCGCCGGTGGCAGCCCTGGCCGCAGCGCCGCCACCGGCGCGGCCCTGGGCGCGGCGCTGGGCGCCGGCGGCGGCTATTTGTGGTCCAAGCACATGCAGGAGCAGAAGGCGGCGATGGAGCAGGCGACCAAGGGTTCGGGCGTCAGCGTCAGCCAGACCGCGGACAATCAGCTGAAGCTGGACATCCCCAGCGATGTGTCTTTTGACGTGGGCCGCTACGACATCAAGCCCAATCTGCGGCCGATTCTGGACCGTTTCGCCGCCACCTTGAACCAGAATCCGGTGACCACGGTGAAGATCGTCGGCCATACCGACAACACCGGCTCCAATGCGGTCAATGACCCGCTGTCGCTGAACCGCGCCCGCGCCACGCGCGACTATCTGACCGCGCGCGGCGTGGCGGAGGGGCGGATCAGCATCGCCGGCCGCGGCTCGCATGAGCCGGTGGCGAGCAACGCCAGCGCCTCGGGGCGGGCGAAGAACCGGCGGGTGGAAATCTTCGTGGGCGAAGCCGCGCGCGGTTGACGCGGGCGGACGGAGCGATGCGGGGCGGGCGCCGTAAACGGCGTGCCGCCCTTTGTGTTTTCCGGCCGAGGCATGCGCAGGCTGTCTGTTAAATTTTAAATGTAATACGTAATATATTTTAAAGCGACGCTTTGCTAGAATGTCGGCCACGACAAACGGGCATTTTCAGGCATGGCGACAGATATTTATTCGCGCATCCGGCAGGCGGCGTTCGAGCTGGTGGGCGAAGGCGTATGGCCGACGGTGATGGAGGTGAGGGCCAGGATAGGCGCGGGCTCCAACACCACGATCAACAACACCTTGAAAGAGTGGCGGCAGGAGTTTCTGTCGCGGGTGGCGGTGTCGTCGCGGCGGCCGGATTGGCCGGCCGGCCTGGCCGAAGCCTTTGAACAAGTGTGGCAGCGGGCCTGCGACGAGGCGGACGGGCGGCTGGAGTCTTTGCGTCAGGACGCGGAAACCGCGGTGGCCCAGGCCGCGGCGGAGACCCGCGAGCTGGAAGCCGGCCTGGCGGCGCGCCAGGCCGAGTTGCAGTCCGCCTTGCGCGAGCTGGAGTTGCGCGCCGCGAGGCTGGCGGATTTGGAAGGACGCTTGCAGGGTGAGGAAACCCGGCGCCAGATGCTGGAGCGGGCGCAGCTGGAGCAGGAGTCGAGGCTGGAGCAGTCCAGGAAGGAGCTGTCCGAGCTTAGGCGCCAGGCGGAGCAACGTCAGCAGGAACTGGAAGAGCGCGCCGAGCTGAAAGTGCAGGAGGCGCGCGAGGAAGCCGCGCGGCGCGAGGCGCTGGCCTATGAGCGGCTGGAAGGTTTACGGCTGCGGCTCTACGAACAGATGGAAGAGGAGCGTCGGGCGATGCAGCAGGCGCAGGCGCGCCAGGAAGAGGCTTTGCAACAAAGCCGGCGCGAGCGGACGCGGCTGGAGGGCGAGTGGCGCGACCGTCTGGCGGAGCGCGAGCGAGACAACGGCCGTTTGGAGGCGAGGCTGGAGTGGCTGGAAGGGCGTAGCGCCGCCTTAGAGCAGGATGCGTTGCGGCAGGCGGTGCAGTTGGAGCAGACTTCGGCGCGCTTGCTGGATATGGCCAGCGAGAACAGCCGGCTGGCCGGCGAGGTGAATCTGGGCGCCGAGCGGCAGCTGGCGCGTTTGGTCGAGATTCTGGCCGGTTCGCGCCAGGAGCTGTTGGCGCTGGACGAGGCCGGCTTGCGCGAATGGCTGGGGCGGCAACTGCAATTGCCCTTGCTGGGCTAGTGCGCTCCGGACGCGTGTTTCTACTAAGTGCTTGCCACGATGCCGGCGGAAGCCGGCTTTGCTAGTTTGACGTGAGGATTGTCTTGATTGGAGGCAATATGACTTTCGTCGAATATTATCGCGCGCCGGCGCTGATCTCCCTGCTGGCCTTGTTCGTGTGGTGCGGCTTGTGCTGGGCGGACGGCGGCTCTTTCTGGCAGGGTTTGCTGGCGATGGCCGCGGGCAAGAATCTGTCCATTCTGTCCGGTCTGGCCGTGTTCTGGGTTCTGGAGCTGGCGGGACGCGCGTGGTCGAGATCCCGCGAGGGGCGAGACCCTATGCATTTGCAGTCGTAGCCGGCGGCAAGGGCCGGCAATGAAAAGCGCGCCAAAGGGCGCGCTTTTTTCATGGCCGCGGCGGCCTCGAAAGCTCTTGAGGCCGGTTTGCGGGCTTTCTCAGAACAAGCGGGCCAGCCCCGCGGCGATGCGCTCCAGATATTCGGCGTCCACCGCATCGAAGCTGGCCGGTTCGCTGGAGTCCACATCCAGCACCGCGACCACTTCGCCGGCGGCGTTGCGGACGGGCACCACGATTTCCGAACGGGCGCTGGAGGAGCAGGCGATATGGCCGGGGAAAGCGTCGACATCTTCCACCACCAAGGTTTTTTCGGCCTGCCAGGCGCTGCCGCACACCCCTTTGCCAAACGGGATGCGAGTGCAGGCGATCGGGCCCTGGAAGGGGCCAAGCACCAGTTGCTTGTCCTTGACCAGGTAGAAGCCGGTCCACAGCCAGTCGAAGCTGCTGTGCAAGGCGGCGCAGAGATTGGCCAGTGCGGCGATCTGATCGGTCTCGGACTCAATCAGCGCCAGCGCCTGCGGCAATAGGGTTTGATAGCGCTCTTGTTTGTCGGCGCCGTGGATGATCAGCTGTTCTGCCATGGGGTGTCGTCGGGGTGTGGCTTGGGAAAGCGACAGCATACACAGCGGGCGGGCAAAAGAAAACGCCGCCCGGCGGGGCGGCGTCGCGCGGCGGGCCGGGGCCCGTTTACATCATGTGTTGACCGCCGTTCATCGCCACGTTGGCGCCGGTGATGAAGCCGGCTTGTTCGGAGGCGAGGAAGGCGACCAGGGCGGCGATTTCCTCGGGCTTGCCCAGGCGGCCCACCGGAATCTGCGCCACGATCTTGTTGCGCGTCTCCTCCGCCACCGCCATCACCATATCGGTGGCGATATAGCCGGGCGAAATGGTGTTGACGGTCACGCCCTTGCGCGCCACTTCCTGCGCCAGGGCCATGGTGAAGCCGTGCATGCCGGCCTTGGCGGCGGAGTAGTTGGTCTGGCCGAACTGCCCCTTCTGACCGTTGATCGAGGAGATGTTGATGATGCGGCCGAAGCCGCGGTCGCCCATGCCGTCCACCACCGGCTTGGTCATATTGAACAGGGAGTCCAGATTGGTACGCAGCACCGCGTCCCAATCGTCCTTGGTCTGCTTCTTGAAACTGCAGTCGCGGGTGATGCCGGCGTTGTTGACCAGCACGTCCACCGGCCCCAGGTCTTTGGCCACCTTTTCGGCCAGTGCCTTGCAGGCTGCGGTGTCGGTGACGTCGCATTGGTAGGCGTGGATATCCTTGAGTCCCAGCCCCTTCATGTCGGCGAGCCAGGCTTGTTCGCGGCCGGGCTTGCTGTAGGTGGTGACTACGATGTGACCGCTTTCCGCCAGGGCTTTGCAGATGGCGGTGCCAATACCGCCCATGCCGCCGGTTACGAGTGCGATTCGCTTAGTCATAGTGCTGGCTCCTTTTTTGGCTGTCTGTCTGGATATGCTTATGCGATACGACTTTCAGTTTTTTAGGATAAGTGAATTACCCGCGTATGTGAATGGAAAGTACGCACACCCTTCGTCACGGCTTGGACGGTGAAAGTTCATCCGTTAGACGTTGCAGCAAAGAGAGCCGGGACTTGGCGATGGCGCCCGATTCACATGCGGTCATGATGGCACAGTTCGGTTCCACGCGGTGCGAACAATTGTGGAAGCGGCATTGACCAATCAACGGGCGTATTTCCGGGAAGTAGCGGGTTAGTTCGGCGGCCTTCAAATGCTTGAGGCCAAACTCCTGCAGGCCGGGGGAATCGATCAGATGACTGTCCGCGTTCAGATGGTAAAGCGTGGCGTGAGTCGTGGTGTGGCGGCCGGAGTCCAGCGCGGTGGAAATGTCGCCGATGCGGGCGTTGGCGTCCGGCAGCAGCGCATTGGTCAGCGTGGACTTGCCCATGCCGGACTGGCCGACGAAGACGCTGGTCTGGCCTTGCAGCAAGGGCAGCAGCGGCGCGACGTCCTGCTTGGCGGACAGGGTGACCACTTGGTAGCCCAGTTGGCGGTACAGCTCCAACTTGCGCAGCAAGCCCTCGGTTTCCGGCAGGTCGGCCTTGTTGACCACGATGACGGGGTCGATGTCGCCGGCTTCCGCGGCGATCAGGCAGCGGCCCAGCAGTTCTTCGTTGGGGCTGGGCACGGCGGCGATCACGAACAGGATGCGGGTCACATTGGCGGCGATGACCTTGGTTTTCCAGTCGTCCTGGCGGTAGAGCAGGCTGCGTCGCTCTTGCGAGCGCTCGATGACGGCCTGTTCCTTGTTCTGCACCAGGATGTCCACCCAGTCGCCACAGGCGAAATCGACGCGTTTGCCGCGGGTGGTGCAATCGTAAACCTGGCCGTCGGATTCAACGATGAAGCGGCGGCCGTGGCTGCGGATGATTTGTCCGGTCTGACCTGTCATGGGCGGGCCAGCAGCGCTTCGGTCTTGGCGGCGCAGATGAAGTCGTTCAGGGTCAGGCCGCCGGCGTCGTGGGTGCTGAAGTTGACGACGACGCGGTTGTAATGCACCGACAGATCCGGGTGGTGGTCTTCGCGGTGAGCGATCCAGGCCAGCGCGTTGACGAAGGCCATGGTGTCGTGGAAGTTGGCGAAGGGAAAGGTCTTGGTCAGTTCGATGCCGCGGATGTTCCAGCCGGGCAGGGAACCCATCAATTGGTTGACGGTGCTGGCGGCCAGCGGGCTGGCGCCGTGTTGGGCTTCGCAGGACAGTTCGAGCAGGTTCATGTCAGCGGTTTCCTTGTAGATGGTTGATGCGCAGCGCGGCGGGCGGGTGCGAGTCGTAAAAAGCGGAATGCAGCGGGTCCGGCGTCAGCGTGGACGCGTTGTCGCGATAAAGTTTGACCAGGGCGGACACCAGTTTGCCGGCGTCGGTTTCGCTGGCGGCGAAGTCGTCGGCCTCGTATTCGTGGCGGCGCGACAGGCTGCTGGACAGCGGGGTGAACGGAAAGGTGAAGGCCGGCACCGCGGTGAAGAACAGGATTAGCGCCATCGCGGTGCTGGGCGTGGAGACGCCCAGGCCGGCGTAGAACCAGGGCGCGTCCAGCAGCTGCCCCAGCAGGAAGAGGAAGCCCAGCGACAGCGCGAAGGCCAGCGCGATGCGCTTGACGATGTGGCGGCGCTTGAAATGGCCCAGCTCGTGAGCCAGCACCGCTTCGATTTCCTGGTGGTCCAATTGCCCCAGCAAGGTGTCGAAGAACACGATGCGCTTGCCGGCGCCAAAGCCGGTGAAGTAGGCGTTGCCGTGGCTGGAGCGGCGGGAGCCGTCCATCACGAACACGCCCTGGCTCTGGAAGCCGGCGCGTTGCAGCAGCGCTTCGATGCGCGCCTTGAGCTCCAGGTCTTCCAGCGGGGTGAATTTATTGAACAGCGGCGCGATCAGCGTCGGGTAGATTGCCACCATCAGCAGCTGGAAGCCGGTCCAGACCAGCCAGACCCATAGCCACCACAGCGGGCCGGAAATGTCCATCAGCCACAGCACCAGCGCCACCAGCGGCAAGCCGATGACGGTGCCCAGCAGCAGGCCCTTGATCTGGTCGATGATGAACAGCCTGGGCGTGGTCTTGTTGAAGCCGAAGCGGGCCTCGATGCCGAAGGTGGAGTACAGGCTGAGCGGAAAGCTGACGCAGCCGGTCAGCGCCGCCACGCCCACGATCAGCAGCAGGCCGGACGACAGCGGCGAGACGCCTGCGGCGGCCACGGCGCCGGCCAGCCATTGCAGAACGCCGCCAAAGGTCAGCGCCAGGATCACCAGGCTGTCCAGCACGGCGGAAAACAGGCCGAAACGGGTCTTGGCGATGCAATAATCGGCGGCCAATTGATGTTGTTGCAAGGCGATGGCGTCGCGAAAAGCGGCGGGCACTTCCGCGCGGTGGCGGGCGATGTGGCGGGCGTGGCGCCAGCCCAGCCAGAGTTTTAGCGCGAGTGTGGCCGCCAGCGCGGCCAGGAAGAGAGAGCTGAATGCCTCGGTCATCGGAGTCCGTTATCTGCTGTCAGGTTTGCCGCCAGCGCGGCAATGAAGGAAAATAGAAGGGTTTTGCAAAGATTGGCAAGTATGACACAAGATCAAATGAACCTCATCTGGCTCGACATGGAAATGACGGGCCTGAATCCAGAGACCGACCGCATCATCGAAGTGGCGATGATCGTGACCGACAGCCAGTTGAACGTGGTGGCGGAATCGCCGGTATTGGTGATCCACCAGCCCGACGAGGTGTTGGACGGCATGGACGACTGGAACAAGAACACCCACGGCAAGAGCGGCCTGATCGAAAAGGTCAAGGCCTCCACGCTGGGCGAAGCCGAGGCCGAGCAAATCCTGCTGGATTTCATGGCTCTGCACGTGCCGCCGCGGATCACGCCGATGTGCGGCAACACCATCCACCAGGATCGTCGTTTCATGGTGCGCTGGATGCCCAAGCTGGAAGAGTATTTCCACTATCGCAACCTGGATGTGTCTACGCTGAAAGAGTTGTGCAAGCGTTGGAAGCCGGAGGTGGCGCGCGGCGTGGTCAAACGCGGCAAGCACGAGGCGCTGGCGGACATCCTGGAGTCCATCGAGGAGTTGCGTTACTACCGTGAGCATTTCCTCAAGCTCTAAGAACCTGTTTACGATCCGCCGCGCGTCGTGAGACGTGGCACGGCGAGTGCCGCTTCGAAATGCGCATGTGCCACGAGTACATTCCGCTTTCTCAGCCGCAACGCCTTGTCCCGCTCTAGCTCGCGAGATCGTAGACACGTTTTAAGCGGGGTACTGTCCCACAGGAGCGGCTCCGCAGCGGAGCTTGCTCCTTTTTATTGGCGAACACTTATTCCAGCGGCAATCCATATGGCTTCGCAACGCAGTTCCGACATTAATTCCACCCGGGTCTGGGCCCGGCTGCATCAGCATCAGCGCGCGACCCGGCACATGCATATGCGCGAGTTGTTCGACGCCGATTCGCAGCGTTTCCAGCGCTTTTCGCTGGAGCTGGACGGCCTGTTGCTGGACTACTCCAAGAACCGCATCACCGAACGCACACTGGAGTTGTTGTTCGAATTGGCGCGCGAGGCCGATCTGGCCGGCTGGATGGAGAAAATGCGCGGCGGCGAGCGCATCAACGTCAGCGAGGACCGCGCGGTGCTGCACACCGCCTTGCGGCTGCCGGCCGGCGAGAGCCTGCTGCTGGACGGCTGCGAGCTGGTGGCCGAGGTGCAGGCGGTGCTCGCGCGGATGCGCGCTTTCAGCGAACAGGTGCGCGGCGGAGAGTGGAAAGGCTTCAGCGGCCGGCGCATCCGTCACGTGGTCAATCTGGGCATAGGCGGTTCCGACCTGGGGCCGCTGATGGTGAAAGAGGCGCTGGCCGCGTACGCGTCGCCGGAGCTGGACGTGCATTTCGTCTCCAATGTGGACGGCGCGCACGTCGCGCGCACGCTGCAGCGGTTGGACCCCGCCGAAACCCTGTTCATCATCGCGTCCAAATCCTTCACCACGCCGGAGACGCTGCTGAACGCCCAGGCGGCGCGGCAGTGGTTTTTGCAGGCGGGGAGCGAGGCCGATATCGCGCGTCATTTCGTCGCGGTGTCCACCAATCAGCCGGCTGTGCAGGCTTTCGGCATCGATCCGGCGCATATGTTCGGCTTTTGGGACTGGGTGGGCGGCCGCTACTCCACGTGGTCGGCCATCGGCCTGCCGGTGATGCTGTCGATAGGCTTCGACCGCTTCCAGGAATTCCTGGCCGGCGGTCACGCGATGGACCGGCATTTCTTCAGCGCGCCCTTCGCCGCCAATATGCCGGTGCTGCTGGCGCTGATCGGCGTCTGGTACAACACCTTCTATCGCGCCCATACCCACGCCATCATGCCTTACGACCACGGCTTGCGTCGTCTGCCGGCCCATGTGCAGCAATTGGACATGGAGTCCAACGGCAAGCGCGTCGGCCGTTACGGCGAGGCGTTGGATTTCGACACCGGCCCGGTGATCTGGGGCGAAGAGGGGGCCAATAGCCAGCACGCCTTTTTCCAGCTGCTGCATCAGGGCACGCGACTGGTGCCTTGCGATTTCATCATCCCGATGCGCAGTCATTATCCGGTAGCGGACCAGCACCAGGTGCTGGTGGCCAACTGCCTGGCCCAGACCGAAGCCTTGATGCGCGGCAAGAGCGAGGCCGAGGCGATGCGGGAGCTGGCGCATTTGCCGGGCGAGCAGCTGGACATGCTGTTGCCGCAGAAGCTCTTCCCGGGCAATCAGCCGTCCAACACCCTGGCGCTGGACGAGGTGAGTCCGCGCAGCGTGGGCATGCTGCTGGCGCTGTACGAGCACAAGGTGTTCGTGCAGGGCGTGATCTGGGGCATCAACTCCTTCGATCAATGGGGGGTGGAGTACGGCAAGCAACTGGCGCGCCGCATTCTGCCGGAGCTGGCCGCCGGCGACGACGCGCTGGCGCACGACAGCTCCACCAACGGCTTGATCCGCCATTTCAAAGCGCGGCGAGGCTGAGAGGATGGCCATGCAAGAAAGTCTGGAATTGGCTCGCCGTCTGGGCGAGCGTCTGCTGGCGGCGGGCGAGAGCGTCGCCGCCGCCGAATCCTGCACCGGCGGCATGATCGCCGCGGCGCTGACCGACATCGCCGGCAGTTCCGCCTGGTTCGGCTACGGCGTGGTCACTTACAGCAATGAGGCCAAGCAGCGTCTGCTGCGGGTGGAGGACGGCGCCTTGCGCGAGCACGGCGCGGTCAGCGAGGCGGTGGTGAGGCAGATGGCCGCCGGCGCGCAGACGTTGTCCGGCGCGGATTGGAGCGTGGCGGTGTCCGGCGTCGCCGGCCCCGGCGGCGGCACGGCGGCCAAGCCGGTGGGGCTGGTCTGGTTCGGCATCGCCGGTCCTGACGGCTGGAGCGAGGCTTTCAGCTGCCGCTTCGACGGCGATCGCGCGCAGGTGCGCGCGCAAACCGTGATCCGCGCCTTGCAGCGTCTGGACGAGCTGTTGGCCGCGCGCAGCCGCGCCGCTTAGCGTCCACCCGCTGAAGCGCGGCGGGCTTTGAACAGGCTTTTAGTCTTTGTTGTCCGGTTTTTTGCGCGCGCGCGGGTGCGCGCCGTCATAGACCTTGGCCAGGTGCTGGAAGTCCAGCGCGGTGTAGATCTGGGTGCTGGACAGATTGGCGTGCCCCAGCAGTTCTTGCACCGCGCGCAAGTCCCCGGATGATTGCAGCAGGTGAGAGGCGAAGGAGTGGCGCAGCATATGCGGATGCACGTGTTGTTGCGCGCCGGTCTTGATCGCCCAGTCACGCAGGCGTTTTTCCACTTGCCGTCCGCCCAGCCGTCCGCCGTGGCGGGCGATGAAAACCGCGCGCTCCTCTTGCGCCGCCTGGCGTTGCGCCAGCCAGCGCTGCAGGCAGGCGCGCGCCTCGGCGCCCAGCGGCGCAATGCGTTCCTTGCCGCCCTTGCCGCGGATGCGCAGCAGATCGTCGGAAAAGTCCAGGTCTTCCAGATTCAATCCCACCGCTTCGGACAGGCGCAGCCCGCAGGAATACATCAGCTCGAACAGCGCGCGGTCGCGTATGGAGAGCGCGTCGTCGTCGTCGATGCGGTCCAGCAAGGCCGCGGTGCTGTCCACCGGCAAGGCCTTGGGCAGCGGCTTGTCCTGTTTGGGCGCGCGCAGGCCCTGGCTGGGGTCGTCCCCGCGCTGTCCGTTGTCCAGCAGCCATTGGTAGAAGCGGCGCCAGGCGGAGAGCTTGCGCGCCAGGCTGCGGCTGTGCAGGCCTTGCGCGTGCAGCTTGGCCAGGATTCTGCGCAACTGGGCGTGTTCGGCCCGCTCCAGCGGAGCGGGGCTCAGCAGGGCGGCCAGTTGTTCCAGATCGCGCAGGTAGGCGGCGGCGGTGTGGCCGCTGCGGCCGGCCAGCGCCAGCGAGGCGGCGAAGCGCTCCAGGATGTCCATTTCAGCGGCGCAGCCTGGCCATCTGCATCAGGCGCTCGAACAATTGCAGATCCTGTTCGCTCTTGAGCAGCGCGCCCGCCAGCGGCGGCGGGGCGTTGTCCTGATGGCGCTGCTTCAGCGCGGCGGCGTCCATGTTTTCCGCCGACAGCAGTTTCAGCCAGTCCAGCAATTCCGAGGTGCTGGGTTTTTTCTTTAGGCCCGGCAGCTCGCGTATGGAGAAGAACACCTCCAGCGCTTCGCTGACCAGTTGCTGGCGCAGGGCGGGGAAGTGGGCGTCGATGATGGCCTGCATGGTGTCCCGGTCCGGGAAGCGAATGTAATGGAAGAAGCAGCGGCGCAAGAAGGCGTCCGGCAGCTCTTTTTCATTATTGGAGGTGATGATGATGATGGGGCGCTGGCGGGCGCGCACGAACTCCTGGGTTTCGTGGACGAAGAACTCCATCTGGTCCAGTTCGCGCAGCAGATCGTTGGGGAATTCGATGTCGGCCTTGTCGATTTCGTCGATCAGCAGCACCGGGGCGGCGTCGGCGTCGAAAGCCTGCCACAGCTTGCCCTTGACGATGTAGTTGCGGATGTCGTGCACGCGGGCGTCGCCCAGCTGCGAGTCGCGCAGCCGCGAGACCGCGTCGTATTCGTACAGGCCGTGCTGCGCCTTGGTGGTGGACTTGATCGGCCAGACAATCAGCTCTCGGCCCAGGCTGCGGGCCACTTCCTCGGCCAGCATGGTCTTGCCGGTGCCGGGTTCGCCCTTGATCAGGAGCGGGCGCTCCAGCGTGATGGCGGCGTTCACCGCCATCATCAGGTCTTCGGTGGCGATGTAGTTGTCGGTGCCGGAAAATCGGGTATTGCTCGTCATGGGCGGGGGAGGCTTCAAAATGGCCAAAGCAGCCGCGCGGACGGCTGCTTTGGCGCGGAAAGGGGTTAACGGGCGAATTCGCGTTCCAGATCGTCCAGCGAAATGCCCCAGCTTTTCATCATATGGCTCAGCAAGGCCATTTCCGGCTCGCTGATGGTGCCGTCTGACTTGCTGATATCCATGGCCAGCACGCAGGCCAGGATGCGTTTGCGGTGGTCGCTCACCTCGGCCAGCAGGCCGTTGATGCGCTCCGCGTCCAGCAAATGAATGGTGCCGTCGTCGTTGGCTTCGTCGGAGACGTCGTCGCAGTAATCCACCAGCACCTTGGTGAACTGCTTGCGCGGCAGGCCGATCAGGTCGTAGACGTGGAGTTTCTCCAGCAGCTCCAGCTCGCGCGGGTCCATATTGCCATCCGTGATCATAAACATGGCCAGCAGGCGCGCCAGTGCTTCCGGGCTATTGAGTGCGTATTTTCTCATGACGCCTTTCCTTTATTCTGATGTGACGCCTAGCCGCTCCAGAAACGCTGGGGGCATGGCGGCAGGCTTGCGGCTGACGTAGTCGAAGAAGACTAGGCCTGTCTTCAATCTTGCCACTTCTTTCCCGGTTTTGTCATTGCTTGCCTGATAGAGCAGATCGAAACCGCGCGCGCCGACGTCGTCCACGGCCAGCGCGAAGCGCAGCACCTCGCCGTGAAAGGCCTCCGCGCGATAGAGGATGGCGGTGTCCGCCACCACGACGCCCAGGCCCTCGATGCTGAGTTCGTGCGGATAGCCTAGACTTTGTAAAAAGCGCAGCCGCGCTTCCTGAGCCAGTCTCAGCACGGCGTCGTTGCCTAGGTGGCCGGCGTAGTTGATGTCTCCGATGCGGATGTCGACGCGGGTTTCGAATGCGAAGCGCTCAGGCAGGACAATCTGGATTCTGGGCATGATGTGGGCTTTGGGCGAGTGGTTTGGCTGAGTTGTTTGTCTTAACCTGAGTCAACAGGGCAGTGGCATGGTTTGATAGACTGCAAGTGTAAGGCAAATACAACAAGGAGCAGAGTCATGTATCAGCGCATATTCGTACCCGTGGATGATAGTGAAACCTCCAACCTGGCATTGCACGAGGCTTGCCATCTGGCCAAGGAGGTGGGCGCCAGCCTGAAGTTGGTGCATGTGGTGGATTTGGCCCAGTTCGGCTGGGGTGGCACCGAGTTTCTGGACGCGACCGAGCTGCAGAAATCGATCAAGCAGGCGGGCGAGCAGGTGTTGGGTCAGGCCGGGGCCAAGGCCAAGGAGCTGGGCGTGACGGCGGATTGCAAGATCCTGGAAAGCTGGGGCGACAAAATCGCCGCGGTGCTGGTGGACGACGCCGGCGTCTGGGGTGCCGATTTGATAGTGATGGGTACCCATGGCTGGAGCGGCTTAATGCATTTGCTGATGGGCAGCGTGGCGGAGGGCGTGCTTAAACTGGCGGACGTGCCGGTGTTGCTGGTGCGCAACCCGGGGGACTAGGCTGATGGCATGGCGGGCGCCTTGCATGGACGGAGTGAGGCGCGCCGTTGCTTGTCGGACAATCACGCGGGCAAAAATAAAGCCAGCCGGCATCGCTGCGGGCTGGCTTTCCTCGCGGAAGGGGATCAGCCGGCGGTGGCTTCCACGCTGCCGTCCTGGGCTTCCAGCTTGGTGCGAACCGCTTTGCGCAGACTCTTGTACAGGTCCGGGTGGGTTTCCTTCAGGTACTCGACGATTTCGAAGTCTTCGCGGCGAACCTTGGACAGGTCGATCTGCTCGACGTGAACCAGGCGCAACAGTTCGCGCACCGGCTTGGGCATGTTGCGGCCGCTTTCGTAGCGGGAGCCGCCGGACTGGGTCACGCCGATGCGGCTCCAGAATTCTTGCTGGTTCAGGCCGAGCTTACGGCGGATCTCACGCGGGTTGGGGATCTTTTCAAACAGTTTCATGAGTGTTCCTCTCAGTATCAAAGAATATTGGTTCTAATATTTTTTAGGTTTCGTGCCCTGCACCCTAAAAATAGCAAAAAAAATCCATCAGGAATAATTCTGATGCAAAAAAGTTCATGAAGTTCCGTTAAGAGTCGACTTCGTTTTTTGCAATGTTAGTGGATTCTTATTGTCAAGGACAATGGGATTTGCAGGTCGAGACGCAAAAAGATACTGTGTGGTCGCTTTTTTGTAAAGCGTTTTGGCATTTGAGACTGAAAAAAAAGGGGAGGGGCGGCGAGCCTGACCCCCGGCACTTGCGCTAAATAACTGTGGCTGCTTCCTTCCGGACCTGACCAGGTTCGCTATCGCGCAATGCGGGGAGACCCGCCTCAAGAGAAGACGCATTCTAACGACAAGCGGCCGTTTTGCCAAGCTCGGCGTGCGTTTTTGTCGCGACGCCGGCCGCGGCGTCGGTTGCCGAAGCGCGGCCGCGCAGGCAGACTGGGCGGCATCTATATTAATACCGCGGCAAGCGTGGGAGTGTGTGATGGTTCAATCGGCGCAAGAACTGTTGGCGGAACTGATCCGCTTCGACACCACCAGCCGGCATTCCAATCTGCAGTTGATCGAGTGGACGCGCGCCTATCTGTCGCAATTGGGCGTGGAGTCCACGCTGACCTTCAACGACGAGGGCAGCAAGGCCAATCTGTTCGCCCGCATCGGCGCGCCGGAACTACCGCTGGTGGTGCTGTCCGGCCATAGCGACGTGGTGCCGGTGGACGGCCAGGTCTGGAGCAGCGATCCCTTCATCCTGACCGATAAGGGCGATGGTCGCTTGTATGGCCGCGGCTCCGCCGATATGAAGGGCTTCATCGCCTGCGTGCTGTCGCTGGCGCCCTGGTTCGCGGAGTTGGCCGCGCGCGGAGAATTAAGGCAGGGCATAGGCATCGCCCTGTCTTACGACGAGGAAGTCGGCTGCCTGGGCGTGGGCCGGCTGATAGACCGCCTGGCGGCGGACGGAGTCAAGGTGTCGGGCTGCATCGTCGGCGAGCCCACCAGCATGCAGCCGGTGATCGCGCACAAGGGCATCGCTCATTTCCTGTGCAAGGTGGGCGGCCGCGCCGCGCATTCCTCGCTCACCCCGCAAGGCGTCAACGCCATCGAGCTCGCCGCGCGGCTGATCACCCATATCCGCAAGCTGGCCGACGCCGAAGCGTCCTTCGGTCATCGTCAGTCCTTATATGATGTGCCGTTCACCACCTTGCAGACCGGCACCATTCATGGCGGCACCGCCTGCAATATCGTGCCCAAGGATTGCGAATTCATGTTCGAGTGCCGCTGGTTGCCGGGCGATGGGCCTGAGCGTTTTGTCAGTTCCGTCCGGGACTACGCCGCCACCTTGTTGCTGGAGATGCGCGAGGTGGCGCCGGAGGCGCAGATCGAGATCGAACGGGTGGTGTACAGCCCGGCCTTCGAATCGTCTGAAGACAGCGCGGTGCGCCGCACCGTGGCGCGCTTGTGCGGCTGCGACGGCGGCAAGGGCGTCGCCTACACCACTGAGGCCGGCCTGTTCAGCGAGGCCGGCATCGCTTGCGTGGTGTTGGGGCCCGGCAACATCGAACAAGCGCACCGGCCCGACGAATACATCGACATCGATCAACTGGAGCAGTGCGCGGCCTGGTTGCGGCGACTGGGAGATGAGCTGACGCAAAAACCGTGAAGATTTTTTTGCGCTGATGACCGAATAGCCGCAAAATCGCTGCCGGCGACAAGCCGAACACTCAAGTTGCCCGCCGGGGGGATCCCTTAGGCGGGCTTGTTTTATGGCGGCGTGAGCAGCTGTTCAACGCCCGGTCCCAAGGGGCCGGCGAGCGTTGGCGCCGCGGTAGTCAGAAAGAAAAAATAAATGAGTCAGAACGTGGGATCTGTGCGGCAGGGAGGCGCGGCCAAGTCGCGAGACGGCTTCACCTCCAGCTTTGGCGTGTTGGCGGCGACTCTCGGTTCCGCCGTGGGCCTCGGCAATATCTGGAAGTTTCCTTATCTGACCGGCACCAATGGCGGCGCCGGTTTTTTGGTGGTGTACGTGCTGGCCACGCTGCTGGTGGGCTTGCCGGTGATGATCGCCGAGATCATGCTGGGCCGCAAAGCCAAGCGCGACGCGGTGACGGCGCTGAAGACGCTGGCGCCGGCCGGTCAGCCCTGGTGGCTGATCAGCGCTTTCGGCGTGCTGGCCGCCTTCCTGATCATGGCTTTCTATTCCGAAGTGGCGGCCTGGGTCTTCGCCTATGTGTTCAAGTCCTTGGGCGGCGGCCTCTTGTCCAGCGATCCCAAGGTGACCTCGCAGGCGTTTGGCGCCTTGATCTCCGATCCGGTGCAATCCTTGCTGTGGCAATGGCTGGTCTTGCTGCTGATAGGCGGTATTCTGCTGATGGGGGTGTCCAAAGGCATCGAGGCGGTGACCAAGAAGCTGATGCCCTTGCTGTTCCTGCTGTTGCTGGTGATAGGCGCGCGCAGCCTGATGCTGCCCGGCGCGGCCAAAGGGCTGGACTTCCTGTTTACCCCCGATTTTTCCAAGATCAGCGGCGCGGTGGTGCTGACCGCGGTGGGGCTGGCCTTCTTCAAGCTGTCCATCGGCATGGGCACCATGATTACCTACGGCAGCTATTTCCGCGATGATCAGAACATCCCGGTCACCACCTTCCGGGTGATGTGCGCGGACCTGTTCGTTTCCCTGCTGGCAGGCATCGCTATTTTCCCCGCGGTGTTCGCTTTCGGCTTTGAGCCGGCGGCGGGCCCGTCGCTGCTCTTCATCACCATCCCGGCAGTGTTCGCCAGCATGCCGCTGGGCAATGTGTTCATGGTGGCCTTCTTCGTGCTGGCCGCGATCGCCGCCACCGGCGCGATGCTGTCCATTCTGGAAGTGCCGGTATCGGTGTTCAGCGAGCGCTTCGGTATCAGCCGCGTCAAGGCCACGGTGATCAACCTGCTGCTGCTGGCCTTGGTGGGCGCGGGCTGCGCCTTGTCCAACAGCACGCTGTCCGGCTTCAAGCTCTTCGGCATGACCTTGTTCGACCTGTTCGACTTCGTGACCTCCAATCTGCTGATGCCATTGGGCGGCATCTTCCTCTGCCTGTTCGTCGGCTGGGTGTGGGGTTTCGAACAGCTGAAGCAGGCGCTGAGCAATCAGGGCGCCCTGAAGAACGAGGGCTTGTTGAAAGCGCTGTTCTTCGTGCTGCGCTATGTGTCGCCGCTGTTGATCCTGGTGGTGATGCTGAAGGGCCTGGGCGTGATTTGAGCCCGTGCCGTCAAACAGAAAAAGGAGCCGCGAGGCTCCTTTTTTCATGCCGGCCGGCAGGGGTTTAGGGCTGGGCGGCGTCGTCTTCCGGTATTACCACCGGCGGGGGGGTGAAGCCGTTCAGTTCGCGGGCGTTTTTTTCCAACAGCAGCACAATGCTGGTGTTGAGCGCGCCGAAAGTCCAGCTGACCAGGAAAAACACCGAGTAGGCCGATAGCTTGTCGTTGAACAGGGTTTTGCCGTGCAGACTGAGCTCGGCCGGATCGAAAATGGAGAAGAACACCCCTGTCGCCAGAATGGCGATGATGAAGGAGGGCCAGAACAGCAAGATGCCTTTTTTCATTGAGTCATGCTCCTGTGGCTGCCGCAAGGAAATGCTTGGGTGGCTGATGTCAGGGTAATGGCCGGGCGACGCACTGTCAAAACGCGGCGACGGTGGATGAGAGCCCGGAGAACGGCTCTCCATGTTAGACTGTGGCCATCCGGTTTTTCTTGTCCAGCCGGCCAGGGCGAGCGCTTTTGGCCGGTTGTTGCGTAAAGTAATGGAGCCTTGCATGACCTCGATCTTCTCCGCCGTAGAACTGGCGCCGCGCGACCCTATCCTGGGCCTGAACGAAGCATTCAACGCCGACACCCGCACCACCAAGGTGAATCTGGGCGTTGGCGTTTATTCCGACGACAACGGCAAGATTCCGCTGTTGGCGGCGGTGAAGGCGGCGGAGAAGGCGCGTCTTGAAACCATGCCGCCGCGCGGCTACCAGCCGATCGAAGGCGCTCAGGCTTACGACAGCGCGGTGCAGAACCTGCTGTTCGGCGCGGACAGCGAGCTGATCAAGGCGGGCCAGGTGGTGACGGCTCAAGCGCTGGGCGGCACCGGCGCCCTGAAAATCGGCGCGGATTTCCTGAAGCGCCTGAACCCGGCGGCCAAGGTCTATATCAGCAACCCGAGCTGGGAAAACCACCGCGCGCTGTTCGAGTCCGCCGGCTTCGAGGTGGAAAACTACCCGTATTACGACGCGGCCACCCGCGGCGTCGATTTCGAAGGCATGCGCGCCTTCCTGGCGCAACTGCCGGCCGGCTCCGTGATCGTGCTGCACGCTTGCTGCCACAATCCCACCGGCGCCGACCTGTCCGACGCGCAATGGGCCGAGGTGGTGAAGGTCTGCCGCGAGCGCGGCCTGGTGCCTTTCCTGGACATGGCTTATCAGGGCTTTGCCGACGGCATCGACGCCGACGCCGTCGCCGTGCGCCTGTTCTCGGCCTCCGGCCTGCAGTTCTTCGTGTCCAGCTCCTTTTCCAAGAGCTTCTCGCTGTACGGCGAGCGCGTGGGCGCCTTGTCCATCGTCACCGCCGGCAAGGAAGAATCCGCGCGTGTGCTGTCCCAACTGAAGCGCGTGATCCGCACCAACTATTCCAACCCGCCGATTCACGGCGGCGCGGTGGTGGCCGCGGTGCTGTCCAACCCTGAACTGCGTCAGTTGTGGGAAGACGAACTGGCCGGCATGCGCGATCGCATTCGCGCGATGCGCGTCGGCTTGGTCGAGGCGATCAAGGCCGAAGGCGTGGCTCAGGACTTCTCCTTTGTCGCCCAGCAGCGCGGCATGTTCTCCTATACCGGCCTGAGCGCGGCCCAGGTGGAGCGCTTGCGCGCCGACTTCGGCATCTACGCCGTGTCCACCGGCCGCATCTGCCTGGCGGCGTTGAACAGCAAGAACCTGACCTATGTGGCTTCCGCCATCGCTCAGGTGGTGAAGGCGGGCTAAGCCTGGCCGGTTTTGATATCCAGCATCGCCAAAGCCCCGCAAGTCGGGGCTTTTTTTCAATCGGCCTATCGCCGGCCGTAGTCAAGGAGCAGATTCATGCAATTGCACAGCCGCAGCTTTCAAGACGGGGAACGCATTCCGGGCCGCCTGGCCTTCTGCGTGCCGGACGCCGACAGCCATGTCGCGCTGTCCGACAACCTCAACCCGCATCTGGTCTGGAGCGGAGCGCCGGAGGGGACGCGCTCGTTCGCGCTGATATGCCATGATCCGGACGTGCCGTCGCGCGGCGACGACGTCAATCAGGAGGGCAGGGAGGTGCCGGCGGATCTGCCGCGGGTGGACTTCTATCACTGGCTGCTGCTGGACATTCCCGCCGGACAGAGCGAGATCGCCGAGGGCGGCCACAGCGCGGGGGTGAGCGCACGCGGCAAGAGCGGTCCGGACGCGCCGCAGGGCTTGCGTCACGGCATCAACGATTACACCGGCTGGTTCGCCGGCGACGCGGCTATGGCCGGCGACTACTACGGCTACGACGGCCCCTGCCCGCCGTGGAACGACAGCCTGGAGCACCGCTACGTTTTCACCGTCTACGCCTTGGATGTGGCAGCTTTACCGGTGGACGGCGCCTTGACGCCTGCGAATATCGTCGCGGCTTTGGACGGCCATGTGTTGGCCTCGGCCAGCCTGAGCGGCCGCTATACGCTAAATCCGCGTTTGCTGTAATCGTCCCGCAATGTGAAGAAGTGGCAAAAAGGACAGTTTGTCCGTCTCGCAACGCAGAGGCCTCTGGCAAGGGATTGCAGTAGGCCAATGAAATGCAGCATGATGTTGCGGCGTTTCCCGTCTCCGCGGCTGATTTAGTTCGGGAGCCCGCGCCCGCGCGGCGCTTTGAACCGCGGCCAGCCCAAAGCGGCAAACGATAACAACATCAAAGGGGATTAACTGTCATGGTTGCAAACACTGTTAAAGACAAGCTGCCGGCCGCCGCGTTGGCGACGGGCGCTTTTGACGCGGACGATGCCGATGTGCGCAACAATCTGGGGCTGATGGGCTTGTTGGATGTGAACTCCGGCGATGGCCGCTATCGCCTGACCGCGACGCTGGAGCCGGAAGTCGAAGGCGTGGACGACGTTCAGGCCTGGGTGTTGGAAATGGAGCTCGTGACCCTGGCCACCGGTCAGGTGCTGCGTTGCAAACAGGCCGGCGTCGCCTACGCCGGCCCCACGCCGGGCAGCCATCTGCGCCGCTTGTTGGCCAATGGTCAGCTGCAGGGGTATTTGCAACTGGCCGCCTAGCCGGACCGCGCCGCCAGCAGGGATTAAGCCGCCGCATCATGCCGCGGCTTAATTTTTTTCTCCGTCTGGGCGCTCATCGTCCGCGCGCGCCTGCCGCGAACACTATAAAAAACGGTACAATCGCCGCAGTCGGGCCCGCAGCGGGTGCGGGTCCGGCCGTTAATTTTCGACATCGTCAGAGGTTGTGAACTGTGTGGTTTGTGCTGTGTGTGCTGCTGTTGGTGCTGGGTGCGCTGGCTTGGCTGGTGTATACCGGCCGCGTCGTCTTGTCCGAATGGACCCAAAAGCTGGATCGCTTGTTGGGCATGTCGCCGACGGAGCGTCATGAGCCGGACTACTTCGCGGAGGCGGCCGACGCCGGGCCGCACGCCGCGGAGGCGTGGAGCCGTTCTCGGACCGAGCCGGCCGCGCCCCGCGACGCGTCTCCCGCTTCAGCCGAGCCGGAGCCGGTCAGACCGTCCGCGCCGCAGCCGTCCCCTGAAGGCGAAGCGCCGCCGGCCGCCGTCGAACGCGAAACCGTGGTCTTGCCGAAACGGCCGGCCGCGCCGCCGCAGGCCAAGCCGGAACTGCCGACGCTGGAACTGTCCCGCGAATACCGCAAGCGCGTGCGCCAGCCGTCGGCCGAGCAAGAACAGGTCAAGGATCTGCCGGTGATCGGCCTGCATGAGCTGCAACATAATCTGCAGTCGGATTACCGTCGCCGCCAGGCCTCCCGGGTTCTGACGCAGAGCGCCAAGGATCAGGGCGCGTCCGCCTTGCCGGTGATCGAGCCCAGCGAGGTGCGCGAGCAGTTGCGCCACATCCATTCCAAGCGCGGCAAAACCATGGCCGCGCCTCAAGCTTTCGTGATTCGCCCCCAGGCGCTCAAGCCGCAAGAGGCGGAGGAGCCGCAAATCGTGCCGCCGCCCGTGGTGCGGCATGAATTGCCGGCCCGCGCGCGGCCCGCGCATCACGGCTGGCTGTCTCCGCCGCCCGCGCAGGCGCGACCGGCGCCGCCGTTGATCGAGCCCGAAGTGGTGGCGTTCGAGGAGATGTCCGCGCCGATGGCGGAGATCGCGCCGCCTAGGCCGGAGGACGAGGCCCAGGCCCCGTCGTCGGAGCCGGCGTCGCCGGTATTCGCGCCGGTCGAGCCCGCCGCGCCGGCGTTTCTGCTTGACGTGGAGCCCATGTCCGAGCCGGAATGGTCGTCGGCCGAGGCCGCGCCGCCGGCTCCCGCGGCCGACGAGGCGGCGTTGCCGCTTATCGACCCGGTTCCGGTTTCCGTTCCGCAGACCGTAGACGAGGCGGAGCCGACGCGGCCGCCGGAGCCGGCGCCGTGGCGCTGGCCGCAAACGCGCTCGGTTCTGGTGCAGGAGGATGAAAAGCCCGCGGTGGTGCAGCAGGCGGTGTTGCCGGCGGAAGAGCCGCCTTCGGCGGCGGCCGCGGCGCGGCAGCTGGCGGCCAAACCCATGCCCTGGGTCTTGATCGAGCCGCCGGCGGCGGAAGCGAAGCCGGCGGAAGTCTTGGCCGAGCTTCGTCCGCCCTGGGACGCCGAGCCGGCGCCGGAGGCGCCCGAGGCATGGGCGCGGCAGGCGCAGGCCGAAGTGGAGCAGGCGGCGACGCCGGACGCCAAAGCGGAAGCCAAGCCGCGGCCGGTATACGACGATTACGGTTTGCCGGGGCTGGATTTGCTGCGCCCGGCGGACGAGGCGACGGTGACGTGCTCGGAGGAGGAGTTGCTGGAGCGCGGCATCGTCATCGAGGAAAAGCTGGCCGAGTTCAAGGTCAAGGTCAGCGTGGTGGACGCTTACGCCGGCCCGGTGATCACCCGTTACGAGGTGGAGCCGGCGGTGGGCGTGCGCGGCAATCAGGTGGTCAATCTGATGAAGGATTTGTCGCGCGCGCTGGGCCTGGCCGCGATCCGGGTGGTGGAAACCATACCCGGCAAAACCTGCATGGGTCTGGAGCTGCCCAATCCCAAGCGCCAGATGATACGTTTGTCCGAGATCTTCTCCTCCGAAGTGTTCCAGCAGCCGCGTTCGCGCCTGACCCTGGCCTTGGGCAAGGACATCACCGGCCAGCCGGTGGCGATGGATCTGGCCAAGGCGCCGCATCTATTGGTGGCCGGCACCACCGGCTCCGGCAAATCGGTGGGCGTCAACGCGATGATTCTGTCCATGCTGTACAAGGCGCGGCCGGACGAAGTGCGCTTCATCATGATAGATCCCAAGATGCTGGAACTGTCGGTGTACAACGACATCCCGCATCTGCTGGCTCCGGTGGTCACCGATATGAAGCTGGCGGCCAACGCCTTGAACTGGTGCGTGGGCGAGATGGAGCGCCGCTACCGGCTGATGAGCGCGCTGGGCGTGCGCAATCTGGCCGGTTACAACGACAAGGTGAGCGAGGCCGAAGCCATGGGGCAGCGCATCGGCAATCCGTTCAGTCTGACGCCGGAAACGCCGGAGCCCTTGGAAGCCTTGCCCTTCATCGTGGTGGTGGTGGACGAGTTCGCCGATCTGATGATGGTGGCCGGCAAGAAGATCGAGGAATTGATCGCGCGGCTGGCGCAGAAGGCGCGCGCCGCCGGCATCCATTTGATCCTGGCCACTCAGCGGCCGTCGGTGGACGTGATCACCGGTCTGATCAAGGCCAATATTCCGACGCGGATCGCCTTCCAGGTGTCCAGCAAGGTGGACAGCCGCACCATTCTGGACCAGATGGGCGCGGAAAGCCTGCTGGGTCAGGGCGATATGCTGTTCCTGCCGCCGGGCACCGGTTATCCGCAGCGCGTGCACGGCGCCTTCGTCACCGACGACGAAGTGCACGCCATCGTCGAACATCTGAAGCAGTTCGGCGAGCCCGATTACGTGGAAGGCCTGCTGACCGGCGAGAGCGAGGCGGAGGAGGAGTCCGCCGCGGCCACGGCCAAGGCGCAGGCGGCGACGGAAAGCGACCCGCTGTACGACGAGGCGGTGGAAATCGTGATGCGCACCCGCAAGCCGTCTATTTCATCGGTGCAGCGCCATCTGCGCATAGGCTATAACCGCGCCGCGCGGCTGATCGAGGAAATGGAAGCGGCGGGCATCGTCAGCCCGATGGAAAGCAACGGCAACCGGACTGTGCTGGTGCCGCAGCGCGAGTTCTGATCCGCGTGTCGCCGCATGAAAAAAGCGCGCCCTAGCGGCGCGCTTTTTCGTTTCTTATGCGTGGACGGGGGTCAGCGACGGCGCTGGTCCTGATCGTTGCGAATGCGGATCGGAGCCAGTTGGTCCTGGTCTTCCACCGGGCCGCTCAACATCTTGGCGACGACGACCACAGCGGCGATGAGGGCGAATAAAAGCAAAATTTCCATGGCATGGCTCCCCGAGGCTTGAGTACGAACTTGTTGGTGAAGACGATTGCCGGCCAACCGGCCTGGAAGCAAAGTCGTCTATGGCGGCCCCCTGTGATTTCATTCTGGAACACAAGCCGCCGCAAGCTCAAGTAATAATTTGTGTCGGAAAGTTAAAATTCAAGGCGCGCTGCGCTTCAGCGCCCGCATCGCCTGATCAATGCCTTGCAACGTCAGCCCGTACATGCGCCCGGACATCAGTTGCCGCAGCATGTGCAGCGATTGGGTGTAGTCCCAGTGCGCTTCCGGCACCGGGTTGAGCCAGGCGGCGTGCTTGAAGTGAGCGAGCAGGCGGCGCAGCCAGACTTCGCCGGCCTCCTGGTTCATGTGTTCCACGCTGCCGCCCGGATAGCTGATCTCATAGGGGCTCATGGTGGCGTCGCCGACGATGATCAGTTTGTAATCGCCGCCGAAAGTATGGATCAGGTCCCAGGTGGGCAGGGTCTGGGTGTGGCGGCGGGCGTTGTCCTTCCATACCGCTTCGTAGACGCAGTTGTGGAAGTAGAAATACTCCAGGTGCTTGAACTCGGACTTCACCGCCGAGAACAGTTCCTCGCAGGCCTTGACGTGGTCGTCCATCGAGCCGCCGATGTCGAACAGCACCAGCACCTTGACCGCGTTGCGCAGCTCGCGCTGCATGCGCAGGTCCAGCATGCCGGCCTTGCCGGCGGTGGCGGCGATGGTGGCGTCCAGATCCAGCACTTCCTCGGCGCCGTCGCGGGCGAACTCGCGCAGCCGGCGCAGCGCGATCTTGAGATTGCGGGTGCCCAGCTCGACCGAGTCGTCGAAATTGCGGAATTCGCGCTGGTCCCACACTTTCACCGCGCGGCGATGGCGCGACTCATGCTGGCCGATGCGGATGCCGGCCGGATTGTAGCCGAAGGCGCCGAAGGGGCTGGTGCCGCCGGTGCCTATCCATTTATTGCCGCCCTGGTGCCGTTCCTGCTGCTCTTGCAGCCGCCGGCGCAGGGTGTCCATCAACTGCTCCCAGCCCAGCGCCTCCAGGCGGCGCTTGTCTTCCTCTAACAGGTGCTTTTCCACCTGCTTGCGCAGCCAGTCTTCCGGGATGCCGGTTTTCAGTTCGTCCAGCGCCAGCGACAGGCCTTTGAAATGGCTGCCGAACACTTGGTCGAAGCGGTCGAAGTGTTTCTCATCCTTGATCAGCGCGGTGCGCGCCAGATAGTAAAACGCGTCCAGATCGCCGAAGGCGACGCGTTTTTGCAGCGCCTCCAGCAAGGTGAGGAATTCTTTCAGCGTGACCGGCAGACCGGCCTCGCGCAGGGCGTAAAAAAAATCGATCAACATGGCGCGGCTAGAGGGTGACAGCGTGGGTGGGCGATGATATTCTTGTTTTAGAGTCACGGCTCTAAACAATCGTTCGGATACTGCTATCCTAAGGATAATACAATGAATGCCGCCGCCATGCCCATTTGCCGGGATGATCATCTGCAAGCGGAGTTTTCCCGCCTGTACCGCCTTAGCCGGGCTTCAGCGTTTCCGCCGCTGGAGCAGCGCCAGAATTGGCTCAAGCGCCTGGAGAGCATGTTGCAGGACAACCGCCAGGCTTTCGTCGACGCCATCAGCCAGGACTTCGGCCACCGCAGCGCGGTGGAAACCCGGCTGGCCGAGCTGTTTCCCTCGCTGGAGGCCATACGTTACGCGCGTCGGCGGCTGCGGCGCTGGATGCGGCCGGAACGGCGCGGGGTGTCTATGTGGTTCCAGCCGGCCGGCAACAGCTTGATGCCGCAGCCCTTGGGCGTCATCGGCGTGCTGGTGCCGTGGAACTATCCCTTGTTTCTGGCGCTGGGGCCGGTGGTGTCCGCCTTGGCGGCCGGCAACCGGGTGATGGTGAAGATGTCGGAATACACGCCGGCAACCGGCGCGCTATTGCAGCGCCTGGCCGAGCGCTACCTGGGGCCGGAGGTGATGGTCGTGGTCAACGGCGACGCCGAACTGGCCCAGGACTTCAGCCGGCTGCCTTTCGACCATCTGTTCTTCACCGGCTCCACCGCGGTGGGCCGTCACGTCATGCGCGCGGCGGCGGAGAATCTGACGCCGGTGACCTTGGAGCTGGGCGGCAAATCGCCGGTCATCGTCGCCCGGGGCGCCGATCTGCGTCACGCGGCCGAGGCCATCGTCGCCGGCAAGATGCTGAACGCCGGCCAGACCTGCGTGGCGCCGGACTATGTGCTGGTCAACGATAAGGACCGCGAGGCCTTGCTGGACGAGTTGCGCGGCGCGGCGCGGCGCGCCTATCCGACGCTGGCGGACAATCCCGATTACAGCGCCATCATCAATGAGCGTCATTGCCAGCGCCTGCTGCAATGGCTGGAGGAGGCGCGCGCGGCCGGCGCCGAGGTGGAGCAGATCAACCCGGCGGCGGAGGACTGGCGGCCCAGCCGCAAATTCCCGCTGACCCTGGTGCAGGGCTGCCCGGAAGACGCGACTTTGTTGCGGGAGGAGATTTTCGGGCCGATTCTGCCGGTGCTGAGTTACGACAAATTCGACGAGGCGCTGGCCTACGTCAACGCGCGGCCGCGGCCGCTGGCCTTGTATCTGTTCGACCGGGATGCGCTGCGCATAGAGAAAACCTTGCGCGAAACCGTGTCGGGCGGGGTGGCGATCAACGACATCGCCCTGCAGGTGGTGCAGGAGGATTTGCCTTTCGGCGGCGTCGGCCCGTCCGGGATGGGGCATTGTCACGCCAAGGAGGGCTTTATGGCCTTCTCCAAGCTCAAGCCGGTGTTCCGGCAAAGCCGCTGGGCCGGCACCGCCTTGACGCGCGCGCCTTACGGCGCCGGCGTGGAGCGGCTGTTGAAGTGGATGCTGCGCTGAGATGCTGAGCCGCCGCCAATTGCTCAAAACCGGTCTGGGCGGCGCCGCGGCCTTGGCGCTGGCCACCTTGTTGGCCTCGCCGCAGCCGGACGGCCCGGCCGAGGACTGGGCCAAGCCCTTGAAGCTGCGCGCCTTGACGCCGCGGGACGCCCAGTTGCTGGCGGCGATCGCCCCGGGCGTCCTGGGGGCGGGCGTCGCGCCGCCCGAGGACGTGGTGCGCGGCGTGGACCGCGCGGTGGCCGGCTTGCCGCCGGCGATGCGGGCCGAACTGCGTCAATTGCTGGATTTGCTCGGCAACCCCTGGGGGCGGCGCTGGATCGCCGGAGTGTCCGCGCCGTGGCGGCAGGCGTCGGTCGAGGACATCGAAGCCTTTCTGCGGCGCTGGCGCGGCAGCGTTTTTCCCTTGCTGCGCAGCGGCTATCAGGCCTTGCACCAGTTGCTGAACGCGGCCTGGTACGGCAATCCGGCCAGTTGGCCGGCGCTGGGCTATCGGCAGCCGGCGGCGGTGATGGAGATGCTGCCGTGAGCCGCGCGACGATACCCGATCCGGTGGCCGCCGGCGTCGCCGCGGGCTGGAAGGCGCTGGACGGTGCGAGCCTGCCCGATCTGGAGCTGCGGGCCGATGTGGTCATCGTCGGCAGCGGCGCCGGCGGAGGCATGGCGGCCGAGCAATTGGCCGCGGCCGGGTTGGACGTGCTGCTGTTGGAGGAGGGCGGCCTGTACAGCTCGCGCGATTTTCGTCTGTTGGAAGCCAAGGCCTATCCGGAGCTGTATCAGGAGTCCGCCTGTCGCAAAACGGCGGATAAGGGGATTTCCATCCTGCAGGGCCGGGCCGTGGGCGGGAGCACCGTGGTCAACTGGACCAGTTCCTTCCGCACGCCGCCGGACACGCTGAACTGGTGGCGGGAGCGCCACCGTTTGAGCGGCATGGGCGAGGAGGCGATGCGGCCCTGGTTCGAGCAAGCCGAGGCGCGGCTGGGCATCGCCGACTGGCTGCCGGACCCGAACCCCAACAACGCGGCGCTGGCCCGCGGCTGCGCGGCGCTGGGCATCGCCCATGCGCGCATCCGCCGCAATGTGCGTGGCTGTTGGAACCTGGGTTATTGCGGCATGGGCTGCCCCACCAACGCCAAGCAGTCCATGCTGGTGACGGCAATTCCCGCCGCGCTGGAGCATGGCGCCAGGCTGATCAGCCGGGCGCGGGTGGATCGTTTGCGCGCCAATGCGGCCAGAACCCGGCTGGAAGGGCTGGAAGGGCGTTTTCTGGCGGCGGACGGGGTGGGAGAAACCGGGCGCCGCTTCACGGTGAAGGCGGCTCAGGTGGTGCTGGCCGCCGGCGCCATCGGTTCGCCGGCCATCCTGCTGCGCAGCGGCCTGATCGATCCGGGCGGCCATACCGGGACGCGGACCTTTCTGCACCCGGTGCTGCTGTCGGCGGCCTTGATGCCGGAACCGGTGGAGCCGTTCAACGGCGCGCCGCAGACGGTGTACAGCGATCACTTCATGCATGTTCACGCGCTGGACGGTCCCTTGGGCTACAAGCTGGAGGTGCCGCCCATCCATCCCTTGCTGGCCGGCATCACCTTTCCCGGCTTCGGCGCGGCGCAGCCGGCCTTGCTGCGGCGCTTGCCGCATCTGCACGCGACGCTGGCCTTGTTGCGCGACGGTTTTCATCCGGAAAGCCGCGGCGGCCAGGTGCGCTTGCGCGGCGATGGTTCGCCGGAGCTGGACTATCCCTTGAACGAGGTCTTGTGGGAGGGCGCGCGCCGCGCCTGGTTGAGCATGGCCGAGATCCAGTTCGCGGCCGGCGCCAGGCAGGTGCTGACGGTGCACGAGCAGGCCGGCCTGGCCCGCAGCTGGGGCGAGGCCCGGAGCATGATTGCGGGGCTGACGCTCAAGCCCTTGCTGGCCAAGGTGGTCAGCGCTCATGTGATGGGGGGCTTGGCGATGTCGGGCGACGCCGAGTCCGGGGTGGTGGACGAATGGGGGCGGCATTGGCAGCTGGACAATCTGACCGTGGTGGACGGTTCGGTGTTTCCCAGCAGCGTGGGGGCCAATCCGCAGCTGTCCATTTACGCCTTCGCCCTGCGCGCGGTGGCGGCCTTGCGGCAGCGGATGCAGGGCGTAAAAACCTGAGAGGCCATGGCGCGAGGGCGACAAAAAAGGGACCGCGTAGGTCCCTTTTGCATCAGGCTGTCAGGCAGCGTCGAATCAGGCGAAGTTCTTGGCGACGAAGTCCCAGTTCACCAGCTTCCAGAAGCTGTCCAGATAGTTCGGGCGGCTGTTGCGGTAATCGATATAATACGCGTGCTCCCACACATCACAGGTCAGCAGCGGCTTCTTGTCGGTGGTCAGCGGGGTGGCGGCGTTGCTGGTGGATACCAGGTCCAGCGAGCCGTCGGTGTTCTTCACCAGCCAGGCCCAGCCGGAACCGAAGGTGCCGATGGCGGTTTGGGTGAAGGCTTTCTTGAATTCGTCGTAGGAACCCCATTTGGCGTTGATGGCGTCGGCCAGCGCGCCGGTGGGCTTGCGCTCTTCGCCGGCGTTGGGGGCGAAGCCCAGCCAGTAGAAGGTGTGGTTCCAAACTTGGGCCGCGTTGTTGAAGATGCCGCCGGAGGATTTCTTCACGATCTCTTCCAGGGAGGCGTTTTCAAACTCGGTGCCCTTGACCAGGTTGTTCAGGTTGGTGATGTAGGTCTGATGATGCTTGCCGTAGTGGAATTCCAGAGTTTCCTTGGAAATGTGCGGGGCAAGCGCGTCCAGCGCGTACGGCAGTTCCGGCAGTTTGTGTTCCATTATGCTCTCCTTGTTGAGAAAGTAAGCCGCATAAGCGGATGCTTTAGCCGCAAGTTTACTGGATTAAGCCGCTGGTCGCCAATAGTTGACTAAAAAAGTAAAGTAAGGATGAACGCCATTGCAGTATGATGTTATTGTCATTGGAGCCGGCGCCGCCGGCCTGATGTGCGCGGCCACCGCGGGCCAGCGCGGCCGGCGCGTGCTCTTGCTGGACCATGCGCGCAAGCTGGCCGAGAAGATCCGCATTTCCGGCGGCGGCCGCTGCAATTTCACCAATCTCCACGCCCGTTTCGACTGTTATCTGTCGGCCAATCCGCATTTTTGCCGTTCGGCGCTGGCGCAGTACACGCCGCAGGATTTCATCGCCATGGTCGAGCGCCACGGCATCGGCTATCACGAGAAAAAGCTGGGCCAGCTGTTCTGCGACGACGGCAGCGAACGCATCATCGCCATGCTGGACGAGGAGTGCCGGCTGGGCGGGGTGGACCGGCGCATGGAGGCGCAGGTTCTGCGGGTGAGCCGGGACGCGGACGGTTTCGCGCTGGAGACCGGCGCCGGCGTTTTTCGCGCGGCGTCGCTGGTGGTGGCGACCGGCGGTTTGTCCATCCCGCAGATCGGCGCGACGCCGTTCGGCTACCAGTTGGCCGAACAGTTCGGCCTGGAGCTGACGCCGCTGACGCCGGCCCTGGTGCCGCTGACCTTTCACGTGGAGGACGCGGAAGCGTTCGCGCCGCTGGCCGGCGTGTCTTTGGAAGTGGAAGCGCGCGCCGGCAAGGGGCGCTTCCGCGAGAACGTGTTGTTCACTCACAAGGGCGTGTCCGGCCCGGCCATTCTGCAAGTGTCGTCCTATTGGCAGCCGGGCATGACGCTGGAACTGGACCTGCTGCCGGACGCGGACGCCGAGGCCTGGCTGGAGCAAAAGGCCGGCAGCGAGCAGCTTATCGCCAACGCGCTGGCCGAGTTCGGCTGGCCCAAGCGCTTCGCCGAGGCCTGGCTTGAGCGCGAGGGCTGCAATAAGCGGCTGAAGGACTTGTCGCCCAAGCAGCGTCAGCAGCTGGCCGAGCGCTTGCACGGCTGGCGGGTCAAGCCCAACGGCACCCAAGGCTATAAAAAGGCCGAGGTGACGCTGGGCGGGGTGTCGACCAAGGCGCTGTCGTCCAAGACCATGATGGCCAACGCGGTGCCCGGCCTGTTCTTCATCGGCGAGGTGGTGGACGTCACCGGCTGGCTGGGCGGCTACAATTTCCAGTGGGCCTGGTCGTCAGGCTATGTGGCCGGGATGCATTGCTGATCTTGGAGCCTGTTTATGATCTCGCGAGCAAGGGCGAGACAAGGCGAAAACGGCTGAAAAAGCGGAGTGTACATACGGTACATGAGCATTTTGGAGATGTTTTCAACGCCGTATCGCCGACGCGTAGCAGATCGTAAACAGGTTCTTAGTCCGCCGCCAGAAACCACACGTTCTGGATCTTGCCGTCGATGATTTCATAGACGGCCGCCACTTCGAAGGGCTGCTCGGCCACGCCGCTGACGCGTTCGTGGTCGATTACCTTGTTGCCGAACTCGATGCGTTTGACCAGTTCGGCGTGCAGGTCCGGCAAGTTGAAGCGCTGGCCGGCGTAGAAATCTCTCAGGGCGGCTTTGCCGCGCAGGCTGGGCTCCGCGCCGGGCAGCCGGTACACCGTCACGTCGTCGGCGTAGACGGCGAGGAAGGGCTCCAGCTGGCGTTGGTTGTAAGCGTCGAGTTGTCTTTGGACGAGGGCGGTGGGCGTCATGGCGGCTCCAGATGAACGAAGCTTGATGCTGGGGCCGCGCGAGGCGCTTGTCAACGCATGCTCAGCGAGTGGCGGTTTCGGGTTAAAATCGGGTTTTGCCTGATCCAGGCTTGCTTCATTCGCGCGGCCAGGCCGCGCCATCACTCCGAGTCTACATGACTGAATCGTACGAGAATTTTGACAGCGAGATGGCGGCGATCCGTACGCCGCCTCATTCGATCGAAGCCGAGCAATCGGTGCTGGGCGGCTTGTTGCTGGACAACAGCGCCTGGGACAAGATCGCCGACGTGGTGTCCGAGGCGGACTTTTACCGCCATGACCACCGGCTGATCTACAAACACGTGGCCAGGCTGGTGGAATTGGCGCGTCCGGCCGACGTGGTCACCGTTTCCGAAAGCCTGGACAAGAACGGCGAACTGGGCAATATCGGCGGCCTGTCCTATCTGGCCACGCTGGCGCAGAACACGCCGTCCGCCGCCAATATCCGCCGCTACGCCGAGATCGTGCGCGAGCGCTCCATCATGCGCCAGCTGGCGCTGGTGGGCACCGAGATCGCCGAGGCCGCCTACGCGCCGATGGGGCGCGACGCCTCGCAGCTGCTGGACGAGGCCGAGGGCAAGGTGTTCCAGATCGCCGAATCCACCGCCAAGTCCAAGCAGGGCTTCCTGGAAATGCCGGGCCTGTTGAAAGAGGTGGTGGAGCGCATCGACATGCTCTATAGCCGGGAGAACCCGGACGAGGTCACCGGGGTGCCCACCGGCTTCATCGATCTGGACGCCAAGACCTCGGGCCTGCAAGCGGGCGATCTGATCATCGTCGCCGGACGTCCGTCCATGGGCAAGACCGCGTTCTCGATGAATATCGCCGAGCACGTGGCGGTGGAGCAGCATCTGCCGGTGGCGGTGTTCTCGATGGAGATGGGCGGCACGCAGCTGGTGATGCGTATGCTGGGTTCGGTGGGGCGGCTGGATCAGCACACGCTGCGCACCGGCAAGCTGGGCGACGACGACTGGCAGAAGCTGACTTACGCGATAGGCAAGCTGTCCGAGGCGCCGATGTACATCGACGAAACCGCGGCGCTGACCGCGCTGGAAGTGCGCGCGCGCGCGCGCCGTCTGGCGCGCCAGCACGGCGGCAAGCTGGGTCTGATCGTGATCGACTACTTGCAGCTGATGTCGGGCTCGGGCCGCGGCGACAACCGCACCGCCGAGCTGGGCGAGATTTCGCGCGGCCTGAAAGGCCTGGCCAAGGAGCTGCAGGTGCCGGTGATCGCGCTGTCCCAGCTGTCGCGGGCGGTGGAGCAGCGTCCCAACAAGCGGCCGATGATGTCGGACTTGCGGGAATCCGGCGCCATCGAGCAGGATGCCGACTTGATCGTCTTCATGTACCGGGAAGAGTATTACAACCCGGAGAACCAGGAAGTGAAGGGCCTGGCCGAGGCCATCATCGGCAAGCACCGTAACGGTCCCACCGGCGCGGTGCGGCTGGCCTTCGTCGGCAAGTACGCCAAGTTCGACAACGCCGCCACGCTGGGCGTCAGCGGTTGGGCGGACAGCGACTCCTAAGAACCTGTTTACGATCTGCTGCGCGTCGGCGATACGGCGTTGAAAATGGTTTCGAAATGCTCATGTACCACCTGTACACTCCGCTTTCTCAACCGTTTTCGTCTTGTCTCGCCTTAGCTCGCGAGATCGTAAACACGTTCTAAGATGGTTCTGTGAGCATACGAGGCATTCCATGAGCTTTTTCGACAAGCATGTATTCATCTGCTGTAATCAGCGCGCCGGCTGCGAGGATTGCTGCAATAATCACGGCGCCAGCGAACTGCTGGGCTATATGAAGGACAAGGTCAAGGCCCTGGGCCTGGCCGGCGAGGGCAAGATCCGCGTCAACAAGGCGGGCTGTCTTGGGCGCTGCGACGACGGCCCGGTGATGGTGGTGTATCCGGAGGAGACCTGGTACACCTTCGTCGACAAGGAAGACATCGACGAAATCGTCGCCGAGCACATGGTGGGCGGGCGCGTGGTGGAAAGGTTGAAGATCTGATGTTGAAGGCGATGAACAAGCAAGTGGTGGCCGGGCCCGCCGGCGGTCTGGAAACCATCGTGGTGGCGGCCCAGGCCGAGGCGCGCGGCATTGCGGTGATCTGCCATCCCAACCCGCTGCAGGGCGGCACCAACACCAACAAGGTGGTGCAGACCGCGGCCAAGGCCTTGTCGCAGCTGGGCTATGTCTGCTATTGCCCGAATCTGCGCGGCGTGGGCGATAGCGAGGGACAGCACGATTACGGCATCGGCGAGGTGGAGGACGTGATCGCCGTGGTGGAGCACGCGCGCCGCGAGCAGGGCGATCTGCCGCTGGCGCTGGCCGGTTTTTCCTTCGGCGGCTTCGTCGCGGCGCGCACCCGCGCGCGCATAGCGTCGGACAAATTGCTGCTGATGGGCGTGGCGGTGGGCAAGTACGAAACGCCGACGCCGGAGGTGCCGGCCGATGCGCTGGTGATTCACGGCGAGGAGGACGAGGTGATTCCGCTGTCCGCGGTGATGGAATGGGCGCGGCCGCAAGGCTTGCCGGTGGTGGTGTTTCCCGGCGCCGGCCATTTCTTCCATGGCCGCCTGGTGCAGCTGGCGCAGACGATTCAGCGCTGTTGGTAGGGCGTCGTCAGGCCCTGGCGCAAAAAAACCGGTCATCCATGCGATGGCCGGTTTTTTTATCAGCGGTGCAGTTCGCCCGCGGCTTCTGGCTGGTAGGTGACTTCCAGCACCTTCAGGCGGATGCTGCCGGCCGGCGTCGGCCAATCTATGCTCTGTCCGGCGGAGAGGCCGAGCAGCGCGGCGCCGATGGGCGCCAGCACCGAGATCTTGCCCTGTTCGCTGTCCGCTTCGCGCGGGTAGACCAGGGTCAGGGTTTTTTCCTGGGCGTCGTCCAGCTTGACCCGCGCGCAGCTGTTCATGGTGATGATGCCGGCGGGCATGGCGGCGGGCTCCACCACATCGGCGCGCTCCAGCTCGGCTTCCAGCGCGGCCGCGGTGGGGTGGCCGCTCTCGCAATCCTCCAGCAGCGCGGCAAGGCGCTCATAGTCCAGAGAGGACACCGTGATGGCCGGGCTTGTCGACATATGCAACTCCTTCAGATAGACAAAGGGCACCGCAGGGTGCCCGATGATTTAGTGCGCGAAAAGCGTGTGTGCCAATGATATCGCTTGTAACCGCGTGTAACAAGGCTTGGCGGCGCAATCGCCGCTAATACTGGGCTTTGGGCCGGGGGGAGCCCCGGCCTCGCGCTTCAGCCCAGCAGGGACAGCGCCGCGCGCGGGCCGACATTGGCCTGAGCCTGGGCGGCGAGGCCGGTTTGCCCCAGGATCTGTTTGGCCGCCAGCTGCGCCGTCGCGGCGGCGAAGTCGGTGTCGCTGATCCGGCTATTGGCGGCGGCGGTGTTGACCGAGGCGGTTTGCAGATTGTTGATGCTGGCCTCGAAACGGTTGCTGATCGAGCCCAGCGTGCTGCGGGTGTTGGCCAGGGTGTTCAGATCGGCGTTGGTGCTTTGCTGCGCGGCCAGCGCGCCGGCCTGGGTGCTGATGTCTATGGTGCCGGTGGCGTTCAGATTGGCGTTGTAGCTGTTGAGCCCGCCGCTGGCCGGCGCGGCGGACAGATTGACGCCGGAGATGTTCACCTGGTTGTCCGCGCTGCCGTTGGGGCCCACCTGGAAGGTGGTGGAGGCGTTGCTGTTCAGCAGCGGGGTGCCGTTGAATTCGGTGCTTTGCACGATGGCGGAGTTGGCCTGGGTCAGCTGGTCCACCTGCTGTTGCAGCGCCTGGCGGTTGCTGGCGCTGAGCGCGCCGTTGCCGGCCTGGATCGCCAGCTCCTGGATTTGCTGGGTATTGCTTTGCAGCTGATTGAGCGCGCCGTCGGCGGTTTGCGCCAGCGAGATGCCGTCGTTGGCGTTGTTGATCGCCTGATTGTTGCCGTTGATCTGGGCCAGCAGCGCTTCGGAAATGGCGGCGTTGGCCGGGTTGTTGGCGGCGTTGTTGGTGGTCTTGCCAGCCGAGAGTTGAGCCAGCAGCTTGTCTTTGGCTTTCTGGGTCTGGTTCAGCTGGTTCTGCCCCTGCAGCGCGCTCAGATTGCTATTGATGGTCAGTGCCATGGCCGGCTCCCGCTGGATGTGGTTTCACTTCTTCAGTGTAAGAAAGCGCGCGGGGCAGGGCAAGCCGGGTTTTGGGTAAAGTCGCGCCGCGGCGGATGGCGCGGGCATGGGCGTGAAAAAGCCCGGCGGCGCCGGGCTGGGGATGCGTTTCCGGCTTATTTGCCGGGCTTGGGCGGCGTGCCCGCGGACTGGGTCAGGATCTCGTAGCCGCTGTCGGTGACCAGCACGGTGTGCTCCCATTGCGCGGACAGGCTGCGGTCCTTGGTGACCACGGTCCAGCCGTCGCCCAGCATGCGCAGGTGGCGCTTGCCCTGGTTGATCATGGGCTCGATGGTGAAGATCATGCCGGCTTGCAGTTCCAGCCCGGTGCCGGGGCGGCCGTAGTGCAGCACTTGCGGCTCCTCGTGGAATTTGGTGCCGATGCCGTGGCCGCAGAATTCCTGCACCACGCTGTAGCCGGAGTTTTCCGCGTGCTGCTGGATGGCGTAGCCGATATCGCCCAGCGTGGCGCCCGGCTTGACCTTGTCGATGCCGCGCCACATGCATTCGTAAGTGATGCGGGACAGGCGGCGGGCGTGTTCGCTGACGTTGCCGACGTGGTACATGCGGCTGGTGTCGCCGTGGTAGCCGTCCTTGATCACGGTGACATCCAGATTCATGATGTCGCCGCTCTTCAGGGGCTTGTCGTTCGGGATGCCGTGGCAAATCACGTGGTTGACCGAGGTGCACACGGATTTGGGGTAGGGATTGTGGCCGTCCGGCGCGTAGTTCAGCGGCGCCGGGATCGCGCCCTGCTCATTGACGATGTAGTCGTGGCACAGCTTGTCGATGGCTTCGGTGGTGACGCCGGGCTTGATGAAGGGGGTGATGTAGTCGAGGACTTCCGACGCCAGGCGGCCGGCGATCCGCATCTTTTCGATGTCTTGGGCGTTTTTCAGTTGGATGCTCATGGGATTCTGGTGATGTGCGTGTCTGCGGCTAATGAGACGTATTCTAGCAAAAACGCCCCCGGCCCGGCAGTGCTTGTCGGGCCGGGGGCGCGTCGTCGTTCAAATCAGGCGCATCTTGAACTGCTTGCCCTTGATCTTGCCGGCGGACAGGCGCTCCAGCGCCTGCTCGGCGATGGCGCGGTCCAGCGCGACGAAGCTGGCGAATTCGAAGATGCTGATCTTGCCGATCTGGGCGCCGCTAAAGCCGGCGTCGCCGGTCAGCGCGCCGAGGATGTCGCCGGGGCGCAGTTTTTCGCGCTTGCCGCCGGCGATTTCCAGCGTGACCATCGGCGGCAGCAGCGGGCCGCCGGGGGCCGGGGTCAGCTGTTCCAGCTTGGCCCAGGTCAGCGGCGCCTGCTGATAGCTTTCGATCAGCGCCAGCCGCTTGTCGTCGTTGTCGGCGGTCAGGGTCAGCGCCAGACCCATCGCCTCGCCGCGGCCGGTGCGGCCGATGCGGTGGATGTGGATTTCCGGATCATGGGTGACGTCGACGTTGATGACCAGGTCCAGTTCCTTGATGTCCAGGCCGCGCGCGGCGACATCGGTGGCCACCAGCACGGTGGCGCTCTTGTTGGCGAAGCGCAGCAGGATCTGGTCGCGTTCGCGCTGCTCCAGGTCGCCGTACAGCGCCAGCGCGCTGAAGCCGCGCGCCTGCAGGTCTCGCACCAGCTCCTTGCAGCGTTCCTTGGTGTTGCAGAAGGCCAGCGCGGACGTCGGGCGCAGGTGCCGCAGGATGGTGGTGACGGTTTCCAGCCGCTGTTCCGGCTTGATCTTGTAGAACCATTGTTCGATGCGTTCGCCGCTGTGCAGCGATTCCACCTGGATTTCCTGCGGGCGGCGCATGAACTGGGCGCTGATCTTGCGGATGTTTTCCGGATAGGTGGCGGAGAACATCAGGGTCTGGCGCTGGCGCGGGCAGGCGCGCACGATGCCGACGATTTCCTCGATGAAGCCCATGTCCACCATGCGGTCCGCCTCGTCCAGCACCAGGGTGCCGACGCCGGACAGATTCAGCGAGCCGCGGAACAGGTGATCCTGCAGCCGGCCGGGGGTCCCCACCACGATGTGGGCGCCGTGCTCCAGCGAGCCGATTTGCGGGCCCATCGGGCTGCCGCCGGTCAGGGTAACCACTTTGACATTGTCTATGCTGCGCGCCAGCCGGCGGATTTCCTGCGCTACCTGGTCGGCCAGCTCACGGGTGGGGCAGAGCACCAGCGCTTGCACGCCGAACCAGCGCGGGTTCAAGCGCGCCAGGATGCCGAGTCCGAAAGCCGCTGTCTTGCCGCTGCCGGTCTTGGCCTGGGCGATCAGGTCCTGGCCGTCCAGAATGGCCGGCAGGCTGGCCGCCTGGATGGCGGTCATGCTGTGGTAGCCCAGGCTGTCCAGATTGGACAAGAGGGCGGCGGACAGGGGCAGGGTGGAGAAAGCGGCTTTTTTCACAATGACTTGGCGTATTACGGTATCGGGCTGCGAGTGTAACAGGCCGGCGGCCAACGGCCAAATCGGATATCCGCCGCCGGCGGATTTATTTCGGCTCCGGCCCGCAAGAAGGCGGAGGCCCCGCGCGAACGGGGCCGAAATTGACTGGCGGCTCCATGGAGTTGGATTCACACGGTGAAGCGCGACACCGATTCCGTCAGCCGCTGGGCCAATTGTTCCAGTTGTTCGGCGGCGTTCACGGTTTGGCCGATCTCCTGATCGTTGGTCTGCGCCATTTCGGCGATGGCGTCTATGCTGCCGGTCACGGATTGGCTGGCGGCGCGCTGCTGCTCGGTGACGGCGACGATCTGGCGCAGGCCCTGGCGCACCTCGGCCACCGATTGATTGGCGGCGTCCAGCACGCTGGACACGCTGTCGGCGGACTGGCGGCTGGCGGCCAGCGAGCTGAGGCCGGCGTTGACCGCGGCGCGCACCGCGTCGGTTTTCTGGTTGAGCGCGCCGGTCACGGCGTCGATCTCGCTGGCGGAGCGGGCCGATTTCTCAGCCAGCTTGCGCACCTCGTCGGCCACCACCGCGAAGCCGCGGCCCTGTTCGCCGGCGCGCGCGGCCTCGATCGCCGCGTTCAGCGCCAGCAGATTGGTCTGTTCGGCGATCTCGCGCACTTCCTTGGTCATATTGGTGATGCTGGAGGTGGAACTGGCCAGCTCGGTTTCCGCCTGCGCCATCAGCCGCACCGCCTGCTCCACCTGGCTGACTTCGCGTTGCAGCTGGCTCAGGCTGGCGCGGCCGTCTTCGGAGCGTTGCAGGCTCTGGTCGGCTTCGGCGCTGACGTCCTCGGCCTTGCCGGCGATTTCGCCGATATGGCTGGCCAGCTGCTCCACCGCGCCGGCGGCGGACTGGGACTGGCGGTTTTGCCTGTGCGAGCTTTCCGCCAGGTGGGCGGCGCCGTCGGCCAGTTGGCGCGAGGACTGCGACACCGCGCCGGCGGAGGCGCCGACGTGGCGCACCAGCTCGGCGATGGCGGCCAGCATCTGGTTGAAGCGCAAGGCGGTGTCGCCGATTTCGTCGCGGCTGCGCACCGGCAGCCGTCGCGTCAGATCGCCTTCGCCCTGGGCCAGCTCGGCGAGCCCGGCCGACATCGCCTGCAGCGGGCGGGTGACGAGGCGGCGCGCCAGCAGGAAGACCACCGCCATCAGGGGCAGGGAAGCCAGGATGGCGAACAGAATGCTCTGATCGCGGAAACGGCTGACCGAGGCGTAAGGCTTTTCCAGGGAGACGCGCATGCTGACCACGCCCAGCGGCGTCTTGTCCGCCACCTGGTGGCACATCATGCAGTTTTTGCCCAGATAGTTGCGCGAGGCCAGCGCCGGATAGACCACGCGCAAATGTTCGCCCAGCGCCGGCGTGGATTCAATCCGGATATGAGGCTTGCCGTCCCGCAGCGCCTGTTGCTCCACCGCGTCGCCGTTCAGATTCTTGTCGCCGGCGTTGCCGGGACCGAACTGCTTGCTGACGGCCGGGGCGCGGATCACCCTCAGATCGCGCACCGCGGACAGTTCCTTGATCTGGTCCAGAAAAACGTCGCGTTGGCCCACGGTGCCGGTAATCATCATGCCGGTGAGCCCGGCCATGGTCATTTCATTCATGCTGTGGGCCAGGTCTTGCGCCTGTTCCACGGCGATGTCCCGGCTGACGCTGGTTTCCCAGGCAATCAGCCCGCTCCAGGCCAGGACCAGGCAGCACCATACCGCCATGGTCAGTTTCAGCCAGATCGGCCAATCGGAAAATTTGCGCATGCGTGTGCGGACGGAGGGTCCGTTCTCCCGGTGTGTTTGTAGAATCGCGCGATTGCCGCTATAGGTTTATTGAAATGGGTCGCAGCGCGATGGTAGTGATTTGATGACGTAGGAATGTTGGTTTAAATCAAACTTATAGTTAAAACGATTAGGCTTGGGTTTGCGGCGGTTTTCTGTGAAAATCCCGCCCTCGCCGCAGTTTGGGCGCATTCTTCACCATGGATTTCAAGGAGCGCAGTATATGGGTGACACAAGCGGACGCCGCGTAGCCATCATCGGCGGCGGGCCGGCCGGCCTGGCCGCCGCCGAGCAACTGGCGGCGGCGGGCGTGCGGGTCGATGTCTACGACGCGATGCCGTCGGTCGGCCGCAAATTCCTGCTGGCCGGCGTGGGCGGCATGAACATCACCCATTCCGAGCCCCACGCCAGCTTTGTGCAGCGCTACGGCGCTCACAGCGCCGAGTTGCGGCCCATGCTGGACGTGTTCAACGGCGAGCATGTGCGCGCCTGGGTGCACGGCCTGGGCATAGAAACCTTCATCGGCAGTTCCGGCAAGGTGTTTCCCAAGGAAATGAAGGCGGCGCCGCTGCTGCGCTCCTGGCTGACGCGCTTGCGCGAGGCGGGGGTGAGCTTCCACGTGCGCCATCGTTTCCTGGGCTGGGACGAGCGCGGCCGCCTGCGGCTGTCGTCGCCGGACGGCGAGCGCCTGGCCGAGGCCGACGCCGTGGTGCTGGCCATGGGCGGCGGCAGCTGGCGCAAGCTGGGTTCGGACGGCAGCTGGGCGGCGATGCTGCGCGAGCGCGGCGTGGAGGTGTCCAAGCTGCAGCCGTCCAACTGCGGCTTCGACGCCGGCTGGAGCGAGTATTTCGCCGACAAGTTCGCCGGCGCGCCGTTGAAATCGGTGACCTTGCAGTTCCATCCGGCGGTCGGCCATCCGTTCAGCCGCCGCGGCGAGTTCGTCATCACCGCCGGTGGGGTGGAGGGCAATCTGATTTACGCCTGCTCCGGCGCCATCCGCGACGAAATCGCGCGCAGCGGCGCGGCCTTGTGTTATCTGGACCTGATGCCGGACTGGAGCTTGCAGCGCATTCTGGGCGAAGTGGCGCGGCCGCGGGGTTCGCGTTCGATGTCCAGCCATTTGCAAAGCCGCTTGGGTCTGAAGGGCGTGCGCATGGGCTTGCTGCGCGAATGCTTGGACAAGGACGTGTTCAACGACCCCGCCAAGCTGGCCGAGGGCATCAAGGCCTTGCCTTTGCGCTTGCTGGCGCCGCGGCCGCTGGACGAGGCGATCAGCACCGCCGGCGGCGTGACCTTCGGCGCGTTGGACGACAATCTGATGTTGCAGGCGATGCCCGGCGTGTTCTGCGCAGGCGAGATGCTGGATTGGGAAGCGCCCACCGGCGGTTATCTGCTGACCGCCTGCTTCTCCACCGGGCGCGCCGCCGCCGGCGGCGTGCTGCGCTGGATGCGGCAGGCTTGAGGCCTGTTGCGTCCACGCCAGCGCAATAGGCGGCGACTGCGTATTTACACGGAGCGCTGCCTGCATTTTTTTTGCAAGCCCCTATACTGGTAATGTCGCGCGAAACGCGCGGCCACGTCATTGTCGAGAAAGCCGCCCACTGCATGGACTGTCATGATGCGAAGGCGAACGCCTGAGGAGAACAGCGCGATGAAGCTTGACGATTTCAACCAGGTGGCCGATCTGATCGGCCTGAAAAAACGCTCGCGCGAAGCGGTGTGGCTGATGGAGGTGGAGGGCATGACCGGCTACTTCGCCGCCCAGCAAATGGACATCAGCGAGTCCACCGTGTCCCGCGCTCACAGCCGCTTCCGCCGCGCGCTGCAAAAAATCAACGCTCTGGCAGGCCATCTGCCCTTGTAAAGCCGCCATCGCGGCGCTGACGAAGCCCGGCCTCGGCCGGGCTTCGTCGCATTCAGGCTGTTCCTTGTGCCGGGGTGGGCCGGCGCCGCTGCCGCCGTCGACGGCATCTGGATATACTGACGCGCAGTCTTCCCCTTCAAGGAGAGCTTCATGGCTTTGCGTCACGGCATCGATTTCGACAAGGCCCAGGCCTTGCACCGGCAGGAACTAGCGATGTTTTCCGAGCGGTGCCCGCGTTCGCGGCAGCTGTCCGCCGCCGGCGGCGAGCATTTGCTGTTCGGCGCGCCCTTGCACTGGATGGCGGACTGGTCCACTCCCTTCAATCTCTATGTGGAAGAGGCCCGGGGCGCGCGGCTGCGCGACGTGGACGGCCATGAATACCTGGATTTCTGCCTGGGCGACACCGGCGCGATGTTCGGCCATTCGCCGGAGCCGGTGGCGCGCGCCATCGCCGAACAGGCGGCGCGCGGCCTGACCGCCATGCTGCCGTCGCCGGACGCGGTCTGGGTGGCGGAGGAACTGGCGCGGCGCTTCGGCCTGTCGCACTGGCAGTTCGCCCTCAGCGCCAGCGACGCCAACCGCTTCGCGCTGCGCTGGCTGCGCGCCGCCAGCGGCCGGGATCAGGTCGTCGTGTTCAACGGCTGTTACCACGGCACGGTGGACGATGCCTTCGTCGATCTGGTCGACGGCCGGCCCAGGCGGCGCGCCAGCCTGCTGGGCCAGGTCCACGATCCGGCCGCGCATACCCGGGTGGTGGAGTTCAACGATCTGGAAGCGCTGGAGCGGGCCCTCAGCGACGAGCGGGCGGCCTGCGTGCTGGCCGAGCCGGTGATGACCAATATCGGCATGGTGTTGCCGGATCCCGGTTACTGGAGCGAGGCCCAGGATTTGATCCGCCGCTACGGCAGCTATTTGCTCTTGGACGAAACCCACACCATCAGCAGCGGGCCGGGCGGCTACGGCGCGGCCTACGGCCTGAAGCCGGACGCGCTGGTGTTGGGCAAGCCGCTGGGCGGCGGCCTGCCGTGCGCGGTCTATGGGTTCAGCGCGGAATTGGCGGAGCGGGCGCAGCGCGCCAAGCGCGCGGCCGCGCCCGGTCATTCCGGCATCGGCACCACCTTGAGCGGCAATATGCTGGCCGCGGCGGCGATGCGCGCCAACTTGGCCGAGGTGATGAGCGACGCCGCCTATCAGCGGATGTTCGCGCTGGCCCAGCATCTGGCGGACGGCTTGCAGGACTGGATAGAACGCTGGCGGCTGCCGTGGTGCGTGAGCCGCGTCGGCGCGCGCTGCGAGTTCCAGTTTTCCCCGCGTCCGCCGCGCAACGGCAGCGAGGCGGGGGCGATGCTGGACGAGGAGCTGGAGCGGGTGATCCATCTTTACCTGCTCAACCGCGGTTTCCTGATCACGCCCTTCCATAATATGTTGCTGCTGTGTCCGGACGCGGAGTTCGCCGACATCGATCGCCTGCTGGAGGCCTTGGACGGTTTCGCCGGCGAGGTGGTTTAGCGCCGGTTCAACCCCTCGCGAGCCAGAGCGGAACAAGGCGTTGCGGCTGAGAAAGCGGAGTGTACAAGGGGGGCGTGAGCATTTCGAAGCGGTGCTCACCGTGCCACGTCTCACGACGCGCAGCAGATCGTAAACCGCTTCTTAGCGCGCGGGCTGCTGGCGGATGGCGAGCAAGGCCTGATTGCGCAGCGTCTTCAGCAGGCTGAGCTGCTCCGGCGCGATGGCCAGCGAGCCGGCCTGGCGGCGGTCGCCGTAGAGTATGCCCAGCTTGCGTTTGTCCAAGGACAGCGGCAGCAGCACAAAGGTATGGGCGACGCCCATCTGGCGGAACCAGGCCGGGATGTGCTGGGCGATGGCCGGCGCGTCGATGTCGTCTATCAGCATGTCGGCGTTGCGTTCCAGCGCCTTGCGGAACAGGCTGTCGCCGCTGTCGATGTCGGCGCGCAGCGCCGGCAGCAGCAACTCCACTTTTTCGCCGAAACCGAAGCGCGCCTGCAGCGGCAGATCGGCCCCGCTGCGCGCGCAGATCAGCGCGTGGTCGAAGCCCAGTCCGCGGTACATGGTTTCCAGAATGATGCGCAGCAGGTCGTTGAGCTTGTAATCGCCCAGCAGGGTGTTGGTGATGTCCTGCACGCCGGCGGACAGCACGGCGATCCGGCCGGCGGAGCCGGCGGTGGCCTGTAGCCGGGTGGGGTCCGGCGCGGGCGGCGGCGGCGCGGCGGGGCTGGGCGGCGGCGCGCTCTTGTCCAGCCTGGCCTGGCGCAAGGCCTGCGAGCGCGGCCCTTGGCCGGCTTCCGGGCCCAGTTCCGCCAGATAGGCGGTGAGCTGGGTTTGCGCCTGCGCCAGTTCCCGTTCCAGCGGCGCCCACTCCAGCGCCAGCGCCCGGCTGTAGCGTTGCAGCAGCTTGCGGCTGGCCTCGGTCTGATCGATGCCGCTCTGGGTCAGCTGGCAGACCAGTTCGCGGCACAGCGAGCTTAGCGCCTTCATCCGCATCTCGCCGGTTTGCGGCTGGCGCACCGCGCCGGCCGGCATCGGTTCCATGCCGGTCAGAATCCGTTCCGGAAAACGCCACAAGGCGGCGGTGGCGGCGCCCAGGTCGGCGTAATGAGCGCCCAGCGTCTGGTGCGCGGCCTGGTCGACGCCGGCGCCGGCGGCGATCAGCGTCTGGATTTGCCGGTACTCGTCGCGGAAGTAGTTGACGCACAGCAGTTCGCCCAGGTTTTGCAGCATGCCGCAAATCAAGGCTTCTTCCGCCTCGCGCACACCGCAGGCCGGCGCCAGCGAGCGCGCCAGCAGGCCGGTGAACAAGGTCTTGATCGCCACGTCGCGGATCTCGTCGGCGTGGGCGCGGTTGTGCAGGTGTTCGAACAGCAGCAGGCTGAGCGCCAGATTGCGTATGGTGTCGAAGCCCAGGATCACGATGGCGCGCGAGATGGTGCTGACCGCGCCGCCGTACTGGCTGAAATTGGCGGAATTCACCACTTTCAGCAGCTTATTGGTCAGCGACACGTCTTTGAGGATGGCGCTGGACAGCGCTTGCAGGCGCTCGCTGTCGGCGTTGTTGCTCTTGTTGATGGCGGCGATGGCCTGGGACAGCGCCGGAAAGTCCGGCGCGTGGCGCATGCGTTGCAGCAAGTGGTCCAGCGCGGCGCGGCCGCCTTCCTGGCGGTTGAAGCGTTGATGGCGGGCCAGCCAGTCCTGCAGCCCGGCCAGCGCGCGGCGACAGGCGCCGGCGTCGGCCGCCGGGTCGCGCAGCGCGTCCAGCCATTGCTCCAGCTCCGGATCGCAGTCCCGTTCCGGCGCGCCGGCGCTGATCAGCCAGCGCAGCAGTTGTTCGGCCTGAGACAGCTCTTGGCGCAGCCGTTCCGGGCTCAAGGCCTGGCAGGCGTGTTCGCCCAGCAGCGCGACGCGCTGGTGGATGTCGGCGAGCACGGTTTCGGGATAGAGCCGTCCCAGGCATTTGCCGCTGGCGTGCAGGTGGATCAGCGGCTCCAGAATGTCGCAGGCCAGGCCGATGCGCTCGGCCAGCGGCAGCGCGGCCAGCGCCTTCAGACGCAAGGGCTGCAGCGTGTCCTGCCGGTAGACGGCGTAGGGTTTGCCGTCCAGGCGGGCCTGGCCCTGCCAGGCTTGCAGCAAGGGATGGCGGAAGGCCGGGCGCGGCGGCGCGTCCGGCAGCTCGGACGCGGACTCCACCAGCGCCAGCGCCGCGCCGTCGCGGCTGGCCAGCAGCACCGACAGGCCGTCCGGGCAGTGCAGCGTGGCGACGATTTGGTATTCCGGCTCTGCGGCGGGGCTCATCGCTGTCTCCGTGCGGCTTGCGTATTTGTACTAATGTAGACAGTTATTGCCGCGTGGGCCGAAGATTCCGCAGCGTCCGTCCTGGCGTTCTTATTGCCCTTTGGACTAATTGTTGATTTGCTAAGAGCATATTGATATAACCCATCGGTTTTGATGCGCCGATGGGCTTTCGGTAGATTTGAGCGCATCTACAGGATGGGCAGGAAGCATGAACATCGGTCAACAGAGGCTGACTCACCTCAAGCAGTTGGAAGCGGAGTCTATCCACATCATTCGCGAAGTGGCCGCGGAATTCGAAAACCCGGTGATGCTGTATTCGATAGGCAAGGATTCGGCGGTGATGCTGCATCTGGCCAAGAAAGCGTTTGCGCCGGGCAAGCCGCCGTTTCCCTTGATGCACGTGGACACCACCTGGAAGTTCAAGGAAATGATCGCGCTGCGCGACAAGCAGGCGCGCGAGTACGGCTGGGATCTGATCGTCCACGTCAACCAGGAGGGCGTGGACGCCGGCATCAATCCGTTCACCGCCGGCAGCGCCAAGCACACCGACGTGATGAAGACCGAGGGCCTGAAGCAGGCTTTGAACAAATACGGTTTCGACGCCGCTTTCGGCGGCGCTCGCCGCGACGAGGAAAAAAGCCGGGCCAAGGAGCGGGTGTATTCCTTCCGCGACCGCAACCACCGCTGGGACCCGAAGAACCAGCGGCCCGAGCTCTGGAACATCTACAACAGCAAGATAGACAAGGGTGAGAGCATACGGGTGTTCCCGCTGTCCAACTGGACCGAGCTGGATATCTGGCAATACATCTTCCTGGAAAACATCGAGATCGTGCCGCTGTACTTCGCCGCCGAACGGCCGGTGATAGCGCGCGACGGCACGCTGATCATGATAGACGACGAGCGGATACTGGATTATCTGAGCCCGGCGGAGAAGGCGAGCATTGAAACCCGCCGCGTCCGCTTCCGCACCCTGGGCTGTTATCCGCTGACCGGCGCGGTGGAATCGCAGGCGGCCACACTGCCGGACATCATTCAGGAGATGCTGCTGACCCGCACTTCCGAGCGTCAGGGCCGGGTGATAGACCACGACAGCGCCGGTTCGATGGAAAAGAAAAAGATGGAAGGATATTTCTGATGACCCACCAATCCGATCTGATCGCCGGCGACATCCTGGAATACCTGCGCCAGCACGAAAACAAGGATCTGCTGCGCTTCATCACCTGTGGCAACGTGGACGACGGCAAGTCCACCTTGATCGGCCGGCTGCTGCACGATTCCAAGCTGATCTTCGAGGATCAGCTGGCGGCGATAGAGCGCGACTCCAAGAAATACAACACCACCGATCAGGAGATAGACCTGGCCTTGCTGGTGGACGGTTTGCAGGCGGAGCGCGAGCAGGGCATCACCATCGACGTCGCCTACCGCTATTTCAGCACCGACAAGCGCAAGTTCATCATCGCCGATTGCCCGGGCCATGAGCAGTACACCCGCAATATGGCCACCGGCGCGTCCACCAGCAATCTGGCCATCATTCTGATCGACGCGCGGCGCGGGGTGCAGACCCAGACCCGCCGCCACAGCTACATCGTCAGCCTGCTGGGCATCCGTCATGTGATCGTGGCGGTGAACAAAATGGACCTGGTGGATTACGATCCGGCGGTGTTCGAGCGCATTCGCGACGAGTATCTGGCCTTCGCCGAGGGCCTGGCGATTCCGGACATCCGCTTTGTGCCGATCTCCGCGCTGCGCGGCGACAATGTGGTCAGCCGCGGCGAGGGCGCGCCCTGGTATCAGGGGCCGACGCTGATGCAGTTGCTGGAAACGGTGGAAGTGCGCAGCGACGCGGCGCTGGAAGGCTTCCGCCTGCCGGTGCAGTACGTGAACCGGCCCAATCTGGACTTCCGCGGCTTCTGCGGCACTATCGCCGCCGGCGAGATCCGCCCCGGCGACGAGGTGCTGGCGCTGCCGTCCGGCCGCCGCAGCAAGGTCAAGGCCGTGGTGGCTTACGAGGGCGAACTGGCCGCGGCCGGGGCCGGCGAGGCGATCACGCTGACGCTGGAAGACGAGATCGACGTGTCGCGCGGCGATATGCTGGTGCGCGCCGACCAGCCGCCGCCGGCGGTGGCGGCCAGCCTGGACGCGCATCTGGTGTGGATGCAGGACGCGCCCTTGCGCGCCGGCAAGGAGTACGGCTTCAAGCTGGCCGGCAAATTCGTCACCGGCCGGGTGGAGGCCATCCTGCACCAGGTGGACGTCAACACGCTGGAGCAGAAGCCGGCCGAGGCGCTGCACCTGAACGAGATCGCGCTGTGCCGGATCAGCCTGAACGCGCCGGCGGTAATAGACGCCTACGCCGCCTGCCGTGGCACTGGCAGCTTCATCGTGATCGACCGGCTGAGCAACGCCACCGCCGGCGCCGGCATGATCACGGCGGCCAGGATGGAGCAGGCGGCCGCGCCTCAGGACGAATTGCAGCGCTTGCGCGCCTTCGAGCTGGAGTTGAACGCGCTGGTGCGCAAATACTTCCCGCACTGGGAGGCCAAGGACATCGGCCAGCTGTTTCCGCGCTGAGCGTGTGTTGAGCGTTGCCGACGGCCCGTCGCCCTAGTGTTCAGAGCCTGTTCAAAGGCTAGTGAGCGGGAGCGGGACAAGGTGTCGCGGCTGAGAAAGCGGAATGTACGTTTGGTATATGAGCATTTCGAAGCCGTCACCTCTCATGAGGCGCTGCGGACTTTGAACAAGATCTTAGAACCTGTTTACGATCTTTTGTAGATGTGTTTAACCGTTGCTAGATACGTAGGAAACCATGTATTCGACGCGCCCCGGGTCCCTTCAAGCCTGCCGTCGGGTGGCAGGCCCGAGGTTTTAAGCGGCTGCTTGTTCGAGCAGCGCGACGTTAGCTGTGGGGTGGTGGTTAGTTTGTCACTCCAGGATAGAGGGGTGAACACTGCTCAAAGCCAATAGCGGCGCGGCTTCTGTCGAAATCTTGCTGCGCGGACGCCGTGCGCAAAAATGAGAAATTCTGGTGTGATTGTGGAAGTTTTTGCGTTGTTATTGTCACTGGAATGATCAGCTTTCGACAATAACTGACCATCGTCCTAGTCACAGAGCGGATCGTTTGCCGCCTCTTTGTTCTCAGGACGATTTTTCATGTATGGGCAGTGCGGGATTTTGCATAGTGCAGTCTGCGCTGTCTCTTCAAATGCATCATCCAAGGCACGCGCCAAAGCAAGCTTAACCTCTTCTAGTTCCAACTTGCGGCTATGCTAACTGCAAAGCCATCAGCATAGCCGCATTTATAAGTGCCGCCAATTCTAGGCGGAGAGCACCTTCAACATTTCCTGCAGATCCTTCTCCGTCGCGCCTTTGGCCAGATAGTCGCACAGCACGGCCAGAATGCCAGCCCGACGTCCTGGCTTGAGACGCAGCCCTTTTTTCTGAAGCCACTCCTCAAGGACTTCATCGACGAACTTTATCGTTGCCAGATCGACGCTACGTTCTCCTGGTGTGATCACGCCGGCCACTTTCTCTTCTCGTATGGCTTCTTCTGGCTCCGTGCTTACCTGCTCAGGCAATGGAATGTACTGACCAGGGATCTCATACACCCAGCGAGTGCCACCGCGCCCTTTCTGCTCCTCGCGATACCAACCTTCATTCTCAGCCCGTATACGAATGTTATCCCTTGAGGACGGCAAACCAGGCAGTCCCATCTTGGATATCTCGCTTGCGCTGTAGAGCTTCCTTTTCAATGCAGTTCCTTTGAGCGCAACTGCATTGAATGCAATGCAGTTTTCGCCGTTGCTCGCCCACCTAGCAAATCCAATAAATTCAACCATTTGAATAAGGTAAACGGCTGCTGGGCGCAGGCGGCGCAAGAAAATCAACTGCATCGCCTTGACGCTCCACTTCGATGCAGTTAATCTTGGTTAAAAGTGACCTTCGGGATTAACGCCCGAACAAAAAACCGGCGGTAACCGGTTATCAAAAGGAGCCAAGTATGAGTTCGACTCAGCCCCCTGGCTGGCACAAAGAGGACATCAAGGCGGCGATCCGCAAAGCCGGCAGCACGATGAACGCCTTGGCGCGCGATCGCAATCTTCCGCTTTCGACCATCCGCAACGCCTTGATTCGTCCGGTGTTGTCCGGCGAAGTCGCTATTGCCGAGTTCCTCGGAATTCCCGCCCACGAGCTTTGGCCGGAACGCTGGACGCCGGAAGGACGCCGCATCCGCCCTCGTTACGCCCACAAGTATATCGAGGCGAACAAAAACCGTTCATGACAAAACGGTCAGCGTAATTCGCACCCCTTAATTCTAACGAATTGTTCGCTTTGATAGTGCTTCAAGTGAACTGAAGCGGCAAAGGAGTACAACATGAGCCGTCGCAAGCGTAATGACCGAGTTGATCCGCACGAGGACCAGCTCCCCCTCAACTTCGATGTGTTCGCCATCGAAACCCCTAGCGGCGTCGTCGCCGTCCAGGGCGAAAACATCCTGGACGCCGCGATCCGTCAAGCGCTGGTTGTGGTCCTGGATAGCGCATTCGGCCGCGGGCTGTCACGCGACCGCGTCGCGGATCAGATGAGCGAGAAGCTGTGCCGCAACATCAGCAAGGCCCATCTTGATTTGTGGACGGCCCCCAGCCAAGCGGAGCGCCGGATCCCCGTCGACGCGCTGATGGCGCTGATGTCGGTATGCGACGACTACAGCCCGCTGGAGTGGATGGCGCATTACGCCGGGCGCAAGCTGTTGACCGCCGACGAAGCATTGTGTGCCGAGTTTGGAGCCATGGCGGTGTTGGATCGCCACATCAAAGCCAAGCAAAAATCCATTGAGGGACAGATGGATGAAAAGCTGCTTGGCCAGTTGATGAACAGAATGAAGCGGCTGAACAAATGAACTCGGCCCTGAAGTCCCACTACAGCGCTGCGGAGTTGGCCTCCATGAGATTGCCAGGGCTGCCAACCTCACGAGATAACGTGCGCCTGACCGCAGAGCGGGAATGCTGGTCCTTCGTCGAGACAAAAGGCAAAGGCGGCACCCGCCGCGAGTACAGCCCGCCCGCCGATGTGCTTGCAGCGATCCGCGCCAAAGCCGCCGAGAAAGTGGCGGCGCTGTCAGCGCCTGTCCTTCCCATCCGACGTGAAGACCAACTGCCGTTGATCGAGACCGAGGGCCAAGCGCTCAAAGCGGATGCCCGGCGCGGCGTGCTGCAGTCGCTGGAAATGCTGATGCAGCGCTCCGGCTACCCGATGAAGAAAGCCGCCGCGGTACTGATCGACATGGCCCGCGTGGGTGCCGCCAATGAGCAGTTGGTGGGCATGCTCAAGATGGCCCGCGACGAGCGCGGCCGCAAAAGCGAAGACGGCTTGCCGAGCGTGCGCAGCGTGCTGCGCTTTGTCGAGTACGAGCGCGCCGGCATGCTGGCCCCGAAGAAGCGCGAGCGAGACATGAGCGTGCCCGCCTGGGCGCCTTTCTTCCTCGGTTACTACCAGCGCCCGGAAAAACCCACGGTGGAACACGCTTACCGCGAGTTCATCAAGGATTGGGCACAGGCTCAGCCGGGAACCGAGATACCGAGCGTATGGCAAGTGCGCCGCTTCCTATCCAAAGTCGGCAACGTGAGCCGCGAGATCGGCCGCATGGGCGAGCATGAGCTGAAAACCCTGCGCCCCTTCATCCGCCGCGGCTTTGAAAACCTGCTGCCGGGCGACATCTACAGCGCCGACGGCCACACATTTGATGCCGAAGTGCAGCACCCCTTGCATGGACGCCCGTTCCGCCCGGAGATCACGACCATGGTCGATATCGCCACCCGCAAGGCGGTGGGATGGTCTGTCGGCCTGGCAGAAAGCGCGCTGGCCGTGCTGGACGCATTGCGCGATGCGGCGATGAAAGCTGGGATCCCGGCGGTGTTCTACGTCGACAACGGGTCCGGCTACAAGAACCAGATGATGCTGGACGTCTCCACCGGCTTCATGGCCCGCCTTGGCATCGAGATGGTGAACAGCCTGCCATACAACTCCCAGGCGCGCGGCGTGATCGAAAAATTGCACCAGACCATCTGGATCAACGCTGCCAAGAGCCTGCCGGGCTACATCGGCTGGGACATGGACCGCGAGGCCAAGCTGGCCACCTTCAAGCTGTCGCGCAAAGCCATTGCCCAAAACCAGCAGACCGCCGCCATGCCGCTGATGGCCTGGGAACGCTTCGTCGCCTTCTGCGAAGAAAAGGTGGCCGAGTACAACGACCGCCCGCACCGCAGCTTGCCAAAGATCACCGACCCGGCGACGGGCCGCCGTCGCCACATGACGCCGAACGAAAAGTGGGCGCTGCATGTCGCCCAGGGTTTCGAAGCCCACCGCGTCACCGACGACGAGGTCCGCCCTCTGTTCCGTCCTCAAATGCTGCGCACGGTGCGCCGCTGCGAGATCGAGCTGCTCGGCAACCGTTACTTCGCCCGCGCCTTGGAAGAGTTCCACGGCGAGCAGCTGCGGGTCGGCTACGACATTCACGACCCTCAAATTGTCTGGGTTTACGACGACGAAGGCCGCTTCCTCTGCACCGCCGAGCTGGACGCCAACAAGCGTGACTACATGCCGAAATCGGTTATCGACCGCGCTCGCGAGAAGCGCGCCACCGGCCGCGAGAAGCGTCTTGAAGCCAAGTTGGGCGAGGTGCGGGAAGAACTGCACGGCACCCCGGCGCTGGAGCACAGCGACACCGTCACCATCCCCGGCTTCATGAGCATCAACCGCGAGCAACTGGCGCAACGGGCGCGGGAGCTGCAGGCGGTTGACGTGGTGGCAGAACCGGTGGTCAGCAAGCCGACGGCGCAGGAAACCGCTACGCCGGCCGCAGAGACCGTCGCCTGGGGCGTGCCCAGCACACCGGAAGCGCGATGGGCGGAGTGGAAACGACTGAACGCGATGACAGAGGAGGACATCGACAGCGAGAAGGCAAGGAAATGGCGGCACACCTATCAGGCGACCGCCGAATTCAGAACGTATCAGCGCAAGAGCGCGTGATCTTATGCCGCGCTGCTGCAACAGCGCGGGACCAACTTGGAGATTAAATCATGACTCAACACCAACCGATGGTCAATCGCGTGGCGCACATCGCCAACCTGGACTTGGTCGCCGTCGCTGCCGAGAAACTGCTGTCGCGTGTCGATGGACTACCCGGCATCGGCGTGATGTACGGCGAAGCCGGCCGCGGTAAAACCATCGCCTGCAGCGCTCTGGCAAATCAGACGCGAGGGTACTACGTGCAGATGCGCAGCGCCTGGAACCGCAAGGCATTGCTGGAGAAGATCCTGTTCGAGATGGGCATCAAGCCTGCAGGCACCATCCCGAATCTGCTCGACCAAGTGTGCGAACAGATCGCCGCCAGCCGCCGCCCGCTGATCATCGACGAATTCGACTTCTGCCTGCGCTCCGACGGCCTGATCGAACTGGTACGGGACATCTACGAGGGCAGTCAAGGCACGCTGCTGCTTGTGGGCGAAGAAACCATCCCGCAAAAACTCAAGCGGTGGGAGCGTTTCCACAGCCGTGTGATGGCCTGGATCCCGGCCCTGCCGGTGTCGCTGGCCGACGCCGAGTTGTTGGCCCCGATCTATTGCCCGAGCGTGAGCATCGCAGAGGATCTGCTGGCGCGCTTGGTTGAAGTGGCGCATGGCTCGGTGCGCCGGGTGTGCGTGAACCTGACCCGCGTCCATGAAGAAGCCATGATGCTGGCCGAGTCCGAAATGACGCTGGCCAAGTGGGGCGAGCGCGACCTGTATACCGGCGACGCGCCGAAACGCCGCGGGGGCCTGTGATGTCGCGCCCCGCACCGATGATCAGCGCCGGCGGCCGCGGCAGCTTTCAGCGGATCTGGGAGGCGATCCGCGCGCGCCGCGACGACTTCACGCTGCTGCTGATTTACAGCGACACCGAGGCCAGCCGCGGCGGGATCCTTCACTACATCAACGCCCTGGTCAAAGGCGGCTACGTCGAACGCATCAATCAGCGCATCCGCAACAACGATCAGCAGCACTTCCGCCTGATCCGAGACTGCGGCATCGAGTACCCGCGTTTAAACGCCAAGGGGGAACCGATCCAGCGGGATCTTGCCACCGAGGCGATCTGGAGAACCATGCGCATTGTCGGCGGCGAGTTCTCGACGCGCGAACTCGCGGCGCTGGCCAGTACGCCGGAACGCCGCGTCGCCCACACTACCGCAAGCGTGTACATCGGCCAGCTCGTCCAGGCCGGCTATGTGCTGCAGACCCGGAAACGGAGCAAGTCCGGCCCGCCGCGCTATCGCTTCCTGTCGCAGCGCTACACCGGGCCGCGTCCGCCCGTCGTCGGCCGCAACGCCTACGTGTACGACCCGAATTTGGACAAAGTGGTGTGGGCAGAGGAGATCAACCATGACGACCTCTGAAACCTGCGCCCACTGGCTGGACTTGCTGCGCGCCGAGGCCGAGCGCACCAGCATGCGCTCTGTCGCCGCGCGGCTGGGGTACAGCCCGACCACGATCAGCCTGGTGCTGTCCGGCAAGTACCCCGGCCGGCCCGACAAGATCGCCAAGGCCGTGATCGAACTGCTGGAACACGCCGTGGCTTGCCCCTACCTCGGGCATACCATCGCCGCCGACCTCTGCCGCAGCCATGCCACCGGCCCGGCACCGACTCACAACCCGCTCAAGATGGCTCACTGGCGCGCCTGCCAGCAGTGCCAAAACCGCCGCAAAGGAGACTGACATGCATGCCGTTCAAACACAGATCTATTCCCCGGCTCAGCGTCAATGCGTCAACGAAGTGATGCTCGCCGCCGCGCTGCGCCTTGCTGGAGCCATTGAAGAATTGACCGCCCGCGGTTTTACCGTACTGCGGGTCGACTTCACCCCGGCGCGGCCGACGATCACCGTGCTGAAAGACGGCCGCTGCCAAGCGCTGATTGAGTCCGGCGAAGCGGCTTACTACTCGTTCGGGCGTGAAGCGCATTTCGGCCCCTATCGCGCCGCGCAGTTCAAGTGCGAAGGCTGCCGGGTGGTCTGGTCTGAACTTGAGTCATGACGCAGATCGAGTTGGACGCGGCCACCAAGCAGCGCCTGGCCGACGAGGTCGAGCGGCTGGTGGCGATGGGGAAACCCAGGTCGGAGGCGCGGCAGATTGTTTGGCTGGACTACCAGGACGAGCTGGCGGCGTTCACCGCCCCAACTCCTCCGGAGCCAGTCCAGCCGGAGCCGGCCCCACCGGACACCCCGGTGCCGGAGCCACCGGAGCCGCCACCACAGCCCGCCGTAACGACGCCAGCGCGTAAGTTCTGGCAAGCAGCAGATGAACCGTCATTCACCCCGGATTGGTTGAGCCGGAACCGGGTTGAGCTGGCAAAAGTGAAGCGATTACTGAGGAGCAAGACATGAACACGATTCCGCAGGGCTACAAGCAAGACGCCAAAGGGCGCCTGATTCCCCTGGAAGCCATCAAGCCCATTGATCTGGAGCGCGACCAGCTGGTGGCCGAGATCATCGAGAAAGCGCAAGTGGTGAGCCAGACGCTTGCGACGTTCAAAGAAAGCGTCTTCGCCGACATCGGGGCGTTTATCGAGCTGTCGGCCGAGCGCTACGACGCCAAGCTTGGCGGAGCCAAGGGCAATGTCAGTCTGGTCAGCTTTGACGGCCGCTACATGGTCAAGCGCGCCAACCAGGACACGCTGACATTCGATGAAGGGCTGCAGGCCGCCAAAGCTCTGATAGACGAATGCGTACATACGTGGACCGAGGGGGCGCGCAGCGAACTCCGCGCGCTGATCAACGACGCCTTCAACGTGGACAAGGAAGGCAACATCAGCACCGGCCGCATTCTCAGCCTGCGCCGCTTGGACATCCAGGACGAGACGTGGCAGCGCGCGATGACGGCGCTCAGCGACTCGGTGAGGGTGCAGTGCTCGAAGTCGTATATCCGCGTGTACGAGCGCGTCGGCGACACCGACCAGTATCGTCAGATCCCTCTTGATATCGCGGGGGTGTGAGATGGCCGATCTGATCGTGAAATGTGCCCGTTGCCGTTACCCGCATCGTGAAAGCGAGCGTATCGAACGCCCGACGGAACTGGGGGACGTGTTGGCCTGCCCTCGCTGCGGTGCTCATTCGTACTACGACATGACGCCGCAGGTCGCCTGGTGCTGGGCCTCGGGCCTGATTGAGTGGGGCGACCAGGGGCAGGAGCCAGAAGGCGGCATCGTCATCGCCCGCGGCCCGAAATGCTCGCTCAAGTCCATTCTCAACGTGGTGGCGCGGCATGGCTTTCAGCACGGAGTTCTGTTGGTGCCAGGCGTGCCGGAAGCGGCTGACCAACGTGCGGCGGCAGATGCGTTGGACCAGTGGCTGTCCTGGTGCGCAAGCACCTCTCACGAAGACGTCGTGTTTGTGACGCCTCCGGAGAAAGCTTTGGGAGGTGCCGCCGCATGAAAACCTTCGACCCTGACGTTATTGAGTTCACCAACCAGCTCCGCGATTGGCACGAATCCCGCGTCCAGAACCTGCGGTTGATCGTGGAGAATCCAAGCGCCGACTTGATGCTCGGCACAAGCGAAATCAAGGCCGATAGCGACCTCGCCAAAGGCATTCGTATTGGCATCCAGTTGGCCCTGGCTCAATTGGGCAAGCTGCCCTTCAGCGTTACCCCTTGCACTGACGACGTAGTAGATGAGGAGACCGAGTGATGGCCATCGTCCACGAAGAAACCAGCCACGATGATCTGCCGGTAACCATCATGGTTTCCGAGCGCACCAAAGGCGAATTCCGTCCGCCTTGGGAAATGATCGATCTTGAGTTTGACAGCTTCCAGCGCCTTACCCCGACACAACTGCGCCAACTCGGCAGATGGCTCCTTCAGGAAGGAAAGCGCATTGGCCGCGAGTACAAGTCAAACGGCGCACCGAAGAAAGGAGATGCCCAATGAAATTAAGCAAAGAGCAGAAACAGGAGCTGATCGACAAGCTGAGCTACCCCTGGGGGAGGGTCAGCCTCCAGTGCGATGGCTATCAAATCTCGTTGGTTGTTAGGCGAAGCAAGGGAATGACCTACCGGGTTGTTACCTACGTAAATGGCAGCTGGCAAGGCAAGTGGATGTCCGGCAAGGAAGAACACCCGGAGCAAAGGTTTTTACGCAAGTCAGTGCGCCCGCTGGTCAGCCAGAAAAAAAGGGACGAACTGGAGAAGGCCGTAGGCAAGCGCTGCTTCAAGAAAATGTGTGCTGAGGATCCGTATTGGACCGCAGCCATAACCGTCTATGACGTCAGCTGGGCCAGCGGCAAGGCCGTCATCAACCATCTCTGCAAGGTCTGCGACTCCATCGAGATCCTTTCGGAACAAGCGGCATAGAACCCGGTGTCGAGCCGGCGCTTGCCGGCTCCGCAACGCGTTTTAACGGAGTGACAAATGAACCGCAACCCCGCCCTGGCGAAGATCCACATCGCAAAGAAAGAACTGGCCATGGACGACGACACCTACCGCGCCATGCTGCAGAGCATTGCCGGCGTGTCGTCTAGCAAAGATCTGACAGTTGCTGGCGTCAACAAGGTGTTGGCCCATTTAAAACGCTGCGGCTGGAAGCCGAAGACCGCGGCCAAGACCGGAAAGCGGCCCAGCGTGGGACGGGATCGTAAGGCGCTGGTGGGCAAGGTCGAGGCGCTGCTGGCGGAAGCCAAGCGCCCCTGGGCCTACGCCGACGCGATGGCCAAGCGCATGTTCACGGTGGACAAGGTGGATTGGCTGGATGCTGAGCAGTTGCAGAAGCTGGTGGCGGCGCTGACTTACGACGCGAAACGACATGGGAGGGACGTGAGATGAAACTGGACGACGTGAAGCACTTGTTGCCGGAAATGGCCCAGCTGATCGCCACTTTGATCGGTCTGCCCAAAGCCGCTCGCTTGATTGACGTCTGGGGCGGCACTACATTTCCTGTCAGCAAGAACAAGCGCCGCGACGGGCAGATCCGCTACGAGGCGCTGGCCGAGGTGGTGGGCGTCGAGGCGGCAGATAAACTCACAGCCCACTTTGGTGGTGAAGTGCTGGCGATCCCGCGCTGCGCGGTGGCGATGCGAGAAGTGCGTGACCGGTTGATCCGGGCCGAGTTCGACGAACTGACCCGCGAGCACCCGGCCGTGCATGCCGTCAACCAGCTTGCGCGCAAATACCAGATGACCGAGCGCAATGTCTGGATGTTGCTGAAAAAGGTGGACCAGATTAGCGAGACACCGCAGGGTAAGCTGTTTTAGGATGTCGGCATTCCGGTGAAGCGAGGAAATGTCATGACGCGTTATCTGTCCATTCTGTTGGTGGCTTTGTTGTTGGCGGGCTGCTCAAACGGAGAAAAAGAAAAAATGACTCAGCTGGAGACTGAGAATAAACAGCTGAAGTCCAAGCTTCAGATCTTGGAATCTGAGCACCCTTTAATTGATCTTGAGAAAATCCAAAAATTTGGTCGTGATAGCTTAGGCAGTACTCTTCCCGACATTGATCGAGAAGGATTTTTGACTTCCAGGGCTGCGCTTGCTGGGGTAAACAGCGCTTATGATGCAATGGAAAAAGTGACCCTGGAAACAAACCTAGAAACAATCTTGAAGCCTTTGTATGTGTTGGAAGACATGTGGCCAGCGCATATGAGCACAGCGGCAGAGAAAATAGACCCTGTGTTCCGGTCATGCAGGAATTTGCCGACGCTCGCACGAATGAGCGTTGAAGCCGCCCAGGGCAAAATGCCAGATGTAGCTGTAAAGCTTGATGAACTGGCGAAGCTGATCAGGTTTCAATGCTCGTTTGCTCTGAGCGGTGCCGTATTGAAGAGCCAAGAAAAGAAATAGCACTGATCGTTTTCCACTGAAGCCCCTCACAGCGCCCCAACTGGGGCGCTTTCTTATTCTGGCGGTGTTTCAACCAAAATGGATACCGCTGTCATGGCAAGCCGAAAAATCGAGGATCTGCACCCGGACTTGCAGCCTCTGTGTCGCGAGTTTGTACGCCGCTGCGAAGCTGCTGGGGTCACCGCTCTCATTACCACCACTTATCGTTCTGGCGCTGAGCAGGACGAGTTGTATGCCCAGGGCCGGACCAAGCCTGGCCCGCGCGTGACCAATGCCCGCGCCGGCCAGTCCGCGCACAACGCGATGATTCAGGGCAAGCCGGCCGCGCGCGCCTTCGACGTGGTGCCAACCATTGGCGGTAAGCCGATGTGGGACGCCAAACATCCTCACTGGCAAGTGATGGGCAAGATTGGCATGGAACTGGGGCTGAACTGGTACGGCCGCCCCAATGCGCCGTTCAAAGAGTTCCCGCACTTCGAGCTGGCAAAGGGGTATCAGTAATGAGCCTCGGCGACCTGTTTAAGAACCCCGCAACAAACCGGTTGAGCCACAGCAAATTGTGGGCGAATGTCGCCTGCGCGGCCGCAACCGGCATGTTCATCTACCAGGGCATTTCCAGTGCGTTGACGCCGGACGTCTGGCTGATCTACCTCGGCGTCGTGGGCGGCTACTCTGCGGCCCGCAGCTGGATCGCCACCCGTCGCGACAACGCCAAAGGGGGCAAGGATGCTTAAGCTCGCGCTGCGCCTGGTGAGCTGGGGGCGTCGTTTGCTATCCCCGGCCAAGGTCCAAGCCCCCGCCGTTCAGCCGCGGCCCATCCCCAGCGCCGCGCCGGTCTGCCTCAGCTGGCCGATGCCTGGCCGAAAGTCCGGCGTGGCGGCGATCCGCCGCGCGGCCAGGAAGGCGCGCAAACAGCGGAGAACTCGCCATGTTTGATATCCGCCCCTTTATCAAGCCCTTGGCCATCACCGCCCTTATTGCCCTGGTCTGGGGGACTGGCTTCTATTCCGGCCAGAAAGTCGCGTCAACCGCTGCAGCCAGCAAGCTGCAGGCTGTCCAGCTCTCTCACGAGCAAGAGCGGTCCCGCGCGGCCGATGCCAAAGCCGGCGAACTAACAGCCGCGTTGGCCGGCCAGCAGAAGCTCGCAGAACAAGCCAACAAGCTGGGCTGGGAGCTGCTGCAAACCCGTTCCCAATTGGCTACCACCCAGACCCAACTGAAGCAAAGGATTGCCGATGCGACTCAATCTGATGGTGATCGTTTTACTGGCCTCGGCCCTGGTGGGCTGCGGCTCTACAGCTCAGCCCTCGGCTACCCCGAGCGTAATCCGGGTCTGCCCGCAGCCAACGCCGGAGATGCTGCAAATCCCGGTCAAACCGGGGCCGCCGGTGCCGGGCTACAGCCGGCGGACTTGATCGCCCACGCCGCCGACTATGGCGCGTGGTGCCAACAGCTTGAAGCTCAACTGGGCACCCTGTCCCACCTTCATGGAGGTGCCACGACTAAATGACGGACATCTTCGACCAGGCGCAAGAACTGGAGCTGCGCCAGCGTGAGCAGGCGCTGGCCCGGCAGGCAGCACAGCAAAAAACCGGCACGAGCCTCAGTCACTGTGAAGACTGCGGCGACGCGATACCGGAGAAGCGCCAGACCTTGGTCAAGGGCTGCACCCGCTGTTTTGAGTGCCAAACCATTCACGAGAGGATCAATGCCAGATGAGCGACAACAACGAAGTTACCCGCGCCCTGGGGCGCATAGAAGGCAAGCTGGACATGATTGTGACCAGCCAACAGCAGCAGAACGAACGGCTGGACAGCATGGACGAACGGCTGCGCCACGTCGAGCAACAAGCCGCCAAGGCCGGGGCGATCAGCGGCGGCATCGTGGCCGTCGGCACCGCCATTGCCGTCGAGGTGGTTAAACGGGCGTTGACGTAATGGCGCATGCACCGGAGACCCGCGACAAAGTCAGGCGCCTGTATGTGTTTGACCGCATCGGGCTGGAGGTGGCAGCGCTGCAGTGCGATGTGTCGATGTCTACCGCCAGCCGCTGGAAGCGCGAAGCGGCCGAGGCCGGCGACGACTGGGACAAACTGCGCGCCGCGGCGATCCTGGCCGGCGACGGCATCGAGAACGTCGCGCGGGCGGCGCTGACCGGCTTTTTGACGCAGTACCAGACGACGATGGACGCGATCAACACCAACGTGGACCTGCCTGCTGAAAAGAAGGTCGCGATGCTTGCGAGCCTGGCCGACTCGTTCAACAAGACCGTGGCGGCCAGCCGCAAAGTGTTGCCGGAGACCAGTCAGCTGGCGACGGCCATGGACGTAGTGCAGAAGATGGCCGCGTACATCCGCGACAACCACCCGCAGCATGCTGCGGCCTTTGTCGAAGTGTTGGAGCCGTTCGGCAACGAGCTGGCGAAACTGTATGGGTGACGAGATGACGGCGGAACAACAGACCTATTTGCTGATCAAGGGCGCAATCGCGGACCTGGAGCCGGATGATCAGAAGCGCGTCGCCGAGGCGTTGCAGCGGCTGCGCGATGTGATGGCGGATTACCCCGACGGGCATGCCGTCATGGCGATGGCGTTGCTGGGTGCCGAGATCCAGCGATGAGCCAGGCGTTCACAACCAAGGAATTCTTCGACGAGCTGCGCGAACTCTCCGCGCAGCTCAAGCGCGATATCGAAGCGCACCAGGCCGGGCTGGACTCGTCGCCGGAAGCGATCAAGGCCCGACGCCGCAGGGTGCTGCGGGATGGCGATTTCGAGTTCTTCGCCTATACCTACTTCCCGCACCACATCCGCGGCACGCCGTCGTTGTTCCAGGACCATCTATGCAAGCGCTTGCCGCAGCTGCTGCGCGAGCCGAGCGGCGTGACCGAGTGGTGGATCGCGCCGCGCGGCGAAGCCAAGTCCTCCCTACTGACCAAGATCGGGCCGACCTGGTGCGCGGTGCAAGGGCTGATGCAGCGGCCGGAAGTACGCAAGGAAGTGGGCTGGGCCGGCCCGCCGCCGCCCTTCATCGACTACATCATCCTGCTGGGCGCGGAAACCAAGTTGCCGACCAAGCTGCTGGAGGTAGTCAAGACTGAGCTGACGGTCAACGCGCAACTGGCGCTGGACTTCCCTGAAGCCTGCGGCCGCGGCCCGATGTGGAAGGTCGGCGAGTTCGTCACCCGCACTGGTGTGAAAGTCGAGCCGTTCGGCGCGGAACAAGCGATCCGCGGGACGTTTCACGGCGCAAGCCGGCCCAAGCTGCTGCTTGGCGACGACCTGATCACCGACGCCGAAGCCAAAAGCCCGACCGAGCGTGAAAACCGCTGGAACTGGCTCGGCAAGGCGATTGACTATCTGGGGCCGCCGGACGGCTCGGTCAAGTACCTGGGCGTCGGCACGGTGTTGAACAAAGACGACCCGATCAGCCGGGCAAAGCGCACCATCGGCCACATCGTCCACCACTTCCGCGCCATCGAGAAGCTGCCCACCCACATGGACTTGTGGGAGCAGTGCCATGCGCTGATGCTGAACGAGGACAAAAAGGCCGCGGAGGCCGCAAACGAGGCCGGCCGCAAGCTGTCCGACGCCGAACTGCCGTCCTACCGTTTCTACCTGGGCAACCAGGTGTTGATGGATGCGGGCGCGGTGACGTCGTGGCCCAGCGTCCGCTCGCTGTACTGGCTGATGCGGCAACGGGCCAAAAATGGCACCGCCTTCAAGACCGAGATGCAAGGCGATCCGCGCAGCGACGAAGACAAGGTATTTGGCAACGTCCAGTTCTGGGTTCAGCGCATGCCGGACTGGACCATGTTTGGCGCGTGCGATCCGTCTATGGGCCGCGGCGAGTCGTCCGACCCGTCCGCAATCCTGTGCGGCGGCTGGGACCGGCATACCAAGATCTTACATGTGGTCGAGGCCGAGATTAAACGACGAGTACCGTCGAAGTTATTGGCTGACTTGATCAAGGCGCAGCGCGAGCAGCGCTGCCAGGCCTGGGGCTTTGAGAACAACAACGCCTATGAGCATATGCGCCACACCATGATGCAGGAGGCGTTGAACGCGGGCGTGCCGCTGCCCTTGGTCGGCGTGACGTCTCTGGCCGCGCCGGAGGTGCGCATCGACTCCCTGGAGCCGTTCATCTGCGACGCCTTCGTGCCGCGGATCCTGATCAGCCCGGCATTGACCAATCTGCTGGCCGAGCTGGACACCTGGCCGGAGCCGCAAACCAACCATCACTACGACGGCCTCAACGCGCTGCAGATTTTATGGATGATCGCGTCGACGCGCGGCAATGCCGTGTTCGAGTTCACGCCAGTGGCCCGTGGCGGCCGAGGTGACAACGACAGCGGGTTCAGCGCCGAATCCGGCGCATGGTGACGAATTGGAGGATGAAATGGAGTTCCTGGCTTTATGGATCGGCTATGTGGTGATGGTAGTGGGAGGTGTCGCCATTCTGGCTGCGCTTGTGATCTGGCTGTATTTCTTTGGATGCAGGCAGGACCAGAAGTGTCTGGACCTTCGAGATATCCAGGAGGCGATTAGGGAATGGAAAAAGGCCCATCCTGAAAAGTGGGATGCCTACCGCAAACGCCGAAATATTGGGTGACAAACATGGCGCAAATTGTGGACCAATTCGGTCAACCGATTCAAAAAGAAGTGCTGCACGAGCCGCAGACTGCCCGCGTGGGCTGGGTCACGCGCGAGTTTGCAGAGCACCCGTCGCGCGGGCTGACGCCGCAGCGCCTGGCCCGGATCCTGGAGGATGCCGAGCAAGGCAACCTGGCCGCGCAAGCCGACCTGTTCACCGACATGGAGGAGAAAGACGGCCACATCCTCGCCGAGATGTCAAAGCGCAAGCGCGCGTTGCTCACGCTCGACTGGAGCATCGCCCCGCCGCGCAACGCCAGCGCCACGGAGAAAAAGCAGGCCGATCAGCTGCAGGAGTGGCTGGCGGACATGGCCGAATTCGACGACGTTGTGTTGGACTGTCTGGACGGCATTGGTCACGCATTTGCAGCGCTGGAGATTGAATGGCAACGCCTGGGCAGCACCTGGCTGCCGCGGAGCCTGACGCACCGGCCGCAACGCTGGTTCCAGACCCTGCAGCATGACGGCAACGCGCTGCGGCTGCGCGACGGCTCGGCCGAGGGGGCTGAGCCTTGGCAATTTGGCTGGGTGATCCATCGCCATAAGGCAAAGTCTGGCTATCTGAACCGCGCCGGCCTGCACCGCGTGTTGGCCTGGCCCTATCTGTTCAAGAACTTCAGCGTGCGCGACCTGGCCGAGTTCCTGGAGATCTACGGCTTGCCGCTGCGCCTGGGCAAGTACCCCGCGGGAGCCAGCAAAGAAGAAAAGGCCACGTTGCTGCAGGCGGTGGCCAGCATCGGTCACAACGCCGCCGGCATCATCCCGGACAGCATGCTGATCGAGTTCCAGAACGCCGCCAACGGCAGTCACGAACCGTTCCAAGCGATGATGGATTGGTGCGAGCGGACCCAGTCCAAAGCGATCTTGGGCGGCACGCTGACCAGCCAGGCCGACGGCAAGACCTCGACCAACGCCCTCGGCGCGATACACAACGAAGTGCGCCACGACCTGACGGTCAGTGACGCGCGTCAGTTGGAAGGCTCGCTAACCCGAGATCTACTCTATCCGCTGGCGGTCCTGAACTTCGGTCAGGTGGATCCGCGCCGCATGCCGCGCCTGGTGTTCGATACCAGGCAGCCGGAAGACTTGAAGCTGTACGCGGACGCGCTGCCGTCGCTGGTCGGTCTGGGACTGAAGGTGCCCACTGCCTGGGTCTACGAGAAGCTGGCGATCCCCACGCCCCAGGACAACGAAGACGTGCTGATCGCGCCGCGCCCGGAAATGTCCCTACCACCGGAGCTGCGGCCCAAGGAGGCCAAGGCGGCGTTGTCTTATCGCGCGGTCCTGACAAATGCCCAAGGCGAAGTGGTGTATCCTGACCAGGCGGCGCTGGACACCATCGAGTTGCCGGATCTGAGCGGCGATGCCAACACCCTGCTTGAGCCGGTGATCCAGGCACTGCGCAGCGGCGCGACGCCGGATGACGCCATCGAGGCGCTGACGGCGGCTTTCCCGCTGTTGGACGACGACGCGATTACGGAGATGCTGGCGCGCGCGATGTTCGTCGCCGATGTGTGGGGGCGCTTGAATGCCGACAGCTGACGCGGTCGATCTGAGCTACGCCATCGGCCTGCCGCCCGAGGATGCTATCGCCTACTTCAAAGAGAAAGGCTACGCGATCAGCTTCAAGTGGCAAGACGTCTGGGCCGAGGCGCATGCGCGCGCGTTTACCGTGTCCGGCGTCACTCGGCTGGACGTGCTGACCGATGTGCGCGAAGCGCTGACAGCCGCGCTGGAGAATGGCGAAACCCTGGCCGACTTCCAGAACCGGCTGCAGCCGTTGTTGGAGGCCAAGGGCTGGTGGGGCAAGGGGCGCATCGTCGACGAGGGGACCGGCGAGATTCTGGGCAAGCGGCTCAACCCGCGCCGGCTCGAAACTATCTTCCGCACCAACCTGCAGTCGAGTTACCAGGCTGGCCGCTTCCAGGAACAACTGGCCAGCGCAGAGTTGCGGCCGTATTGGGAGTACGTGGCCGTCATGGACAACCGCACCCGGCCGGCGCACCGCAGCTTGCACGGCCGCGTGTTCCGCTACGACGACCCGTTCTGGAGCCGCTTCTATCCGCCCAACGGCTGGAACTGTCGCTGCAGAGTACGCACTCGCAGCGCGCGGGACATGGAGCGCCTGGAGCTGTTGGCGGCCAGCAGCGAGGGGCGACTGGAAGAAGTGGATCAGCCGATAGACCGCGAGGGCAATACGCGGAAGGTGATCGCCTTCAACGACCCGGCGACCGGCAAGCGCTTCGTCGCGGATCCCGGCTTCGGCTTCAATCCAGGCGTTGCCGCCTATGAGCCGGATCTGAGCAGATACCCGCCCGAGCTGGCGAAGCAATACCGCAAGTACCAGGAGGCCGCATGATAGACATCAAGGTGGACAACAGCGGCGTCCTCGCCGCGCTGCAGCGGCTGGAGAAAGCGGTCACGCACCGCGCGCCGCTGATGCAAGCCATCGCCGGCATCATGGCCGACGCAGTCGAGGAAAACTTCGCGCGCGAGGGCCGGCCGGCCTGGCAGGGATTGAAGCCTGCGTCCTGGATGTCGAGAGCGGGCGCGCTGACAAAACGCGGCCAGGTATCCCAGTCGCGCTTCGAGAAGAAAGTGCGAGGCGGCAAGATCCTGCAGGCGTCCGGCCGGTTGGCCAGCAGCATGACCCAGAGCAGCAGCAACGATAACGCGGTGGTGGGCACCAATGTGAAGTACGCCGCCATCCACCAGTTCGGCGGGCAAACCAAGGCCCACGAGATCCGGCCGCGCAACAAGCGCGCGCTGGCCTGGGCCGGGGGCCGGCATCCGGTGCGTAAGGTCAACCACCCTGGCAGCAAGATCCCGGCGCGCCCCTTCCTTGTGCTCGGCGGCGAGGACATGCGCGAGATCGAGGCGACGGTGGAGGACTATCTGAGGGCCGCCTCGTCCGGCTGACCGCAAAACGAAACGCGCCGTTCTGGCGCGTTTTTAGCGGACTGGGTGATGCGGTGATGTACCGGAACCCCGCATCGTTGAAATTAAACGGGGTTTAAACGCCCTGCAGCGGGATTGGGGGTAGCCTGTTGGGTGATATATGCGCGGTCACATTAGAAAAGTGGGCTTGCTTCGAGATCATCAAGCAGGTCGTGTCCCTTCCATGTCAGCCTGAATGCTGTAGATATAGCCATTCGCTCCGAGTCACTTTTTTTACCAATGAGCAAAAATCCGCCTTCTTCTAATAAGGCAAAATGAAAGTCCTGCTCTTCGGTGCCTGCTCCAGGCTTGTCGGCAATAAACGTGCGTACCTCCTTTTCATTGCCTCCATCTGCTTTGACGATACCTTGCAGCATGGCTTTGATCACCGTCTTACTTCTTCTCATTTTACTCTCCTATGACAATGGTAATTGCATTGTGACACGCTGCCAGATCCGGTCAATGCGCTGCATCAATTTCCACTGAAGCCCATCAGCTAATCCCCCTCGCAGTGTCCCATCAAAATGGGGGCATGCCACACCTGACACATTTCATCGCCGCTTTGACGGTCGACCTCAAACAAGCCGGAACGGAAGGCAAGGCGCCTCGCGTCGTCAAGCTGATCCCCGCCGGCAGTTTCCGCGCCCGAGACGGCCGGCCGGTTGAGGTGCCCGCATGGAAGATGGATAGCGTGCAGGCCGCCATTTTGATTGCCGAAGCTGCCGCCCGGAGGACGCGCTATGTAATCGACTATGAGCATCAAACCCTGCGCAGCATCGAGAACGGCAAGCCGGCACCCGCCGCCGGCTGGTTCACGACCCTGGAATGGCGGGACGATGGACTTTACGCCGTCGACGTCGAATGGACCGCGAGCGCCGCAGCGATGATCGAGGCCGATGAGTACCTCTATATATCTCCCGTCTTCCCCTACGACAAGGAAGGCCGCGTTACGGGCCTGCTGCATGTCGCTCTGACCAACAACCCGGCATTGGACGAACTGCCTGATCTGCAGGTGGCGGCCTTGTCGCGTCTGGTTTCCTTAACTCAGTCCGTTAAACAGGAGGACTCCACGATGGACGAACTGATCGAGCAGCTCCGTTGGCTGCTCAACCTGCCTGTCGGCGCAACCGCCGACGATATTAAAGCCCAGCTGCAGAAGCTGATTGAACAGCTGTCCGGGGGCCAGGGCACCGCTGCCGCCAACATCGACTTGCTGCAGCTGCTGACCAACCAACAAGCCCGCATCGCCACGCTGTCGGCAACCCAGGTCGACCCCGCCCGTTTCGTGTCGGTGGAGACCATGCGCGCCCTGCAAGACCAAGTAGCTGTGCTCACCGACAAGCTGCAGGGCGGCGAGGTTGAGCAACTGCTGACCGCGGCACTGTCCGACGGCCGGCTGTTGCCGGTACAGGAAGAATGGGCGCGCGGCCTGGGCAAATCCAATCTGGACGCGCTGCAGTCGTATCTTGCCAGCGCTCCGAAGATCGCCGCGCTGTCGGCGACCCAAACCCAAGGCAAGCCGCCCGCGGCTGACCCGGAAACCGGCTTGGATGCCGACACGCTTGCGGTTTGCAGCATGTTTGGCAACGACCCGGCCGCCGTGGCCGCCGCGATGAAGGAGTAAGCACGTCATGACCGCTACGACTCAAGACCGCAACACCCCGATGAAGGACGGCTCGCTGATCGTTGTGCCGGTGGCCGCGGGCCAAAAAATCCCGGCCGGGGCGCTGGTTGCCGCCAGCGCCACCGGATTCGCCACCAACGGCGCGACGGCGACGACCTTGGCCTACCTCGGCCGCGCCGAAGGGCTGGCCGACAACACCGCCGGAGCCGACGGCGCGATCAGCATGACGATCCGCCGCGGCAAGGCGTTCAAGTGGGCCAACGAATCCGGCGACCCGGTCACCCAGGCCAGCGTCGGCCGCGCCTGCTACATCGTCGACAACCAGACCGTGGCCAAAACCAACGGCACCAACACCCGCACGCTGGCCGGCACTGTACTCGGTGTCGACGTCGATGGCGTGTGGGTCATCTAAACCCCAGCGACTGGAAGGAGCAAACCCCATGATCATCAACGCCGCTACGCTGAAGGCGATCTTCGTCAACCTGAAGACCACATTCAACAACGCTTTCGACGCCGCGCCCAGCCAGTGGCAAAAAATCGCCATGCTGGTGCCGTCGACCGCCCGTTCCAACGATTACAAGTGGCTGTCCACTTTCCCGCGCATGCAGAAGTGGATCGGCGAGAAAGCGGTCAAAGCGCTGTCCGCCTTTGGCTACAGCATCACCAACGACGACTGGGAAACCACCGTCGAGGTGGACCGTAACGATATCGACGACGACAACCTCGGCATCTACGCGCCGCAAGCGCAGATGGCGGGCTTCTCGGCCAAGCAGTTGCCGGACGAGATCGTGTTCGATTTGGTCAATAAGTCGTTCAACAGCCAGTGCTACGACGGCCAGTACTTCTTCGACGTCGATCACCCGGTGGCGGATGCCTCGGTGTCGAACAAGGGCACCAAGAAACTGTCCGCCGCGTCGCAAGCGGCCGCACAGGCCAGCTACGGCGTTGCGCGCACGGCGATGAAGAAGTTCAAGGACGATGAAGGCCGCCCGCTGAACATCACCCCGAACGTGTTGCTGGTGCCGCCGGCCCTGGAAGACATCGCCCGCGCGCTGCTGAGCAACGACCGACTCGATGATGGCAAGACCAACCCCTACAAAGGCACGGCCGAGCTGGTGGTGGTGCCCTGGTTGACCTCGGACGACGCTTGGTTCCTGCTCGACACCACCAAGCCGGTCAAGCCCTTTATCTATCAAGAGCGCAAAAAGCCGGTATTCGTCCAGCAGACCGATCCTCAAGCCGACGATGTGTTTAACCGCCGCAAGTACAAGTTCGGCGCGGAGGCTCGCGCGGCCGGTGGGTACGGTTTCTGGCAGCTGGCTTATGGCTCCGACGGCAGCGTAGCGTAACGGGGGCGTCATGGCTAAAACCAACACCAAGGCCGCGCCAGACGGGGCGGCCGAAGAGAAGCCGCAGCAGCCCGCCACCCAAGTGGTGGAGCCGCCGGCCGCGCTGCCGCCGGAGTTGCCGTCGAGCATCAAAGACTCTGGCGCTCCGACTGAAGGCGATCTGCAGCAGCCCGCCACCCAAGCGGTGGAGCCGCCGGCCGCGCTGCCGCCTGAAGTGACGGGGATGTTTGCCCCCGACACCGTCGAGGTGGTAGCGAAGTGCGAGCAGTTCCGCCGTGCCGGCCGCTGGTTTACTCGCGAAGTTACCCGGATCCCGCTGAGCGAGTTGACCGCCGCAGAGTTCGAAGTGCTGTGCCAGGAGCCGATGCTGTCCTTGCAGCTGCTCCGCGTCGGCGGGGGCGAATGAGATGTACGCCACCCGCGACGACATGGTGACGCGCTTCGGCGAAGGTGAAGTCATTGCGCTGACTGACCGCGCCTTTGCCGGCGCAGTCGACGAGACGGTACTGGCGGGCGCGCTGGAAGCGGCGGGCGTCGAGATCGACGGCTATATCAGCAGCCGCTACCGGCTGCCGCTGGCCCAGCCGCCGAAGATCCTCACCGGTTACGCATGCGACATCGCGCGCTATCGGCTTTGTGGCAGCGGCACGCGGGTGACCGACGACATCCGCGACCGTTACCGCGATGCTGTCAAGTTCCTTGAACTGGTGGCCGCGGGCAAGGTCACGCTGGGCGGCATGCCGGACGGCGCGCCCATGCCAACCGACAACACCGTGCAGTTCGCCAGCGGCACGCGGGTGTTCGCGCGGGATGGAGGGCTGTTCTGATGATCATCGCCAGAACCGAAGAGGCCATCATCGCGCGTTTGCGGCTGGGCCTCGGCCGCATGGTCCGCGAAGTCGGCAGCTATGGCGGCGAACTGGACGATGGTCTGGAGGAAGCCATCCGGCGTTTCCCTGCGGCATGGGTGACCTTCGGCGGTGTTCCCAGGACCGAGCCGTACTCGGCGTCGAAGTGGAAATTCAAAGCCGACGCCAGCTTCGTCGTGATGGTGGGCGACCGCAGCGTGCGCAGCGAAGCGGCCAGCCGTACCGGCGGCGCGGCCGCGGCGGAAGTCGGCACTTATCGGCTGGTCACCGCGGTGCGTCGCTTGCTGTCGGCTCAGGACCTGGGTCTGCCGATTCATCCGCTGCAGCCCGGCCGGATTCGCACCCTGTTCAACTCCCGTCTGGAGAACGACGCGTTCTCGGTGTTCGCCTGCGAGTTCTCGACCTTCTGGATGGAAGAAGCCCTGCCGCATCTGCGCTGGCCGACGCCGCCGGCTGCCGGCGCGCCGGATGCGGTTAACGACCCGGACGCGGTGTTCACCGGCTACCAGGGCAAGACCGGCGAGCCGGATCCGGATTGGCTGCGCACCGGCCTGAATTACCACTTGATGCCGGACGACGGCCAGCCCGACGCCTCGGACATCCTCACCAGGAGCGATCCATGAAAGTGAAAGCCGCGCCCGGCATCAAGGTGCCGAGGGAAGACAAACCGCGTGAGTTCATCACCGACGCCACCGCGGTGGACGTGCCGAACAGCGCCTATTACCTGCGCATCCAGGCGGATGGCGATCTGATCGAGATCGACGCCGCCGACAGTGCCAAAACCACCGCAAAGAAAGGGGGTGAATGATGGCCAGCCCGAATATCAGCTTCGACAGCATCCCGGCCAGCATCCGCAAGCCCGGCAAGTACTTCGAATTCAACACCAAGCTGGCGGTGCGCACACTGCCGGGCAATCCGCAGCGCGTGCTGGTGCTCGGCCAGAAACTGGCCGCCGGCACCCAGGCGGCGATGGTGCCCGCCGACGTGTTCAGCGACGAGCAGGCGGCGCAGCTGTTTGGCCGCGGCTCTCAGCTGCACTTGATGGCCCGCGCCGCGATCACGGCTTACCCCTATTTGCAGCTGACCGCCGTCGCCATCGCGGATCCGGCCGGCGTGGCGGCCTCGGGCACGGTGACATTGACCGGCACCGCCACCGGCAGCGGCGTGCTGAAGCTGTGGGTCGGCGCGACTCGGGTCGATGTCGCGGTCAACAGCGGCGACACCGCCGCCGCCGTGGCGACGGCCCTGGGCGCGGCGCTGGCCGCCCGGCCGGATTTGCCGGCTACCGGCGCGGTGGCGTCGGGCGTGGTCACCGTGACCTGCGTACACAAGGGAACAATCGGCAATGACCTGAAGCTGGTGGCCAGCGCAACAGCGCCCGGTCTCTCCGCCGCGGTGGTGACCCTGGCCGGCGGCACCCTGGACCCGGACTATACCGCCACCTTGGCGGCAATGGCCGGCGGCGGGCACAACATCATTGTGGCCCCGCTGTCGAGCCAGGCGCAGCTGACCGTGATCCGCAGTCACCTGGACTTCGTGTCCGGGCCGATGGAGCAACGCGGTGCCATTGGCGTGTTTGGTTGGCCTGGCTCGCTGGCGAGCGGCACCACCCTGGCCGGACAGATCAACAGCGGCCGCATCACCGGGGCCTGGCATCGAGGCGCCTTGCGCCTGCCCTGCGAAATCGCCGCCGCCTACGCCGCGGTGCTGGCCAGCGAAGAGGATCCGGCGCGGCCGCTGAACACCCTGGAGCTGGCGGGCATCGACGTGACCGGCATTGACCAGCGGCCGACCCGGACCGAGCAGGAAAACGCCCTGTACAACGGCATGACGCCGCTGGAGATCGGCCCCGGCGACCGGGTGCAGATCGTGCGCGCCATCAGCACCTACACCAAGGACGCCCAGGGCGTGGACGACGTGGCGCTGCTGGACATCACCACCATTCGCACCCTGGACTACGTGCGCAAGGCGTGCCGTGAGCGGATCTCGCTGCGCTTCCCGCGCGAGAAGCTGTCCGAGCGCACCCCGGACAAGGTGCGTTCGGAGCTGTTCGACGTGCTGCTGAAGCTGGAAGAACTGGAGATCGTCGAAGCGGTGGAGGCCAACAAGGACGGCCTGATCGTCGAGCGCGACAGCCAGGACGTGAACCGCCTGGATGCCAAGATCCCGGTGGACGTGGTCAACGGCCTGCACGTGTTCGCTGGACGCATCGACCTGCTGCTGTAAACAACCAGGGGCGGCGCAGGCCGCCTCGCATCAACCAGGAGGACATCATGGCGCTTCAGGAATACGCAGGGGCCATCGTGCTGGAAGTCGACGGCAAGGAAGTCGAAGTCATCGACATCAGCATCAGCACCAAGACCGGCCGGAAGCTGGTCAAGACGATGAACAAGACCGGCCGGGCCAAAGGTTTCGCCAAGGGCATCGCCGAATACGATTTGTCGGTAACCGTCGCCATCCCGCTGAGCGGCGACCTGGACTGGGAGGCGATTGAAGGCGCGAAGCTGACCATCTACCCGAACAGCGCAGGCGGCAAGCGTGAAAGCTATCTCGACTGCTTCACCACCGAGACCGGCGACAAGTACTCCGTCGACAACGAAGCACGCCGCGACCTCAAGCTGCAGGCGCTGCGCCACGTGAAGGAATAAACGCACCATGACCGAAAAAGGCGAACTGCAGTACGGCGTCGAGTATCCGGCCGGATCCGGCCAGATGCACTACGAATTCGAGATTCGCTTGCCCACAGTAAGCGACAACATCGACGCCATCGAGACCAGCGGCGGCGGCTCCAATTTGCGCCTCAACACCATGATGCTGGCGGCCAGCCTGGTGAAGCTGGGCGGCATCCCGCGCGAGGCGATCACCTTTGAGCTGTTGGGCACCATGGTGGATGACGACTACGACGTGATGACCGATGCGCGAGATCGTCTCAAAAAAAAGCGGATGCGGCCGAAGAGCAACTCAGCGGATTCCGACTCGCCGTCGTCGTCCTCGGCCGGCACGGCATCCCCGAGTCCCGGATCCGGGAGCTGAACGCCGTCGAGTTTGAAGGCTACCTTGCCGCCGTCAATAGCTTGTACGGCGGCAAGAAACGCCAGCTCGGCAGCGTCGAGCAGCGCAGCATTAAATCCCAGCGCAAAAGGAAGCCCGGTTAAACATGGCAAGAGAACCTGAAGTCGGCCTAACCCTCAAGGCCCGCGACGAAGCCTCGCGTCCGATTGCGCGGGCGATGCAGGATCTGGAGAAGAACACTCAGCGCGCCGAGAAAGCGGTCATTGGCCTGTCGCGCGAAAGCCAGCGCATGGCCAGCGCCAGGGAGCAACTGGGCGTCAGGTCAGAACGCACTATCCAACGCGAGATCCAGCAGACCGAGGCCGCCTACAAGCGCCTGGCCAGCAGCGGCACCATGACGGCGCGGGAGCAAACCCGCGCCTACAGCGCAATGCGGGACCAGGTCAAAGAACTGCGCCGCGAGATGACAGGCGTCAGCCAGTTGCAGCGCAACTTTTCGGCTGGGTCCAAAGTGTTGGCATCAGTCGCCGCTGGCGGGATCGCTGGGAGCGCTGTGTTGGCAAACCCAATGCGCAGAGTGGCCAGCTACGATATGCGATTGGCGCAAATGGCAAACACCGCGTTCAACGACTCAGAGGAAAACGGGCGCAAACTGTCTATTGATGAGCAGATACAACGTCGGCGCGACGGCAAAGCACAACTGGAGGGGTACATCCGGTCCGGGACCAATGAGGGCGGCACACGTGACGACAACGCCGCGGCGCTCGATAAGCTGATCGCGCGCGGCATCTTCTCGCCGCAGGAGGCCGGCAAGCTACTGCCGATGATCAGCAAGGCGGCCACAGCCGCCGGCTCCAGCGCCGAAGAAATGACCGGTGTGGTCATGGCGGCGGTGCAGAACGCCAAGATCCCGGTTGATCAGATCCCGAAGGCGTTGGGCATGGCTTTGAAAGCGGGCCAGATGGGTGGCTTCGAGTTGAAGGACATGGCGACCTGGTTGCCCAAGATGCTGGCGATGGGTGGGCTGTCCGGCTTGCGCGGCACCGATGGGCTGGCATCGATCTTGGCCGCCAGTCAATTGGCCGTCACTGCGGCTGGCAGCACAGATGAAGCCGGCAACAACGTCGTCAACTTCTTACAGAAAATAACCTCATCCGATACCGCCAACGACTTCAAGAAAATCAGCTCCCGTACGATGGGGACGGCAAAAAAAGGTGAAAAAGGCGTAGACCTCTACGGCACGCTGGCGCAGGCGCGCAAAGAAGGCATCGACCCCGTCGAAGCCTTCACACGTCTTGTGCGCAAGGTCGCGGCAAGCGACAAGGAGTTCACTCGACTGCAGCGCCAGGCTGGCGATGCAAAGAACGACAAGGAAAAGTCGGCGATGTACGGCAGTATGGCTGACATTTTGCAGGCCCGCGGAGTGGGTAAAACACTGCAGGACCGTCAAGCAATGCTGGCCCTATTGCCAATGCTGTTCGATCCCAAGGCATATCAAAAAATGAAGTCGGGCATCCTGGGCGGGAGCGAGCAGGACGTAGACATCAATCAACGCTTCATCAAAGAACAAGCAGGGTTTAAGTTCCAGCAGGCGGAGAACGTCAAGGAACAAGGACAGTACGACTCCATCGGCAAGTTCAACAATGTAGTGGGCGATGTGGCCGGCAAGTTGGCGGAATATGGATCCCAGTACCCCGGCCTGACTGCGTCCTTGGTTGGAGCCACGACCGCAGTCAGCGCCTTGGCCGCCGCAGCCGGCGCGGCCGCATTGCCGATGCTGCTGATGGGCAAAGGCGGTTTGCCCGGCATTTTGGGCGGCGGCGCAGGCGGCGGGATCCTCGGCCGGGCAGCCAGCGGGGCCGGCGTCGCGCTCCGGGCCGGCGGCGTGGGGCTGGCCGGCCTGGCGGGCTACGGCGTTGGGTCACTGCTCAACTCGGGCATCACCCAGGCGCTGACCGCAACGAATGGCGGCAAAGAGCGGACGCTGGGCACCTGGCTTTACGACATGGTCAACGGCGACAAGGACGCCAAGCTGCTGGGTCCAACGCAACTATCAAAGCGTAATGACCCCAGCGCCGCCGCGCCGATTCCGCAGCTCAATCTGCTGCAGTCGGCGGTCAACGCGTCGACCAAGTTGGACTTCGCGGCGCAGAAGATGCAGCAGGCCACAAGCCAGCCCATCCCGATCAAGGTAACGGTGGATGTTCAGAACGGCAACATCGTCGCTGCCGTCAATGCCGCCAACACCACTACCGGCAGGAGGTTTTAGATGGCCTGGGCCGACACCCTACTTGACGCCAGTTTCCGCGGCGTGGCCTTCGATTGCCTGCGCGCACAGGACAGCGCACAGCGCGACTCGGCCAGCCACGAATACCCCTACCTTGACGGCGCGGACGTGGAAGACCTGGGCCGCAAGGCCCGACGCATTACGATGTTGGCCGCCTTCTTCGGCAAGGACTACGAAAGCCGCCTGCAAGGCTTCCTGAAAGTGCTGGACGAGCCGGGCCACGGCGAGCTGATCCACCCGGTGTTTGGCAGCATCAAAGCGGCCCAGCTCCTCAGCTACGAAATCGGCCACGACGCCGACAGCCCGGATTACTGCACGGTGGAGTTGGCTTTCGTCGAAGCCACGCCCGGCAACCCCTTCTTTGTCCAGCAGCTGCCGGTGCAAAAGGCCGAGGCGGTCAGCCTGCTGGCGGAAACGGCCCGTTTCAACGGTATCGAGGTGTTCGCCTCGGCAATCTCTGCCTTGAGCGGCGTCACCGGCAGTCTGTCGCGCTTGAATGCGTTGCGCGACGTGATGACGGGCACGCTGGGCGCAATCCGCAGCCAGCTGCAGAGCATCATCGGCACCACGCTGGATCTGATCGACTACCCGCGTGCCTTTGCTGGCGACGTGGTCAGCCTGGTTAACGGCATGGCGGATCTGCGCAGCTTCGATGCCGGCGTGATCATGTCGGACTGGAAAAGCCTCACGGGTCAACTCAACAATGTTGTCCAGTTGCCGGGCGCGGTGGCGTCGGGATCCGCAGGCACGACAGGAAGCGGCGGAGAGTCTGGCGGCAGTGTCGGGGCTGAAGCCAAGCCGATTCCCGCGAAGGCGGAAGATGTCGCGCTGGTGACGGCCGTCGTACAGACGACAGTGGCCACTACGCTGGCCGAGGTGGCGGGCCAGATCCTGGCCGCCGAGGCGGAGAAGCCGACCTTATCCCCTCCCGAAGTCGAGCGGATTGCCAATGATGTGCGTGGCTCCATTCAGCAAGCCATTGAAACGCACCGCCAGCTGTTCCCCGTCGAAGTTTTTCGGCCCGTCACCGAGGCGCTGAAAGACACCGCCCTGGGCACCCAGGACGCCGCCTCGGCGGTGATCGAGGCGCTGCCGCCGCTGATCTCCAGAACCGTCGAGGCGCCTGGCAATTTGCACCTGGCCGCCTTCCGTTGGTATGGCGATTACACGCGGGCCCAGGAGCTGGCGCGGCTGAACCCGCACTTGATCAACCCGAACGCGCTGCAAGTGGGAGACGTGCTCAATGCCTACGCCCGATAGCCATTACCAACGCCCCTCCGGGGACAACGCAGTCAGCGTGTTGATTGGCGGCCGGGTCCACCAGCAATGGACCAGCTACGAGATCGACTCGGATCTAATGATCCCGGCCGACGCATGGCATGTGTCGCTGGGCTTGCCCAAGGGCGAGTTTCCGCCGCTGGTGGAAGCCGGAGCCAGCGTGGTAGTGCGGATTGGACGCGACACTGTGCTGACCGGTCAGATAGACGAGATCGCCGACCCCATCGACAAGAACAGCCACACGCTGAGTCTGTCCGGCCGCGACGGCGCGGCGGTGCTGGTGGACTGCTCCAGCCCCATCTTCACCGCCAAGCAAGCGACGCTGGCCGAGGTGGTGGCCAACGTGGTCAAGCCGCTGGGCATCAGCAAGATCCGCATCGACGCGGCCCGGTCGATGACGTCGGAGAAAATCAACGTGGAACCGGGCGACACCGCATGGGAAACCCTGGTCCACGCCGCTGAGGCGAACGGACTGTGGCCCTGGTTTGAGCCAGACGGCACCCTGGTGATCGGCGGCCCGGACTACAACACCCCGCCGGTGGCCAGTTTGGTGATGCGCCGCGAGGGCAAGGACAACAACGTGATCAGCTTGAGCCGGGTACGTTCAATGGCGGAGCGCTACTCCGAGTTCACGGTGCTGGGCCAACGCCATGGCACAGCAACGGAAAACGGCAAGCACGCGCTCAAGAGCACGGTGCGGGATCCCGACGTCAAGATCTATCGGCCCAAGATCATCGTCGACCACGAGGCCGAGAACACCGAGGCGGCGCGCGCTCGCGGCCGCAAGCTGTTGTCCGACTCCAGATTGAAGGGCTTTACGCTGACCGCCAAGGTGGCCGGCCACCGCACAAGCGGCGGCGTGTTGTGGCAGCCTGGCCAGCGCATTCATGTGATCAGCGACGCCCACGGCATCGACGCGACCTTCTTTCTGATGGCGCGCAAGTTCCAAGGCGGCCGGGGCCAGGGCACCGTCACAACGCTGACGCTGAAGGAAGACAAGGTCTGGGTGCTGGACGCCCACCCGCATAAACGCAAGCACCGCCGCGGCAAGAACGGATCGGCGGGGCTGGAAGCCGTGGACGTGAGCAAATGATCAACGAAATCGACAAGCGCATCCGTCGGGCGATGTCCAGCGTGCGCCAGGCGTTCCGCGGGGTACTGACACGCGTCAGCAGCGGCCCGGCGGTGCAACTGGCCCAGGCTGACGGCTTGGCCGGCGAGCGCCTGCAGGACAATGAGCTGTTCCAGCACTATGGACTGACCAGCAACCCGCCGCCGGGCACCATGGCGGTGATCCTGCCGGTGGGCGGCAAAACCGCTCACGGCATCGTGATCGCCACCGAGCACGGCAGCTACCGGTTGAAGTCATTGGCCCCCGGCGAAGTAGCGCTCTACACCGACGAAGGCAGCAAGATCGTGATGAAGCGCGGCCGGCTGATCGAGACTGACTGCGACGTGTTTAAAGTCAACTGCCAGACCTGGGAAGTTAACGCCAGCGCCAGCGCCACCTTCAACACCCCGGCGCTGACGGCCAGCGCGGTGTTCAACGCCCAGGGCCAGATCAACGGCAGCGGCGGGATGGCGATCAGCGGCGGCAGCGGCGCGCACGTGGACGGCACGCTGACGGCGACAGAGGATGTGGTGGCTGGCGGCAAGAGCGGCGCGCACCATACGCACCCGGGGGACTCGGGCGGGGTGACGGGGCCGCCGAATTAAAGACATTCCCTATGGATAATTTGCAAGCCATTTGGCATGATGCGCATTTAATCAAACATGGGGCCAACATGAAACCGATGTTACAACAGACTGCTTTTGATGGAGCAATCGATAGCGAACTGATAATGACGTTGTTGAAGGAGATCTCGGATCGGTCCTATATCTTCAAATCTGAAGCATGTGAGCGCAGTTTGAACAGAGAGGGTTTCTCGCGAGAACAAGTGATGGCGCACTATCTCCTGATTGCTGAGCAGGAGTGGATTATGGGCCATGTCGACATTCATCAGGCGAAAGCAGTTGCATTGCGGCTTAGTTGGAGCGGGCACCAGATGCTTAAGTCACTTGAGAACAAGCAAATTGATGTGTTAAGCGCCCTATAACAGCGCACTGAAGCCCATCACATGAGCTTCGCCACAACCATGCCCCGACAATCGGGGCATGGACGCTTTAATTGACCCCAAAACCGGCGACTACACCGGCTTCCGCACCGACACCCTGGCCAACGCGGTCTATCTGCGGCTGATGACGCCGCTGGGCAGCTGGTGGGCCGACCCCTCCTTGGGTTCGCGCTTGCACGAGCTGCAGCGAGAGAAGGACGTCAGCCGCGTGGCTGTGCTTGCCCGCCAATACTCGGAGCAGGCGCTTGCGCCGCTGATCAAGGACGGTCGCGCCAACAGCGTGGCTGTCACCACGTCTCGCCAGCAACCCGGCTGGCTTGAGCTGCACATCCAGGTTGAAGACATCAGCGGCCGTGTACAACGCTTTCAGCACCCTGTGAGGGTCGCGTGATGGCCTTCTCCGTTCCCGCATTCGCCAAGATCCGCGACGATCTATTGCGGGACATCAAGAACCAGTTGCCGGATGCCGACATTGGCCCCGATAGCGATTACTTCATCCGCGCCAGCTCGGTCGCCAGCGCCGTTGAAGGGCTGTACCAGCATCAAAGCTGGATCGTGCGCCAGATCTTCCCCGACACCGCCGACCGCGAGTACCTGGAGCTGCATGCCCGCGTTCGCGGCCTTGCTCGCAAGGCGGCAGTGGCGGCCCAGGGGCAGATCAAGGCATACGGCACGCCGGGCGCGTCGGTGCCGACTGGTCTATCCGCAAAGCTGGGCGACCAGGTGTACACCACCACGTCGGCCGGCGTGATCGACGGCGGCGGCATCGCCACCGTGACGGCCGTCGCCAATACCGCAGGCACTGTCGGCAACGCCGCAGCCAATGCGGCGCTGGAGTTGACCGCCGCGCCGTCCGGCGTCACCAGCGCGGCCAGCATCGTGACCATGACCGGCGGCGTCAACGAAGAAGACGACGCCGCCTTGTTGGCGCGGCTGCTGGAGCTGATCCGTCGCCCGCCGGCCGGCGGCAACCGCCACGATTACCGGCGCTGGGCGATGGAGGTGCCGGGCGTAACCGCCGCCTACGTCTATCCGCTGCGCCGTGGCCTCGGCACCGTCGACGTGGCGATCACATCGGCCGGTGCGCTGCCGTCGGAGGCAACTATCGACGCGGTGCAGGACTACATCGATGACCTGCGTCCAGTCACGGCCAAGAACTGCCTGGTGCTGGCCCCAACGCCCAAGACGACAAACGTCTCCGTCCAGGTGAAGTTGTCCGGTATCACCCTGGCCGCCGCACAAGTGCAGATTGAGGCGGCGCTGGGCGTCTATTTTAATCAGCTCGCGCCAGGTGAAACCGCGATCAAAAGCCGCATGGAAGCACTGGTCTCTGATCTGTCCGGGGTGCTCGACCGCGTGGTGACATTGCCGGCCGCCAACGTGGTTCCGGTGGTGGATGAAACCAAGGTGGAATGGGTGCGGGTGGGCACCATCACCGTGACGGCGATGCCATGAACCACGATGAGCTGTTGACCCTACTGTTGCCGCCAGTGAGCTATGCGCCCAGTGGCGGCACTTTGCGAGCGGAGCTGACCGCGGAAGGCAAGGCGCTGGATGCCGTGCAGGTCAGCGCGCGCTACGTCGCGGGCGGAGTGACGCCATTTTTGGCGCAGCAACTGCTGCTGAACTGGGAGCGCGTCTGCGGCATCACCCCGCCGGCCAGCGCCCCTTATCAGCAGCGCCTGCAGGCCGTGCTGGCTAAGTTGGCGGAGATCGGCGGCTTGTCCATCCCGTACTTCATCCGTTTGGCGGCCGGGCTGGGCTACCAGATCACCATCAATGAGCCGCAGCCGTTCCGAGCCGGCGTGAATCGGGCAGGTGACACGCTGTGGGTCTCCGGCATTGTCTGGGTGTGGCAGGTGGTTGTGCATAGCGAAAGCGCGCGTGCGTTCCGCTTTCAAGCGGGTCTATCCGCGGCGGGCGAGCGTTTAACAGCATTTGGAGACCCGATCCTTGAGGAAGTCATGAACAACCTCAAGCCGGCACACACCTTTGTTTATTTTGCCTACCAGGAGACATAGAGATGCAACTGATCAATACCCCGGACGGCCTTTTTCATGATGGTAACCCGGCGACTGGCGACCTCGGCACGATTGTGACGGCGTTGTGGCTCAACACCCTGCAAAACGAAGTGGCCAATCTTGTAACGGGCCTGGGTGCCTCACTTGATCCAGCCGATGATGACCAAGTCAAAACGCTGCTGCTTGCCGCTCTTGCAGGTAAAGTTGACAAGAACAATGCTGTGGTGGCCGACGCTCTCAAGATAAACGGCGCCTACCCGAACGTGGTCATGAACGAGACGGACCATACCGGCGTTGACGGCTGCTGGCGCTTCATTGCGGACGGGGGGCACCTCTCTTTCCGGCGCAATTTATCGCCTGGGCGCAACTTCTTAGAAGAGACCATCCCGCTATCTATCAATTCCGCCGATGTTGTGACATTGCTGGCTACGCCTCATTTTCCGACCGCACCAGTAGGGGCAAATGATGATCGCGGCGCGTCGACTCAGTTTGTCCAGTCCGCTGTTTCTGCCCTCGGCGTGCGCCGTTACACCACAGGTTCCGCGTTGCCAACATCAGACATCGGCCCGATCTGGCACGACGATTTCAACGGATGGATGACCTGGCAAGCGTTCACTGCGAACGGCGCAAGCTATACAGGCTACGCGTCTGTGCTTGTCGGCGCTCCGCTGTTGGACGCACAGCAAACTGCGCGGCCAGGCTATATCAGGTCAGGTGTGACCAACTTGCCAAGAACTCAACATGCCGCGCTGAGGAACTGGGCGATCCACAACGGGATCATGGTGTCAGCGGGCGTTTGGGCTGCTGGGGCCATCGCCGTCGCCGACAATCCAGACGGTACGACGTTTCGTATCTACGACGTGCGAGGCGAATTTCCACGCTATTGGGACGACGGCCGAGGAGTTGACTCCGGCCGAACTTTCGGCAGCGGGCAAGCGGCGACGCAAGTGCAAAACATCGGTGTTTTTGCAGGCTCGCCGACAAGCGCAATACTTGTCACACCGCGTTCTGCCGGGATTGCCGGCAGCTATCCATTTGGGGCTGATTTGCCGCAGTATGCCGATGCGATCATTGCTGAGTCATCTAGCGGCTCATACTTCACTACGGGGCCGCTGGCTCTGGGTGGATCGACATCAGTAAGCCGGTATACGACTCGCCCGCGAAATGTCGCGATGTTGGTCGCGGTAAAGTTCTAGGAGACAGCCATGGAACAGTATTTCTTTGACGCTGATGGCGTCTTCACTTATGTAGCTCCGGCCGAGCCGATGCCGCTGGTGGATGGTGAATTCATGATCTACGCCAACAGCACGCTTGAAACTCCGCCAGCAGCCAAGGACGGCAAATGCCCGGTATGGAAAGGAGAGCGCTGGGAACTGGTGGTGGATTACCGCGCGCTCAAGTTGTGGAGCAAGGCGACGGCGCAGCCCGTGCGGGCACAGCTGGGCGATACCCCTGACAGTTTGCAGGCCACCGAGTTGGAGCCGCCACATTTTGCGGTGTGGGTCAATGATGGCTGGCGAATAGATGCTACTGCGGAGCGCGCTGCTCAAGCCGCTGCGGCCGGTGCCGAGATTGTGCGGCGTCGAGCCGTAGCGGATGCAGCGATCACTCCGTTGCAGGATGCGGTTGAACTGAGCATGTCGACTGCCGCTGAGGAGGCTGTGTTGACGGCGTGGAAGCGCTACCGAGTGTTGCTCACGAGGGTGCCGCAGCAAGCCGGATTTCCAGCGGCGATAGACTGGCCAACACCGCCATAAGTTAGGTGACAATTAGAGCGCAAAATTACGCTATTTGGCTTCATTTGGCGGTGTCAAAACTGTCGAAAATGAGTGCCAAATAGCGTGCCGCGTTACATTAGCGCGCTGCGAGTTCAGCCGCGCCTCGGGCCTGACGGGCCCCGACGGGGAGCCGGAGGCCAGGCTTGCAGGGCGGCCTTTAGGGTAAAGGGAGATTTGGCCGCGCAAATCTCCCTTTCCGTTCGCCGGGCGGAACCGGCCCTAAATCATCATCCGCGTAGCGGATTCAATGCTTTGAACAATACTTCCGTTCCGGTTTGAAAAGATCGTGAACAGGTTCTTATGGCGAGCTGTCCGTTTTTCGACCTGTTGTTGCAGGATTCGGCCACGCCGGTTTACAGCCGGCGGCAGGCTGCCTACAATCCGGCAGCTTCAATTGGCGCGTTGTATCCGCTGCGGTTCGCAGCGGCGTGGTTCTGTTTCGTCCCGTCTGCTCCGGCAGCCGCGGTCCACTCGGTTTCCCCCTCCGTCTTTCGCTTGAAGCGCCGGCAACGCCGCCCGCGGCGCTGTCGCATCGCCTGTAATCCACATAGAAAAGATAAAACATGACGTTTGCGCTGAAACACATCGCAGGCGCAACCGCTGCCATCTTGCTGGCAGGCCCGGTTGCAGCCAAGGATTTCACTGTCGCCGTGATCTACGATCAGGCGGGCAAGTTCGACAAGAGCTTCAATGAAGCGGCATTCAACGGCGCCGAACGATTCAAGAAAGAATTCCACATCAACTACCGCGAAGGCCAGGTCAGCAACGACGCTCAGAAAGAGCAGATGCTGCGCAATATGGCGCGCAAGGGCGCCGACCTGGTGGTGGCGGTGGGCTTCGCCTACACCCAGTCCATCGAGACCGTGGCCAAGGAGTTCCCCAAGGTGAAGTTCACCCTGGTGGATTCGGTGGCCAAGGGCCCGAATGTGCAGAGCATCGCCTTCAAGGAGCAGGAAGGCTCCTTCCTGGTGGGCATGGCCGCCGCGCTCAAGTCCAAGAGCGGCAAGGTGGGCTATCTGGGCGGCATGGACGTGCCGCTGATCCGCGCCTTCGGCTGCGGTTACGCCCAGGGCGCCAAGTACGCCAATCCCAAGGCGGTGGTGATGCAGAACATGATAGGCACCACCCACGCCGCCTTCAACGACCCGGCGCGCGGCGGGGAATTGGCCAAGAGCCAGTTCGATCGCGGCGTGGACGTGGTGTTCGCCGCGGCGGCGCTGTCCAATATGGGCGTGATCCAGGCGGCCAAGGGCGCCAAGAAGTTCTACATCGGCGTGGACAGCAATCAGAACTATCTGCAGCCGGGCGTGGTGCTGACCTCCATGGTCAAGCGCGTGGACAACGCGGTGTATGAAACCATGCGCGACGCCAAGAACGGCGCGTGGAAGCCGGACGTCAAGCTGATGGGCCTGAAGGAAAACGGCGTGGACTGGGCCTTGGACCCGCACAACCGTTCGCTGATCACGCCTGAGATGGAGAAGAAGATTCTGCAGGCGCGCAAGGACATCGTCAGCGGCAAGATCAAGGTGGTGGATTACCGCGCCGCCAACCGCTGCCCGGTGAACTGATCCGCCGGAGCCGCGCCGCGCTTGGCGCGGCGACGTGACAACGGGCAAGACCAATGGTCTTGCCCGTTTTTCTTTGCGGATCGTGAATAGGTGTTCAGAACCTGTTTACGATCTCGCGAGCTAAGGTGAGACAAGGCGAAAACGGCTGAGAAAGCGGAGTGTACATACGGTACATGAGCATTTCGAATCCGGTTTCAACGCCGTATCGCCGACGCGCAGCAGATCGTAAACAGGTTCTCAGATCCCCAGCGTCGCGCCGCCGTCCACGTACAGATTGTGCAGCGTAATGTGACGCGCCTGATCCGACAGCAGGAACAGCGCGGCATTGGCCACATCCTGCGGTGTGGCGATGCGTTGCAGCGGGATGCCGGTGCGGTACTGCTCCAGCGAGCCTTGCAGGATGGCCGGCGGGATGGCGTCGTCGCTCCACAACTGGCGCTGCATCGCGGTGTCGGTGGAGCCGGGCGACACGATGTTGCAACGCACGCCGAACTCGGCCAGCTCCAGGCCCAGGCATTTGCTGAACTGGGTGGTGGCGGCCTTGGACGCGGCGTAGGCCGCCATCTGGGTGCGCGGCACTTCGGCGGCGTTGGAGCCCACGGTGACGATGCCACCCCGGCGGCGAGCCTGCATGCGCCGCGCCACCGCGCGGCTGAGGAAGAACACGCCGTGAGTGTTGACGGCGAAACTTTGCAGCCAGTCCTCGTCGCTGAGCTGTTCCACCGTGCCCAGACGCAGCACGCCGGCGACATTGGCCAGCATGTCGATGGCGCCGATCTCGTCTTCGATGCGGGCCACCGCCTGTTCCACCGCCGCGCCGTCGCGGATGTCCAGCGGCAGCGGGATGATGCGGCCGTCGGCGTGGGCCGGCGTGTGCAGCGCCAGCTGCTGCAGGCCGTCGGCGCGCAGGTCCAGCGCCGCCACGCGGCAGCCCTGGTCCGCCAGCGAGCGCGCCAGCGCCGCGCCTATGCCCTGGGCCGCGCCGCTGACCACGGCCAGCCGCCCGTGGAATTCCGGGTAGCTGGCGCTCATGCGGCGGCCCCGTCCAGCTGGCGCGCCAGCAGCGCCTGCCAGGCGTTGACGGTGGGCTGCTGCGCCAGTTCGATGAAGTCGATTTCCGCGCCCAGCGCGCGCCATTGTTCCAGCAAGCTCATCAGGCGGATGGAGTCCAGGCCCCAGTCCAGCAGATTGTCGTCCAGGCCGATGTCGCTGGCCGGCTGTTGCAGCAGTTCGGCGATGGCGGCGCGCAGCGCTTCCGCGCTGGGCGCGGCGCTGGCCGGTGCGGCCTGCTGGTCCAGCTGGCCCAGCAGGCGCTGGCTGTCCAGGGTCACGCCGCAGCGCTGGGCCACGTATTCCAGCGCCATCGCGTGGCGGTCGGCGGAGAAGTCGGCCAGGCCGTCGGCGACGAAGAAGGGCTGGATGTCGTACATGAAGGCGTCCAGCGCGGTGCTCATGCAGCCGATGTGGGCGTAGATGCCGCAGATGATCAGCTGGTCGCGGCCTTGCTGGCGCAGCAGGTTGAGGAAGGGCGAGCGCTGGAAGGCGCTGTAGCGCCACTTGGTCAGCACGGTGTCGTCGGAGGCTGGGCTCAGGCTGGCCACGATGGGATGGCGTTCCGGACGCGCCGGCAGGCCGGGGCCCCACATATCGTTGAGCAGGCCGCGGTCGCTGTCGGCCTGTTCCGCCGGCTGGGCGGTGTAGAACACCGGAATGTTCAGCTCGTGGCAGCGCGCGCGGATGGCGGCGATATTGCGCAGCGCGGTGGCCACCGGCTCGGCCTCGCGGTCATAGAAATCCAGGAAGTATTCCTGCATGTCGTGGATCAGCAGCGCGGCGCGCTGCGGCGCCACCGTCCAGTTGACGCGGTTGTCCGGCAGTTGCGACGGGATGGCGTAGGGGGCGATGCGGGGAATGCTCATGCTTGTGACCTTTGGGTGGACTGCGCGGCCAGTTTCTGTTCCAGCATCTGGCGCAGGGTTTTCTTGCTGACCTTGCCGACGCTGGTTTGCGGCAGGGTGTCGACCAGCTCCAGCCGGTCCGGAATCTTGTAGGCGGCGAGGCCGCGCTCGCGCAGGAAGGCGGCCACCTGGGGCAGGCGGATCGCCTGTTGCTCGCGCGGGATGATGAAGGCGCAGGAGCGCTCGCCCAGATAGGGGTCGCTCATCGCCACGATGGCGACGTCGCGCACCAGCGGGTGGGCCAGCAGGTGGTTTTCCACTTCCTCAGCGGAGATTTTCTCGCCGCCGCGGTTGATCTGGTCCTTGGCGCGGCCTTCCACCGTCAGATAGCCGTCGGCGTTCATGCTGACCAGGTCGCCGGTGCGGTAGAAGCCGTCGGCGGTGAAGGCGCGCTGATTGTGGTCGGCGGCGCGCCAGTAGCCGCGGATGGTGTAGGGGCCGCGCGTCAGCAGGTGGCCGACTTCGCCCGGCGCCACCGGCTGGTCCTCGTCGTCGACGATGCGCACTTCGTCGTCGGCGCTGATCGGCCGGCCTTGTGTGTTCAGCACCTGCTCCGGGCCGTCGTCCAGCCGGGTGTAGTTGACCAGGCCTTCGGCCATGCCGAAGACCTGCTGCAGCTTGCAGCCCAGCGCGGGCTCGACGCGGGCGGCGAGCTCGGGGCCGAACTTGGCGCCGCCCACTTGCAGCAGGCGCAGGCTGGCGAGCTTGCCCGGCTGCTTGGCGGCGGCGTCCAGCCACAGCGGCACCAGCGGCGGCACCAGGGCGGCGATGGTGACGGCCTCGGTCTCGATCAGCTCGAAGGATTCGTCGACGCTGGGGCCGGAAGCCAGCACCACGGTGCCGCCGGCGTGGAAGACGCCGAAGCTGCCGGGCGAGCTCATCGGGAAGTTGTGGCCGGCCGGCAGCACGCACAGATAGACGCTGTCGCGGCTCAGGCCGCAGATCTCGGCGCTGGCGGCGAAGCTGTACAGATAGTCGTCATGGGTGCGCGGAATCAGCTTGGGCACGCCGGTGCTGCCGCCGGAGAGCTGGAAGAAGGCCAGGCCGCTGGGGTCCGGCTCCGCCGGCAAGGGCTGGTCCATCAGATAGAGGCTGTTGAGCGGGGTGTAGTCGCCGGCGTCGCCGGCCACGATCACCTGCTGCAGCGAGGGCGCCAGCGGCAGCAGCTCGGCCGCCAGCGCGCGGTAGTCGAAGCCGGCGTGCTGATCGGCGCAGAAATAGACCGCGGCGTCGGTGTGCTGGCAGAAGTAGGACACTTCGGCGCGGCGGTGCGCCGGCAAAGCGAACACCGGCAGCATGCCGAGGCGGAACAGCGCGAAGGCGACGATGAAGAACTCGGCGCAATTGGGTAGCTGCACCACGGCGCGCTGGCCGGGACGCAGGCCGCGCGCGTACAGGCCGGCGGCCAGGCGCTCGGCGTAGAGCTTGAGCTCGCGGTAGTTCAGCCGCTGCTTGCCGGCCACCAGCGCCAGTTTTTCCGGCTGCTGCTCGGCCTGGGCCGCCAGCATGGAAAACAGGGTCTGGCCTTGCCAATAGCCGGCCTCGCGGTAGCGGCGGGCGAAATCTTCAGGCCACGGCGTCCAGTCCAGTTGTTGCTCGCTCATGCCGCCTCCGCCAGATCGGCCAGGCCCATTGCGCGCAGCATGGTGCGGAATTTGGCCGCGGTTTCGGCCAATTCGCTTTCCGGCAGCGAGCCGGTGACGATGCCGGCGCCGGCGAACAGGCGCAGCGTGCGTTCGGCGATTTCGGCGCAGCGGATGGTGACCGCCCATTCGCCGTCGCCCTTGCCGTCGCACCAGCCCACCATGCCGGTGAAGAAGCCGCGGTCGAAGGGTTCGATCTCGCGGATCAGGCTGCGCGCCGGGTCCGCCGGGAAACCGCACACCGCCGGGGTGGGGTGCAGCGCGCGCGCCAGTTCGAAGGAGCCCACCGCCGGATCGATCAGCTCGCCGCTGATGCGGGTGGACAGATGCCACATGGTGGCGGTGGAGACCAGGGACGGGCCGGCCGGCACTTGCAGATCGCGGCAGTACGGCGCCAGCGCCTCGACCACGGCGTCGATCACCAGCTTGTGCTCGAACAAGTCCTTGCCGGACTCCAGCAGCGCGTCGGCGCGGCGGCGGTCTTCCGCCGGGTCCGGGCTGCGCGCGGCGGAGCCGGCCAGCGGATTGGTGATCACTTGCCGGCCGTAGCGGGCCAGCAGCAGTTCCGGGCTGGCGCCCATCAGCGCGCGGCGCGGCGCGCCGTCTTCGCTCAGCTGCACGGCGAAGGTGTAGCCGTGCTGGTTCTGGCTGGCCAGATTGAGCAGCAATTGACGCTGGTCTATGGCCTGCTTGGCGGAAAGCTCTAAGGTGCGCGACAGCACCACCTTGTCCAGCGCGCCGCTGCCGATGCGGGCCAGCGCGTCGCTGACGCCCTGGCAGTAAGCGGCCGGCGCCGGCTGCGGCGTCAATTGGCAATCGGCTTGCAAGGGCTGGCGCAGGGCGCTGCGCTGTTCCTGACGCAGCGCGTCGGCGCGGCGCACTTGTTGCGGCACGAACAACCACGGCTGTTGTTCCGGCATGAAGGGGATGGCGCCGACGACCACGGCCTGAGCCGGGTCCGGCTGGGCGGCCAGCGCGGCGGCGATGGCGGCGCTGGGATCGGTGTCGGTGATCACTTGCTGGATGCCTTCGGCCAGCAGGGTGTGGCATGGCGAGGCGAAGAAGAAGGCGGAATCGGCCTGGTAGGCGGCCAACAGATTGTGTTCGCCGCTATAGGCTGGGTCGAGTGAGGTTTGGTTCATCGCTATTCCTGAGTCCACTGGGTAGGTGGGGGATGGCTCGTCTGAGCGTCGAGGGCGAATATAAATGATAATCGTTATCCATTGCAATACGGTGATATTGCGTACAGATGATATTGATTCCACATTTTTTGACTAGGGATATAGGGGGAATACTGTTTTTTTGAAGCGCTTGGGTCGTGAGAAGGGTGTGGGATTAAGGAGTTGTCCTTGCCGGTCGATAAAGTTTGGAAAGAGCGACTAAGCGGGCAAGACGGTGGGCTACTCAGGGATGAAGAGGGAGTGGTTGGCTATGCGATTTGCTTGTCTGGAACAAGAATGCAATTGACAATCATTATCAATAAAAATATCGTAGCCGCCAATTGAACCGCTTGCATGGCAGGCGCAGGATGGAGAGCGACAATGTATTTTGAAGGCAGCGATAGCATGGACGGTGTTCCCGATAGTGCGCAGACGGCGGAGCCGATGGGCTTACTGCGTTTGCCCTCGCCGCGGGAACTGATGGCCGACGCGATGGCGGACGACAGGGCGCGGGAGACGGTGGCGCGCGGCCGCCGTCTGACTCAGGCCGCGATAGCCGGAACGGGGACGCGCCGCCTGCTGTTGCTGCGTTTGCCGCTGCCGGCCTTGCTGGAGCAGGCTGAACAGCTGAGCGCCTGGCTGTCGCGGGAGGCGGGCTGGAGCGTGTTGGCCCAGCCGCTTGCCGTCGCGACGACGGGGCGCGGACGACAAGCGCTGTTGGAGCAAAGAAAGGTTTATCTGCGATGCCTGGCCGCGGGCGTTCCCTTGGCGCATGTCTTGATTCAGCCCAATGAGATGGCGTATCTGAGCGATCTGGTCAGCGCGGTGTTGCTGCCGCCCACCGTGATCGAGAGTCAGATTCATCGGGAGCTGGCTTCGGCGCTGCCATGCCCGGTATTGCTGGAGCCCGGCGACGCGGACAAGCTGCAGATCGCTCGCGACGCGCGCCAGGCGGTGGCGGCCAGCCATCGTTTCCCGATGCTGCTGAACGAGGGGCGGGTGGGCCTGGTGGAAAGCGCCGGCAATCCGGACGGCGCGGTGTTGCTGGGCGCGGGCATGGCGGCCGGCGGCGCGCCGCATTTGCTGGCCTTCGACGACGCGCCGGAGCGCGCGGAAGACTGGGCGCCGGCTTGCGGCGGCCTGACGCTGACCGCGTCCAGCGTGTCGGCGGCGCAGCGGCGATTCCAGCGCTGGCAAGCGTCCGAGCTGTTGGCCACGGCCGACTGAGCCGGTTTTAACGCACGCTGCTCACGCAATCCCGCCCGCTGCCCTTGGCGTGGTACAGCGCTTCGTCGGCGCGCGCGTAGCAGCTGGCGATGTCGTCGTCGGGCCGCAGCTCGGTCAGCCCGATCGAGCAGGTGTAGCCCAGCTCGGGCTTGGCCGCCAGGGGGCGGTCCAGCCGCGCGGCGGCGAGAATCCGTTCACAGCATTGCTCGGCCTCCAGCAGCGAGGTTTGCGGCAGCAGCAGCATGAATTCCTCGCCGCCCAAGCGGCCGAAGCCGTCTCTTTGCCGCAGCTGAGCGCGCGCGGTCTGGACGAAGCCGCAGATGACGTGGTCGCCGGCCGGATGGCCCTCCAGGTCGTTGATGCGCTTGAAGTGGTCGAGATCGAGAATGGCGAGACAGGCCGGCGCCGCGTGTTGAAGCCGCTGCTGCAACAGCAGTTGCAATAACTGCATCAGATGGGTGCGGTTGCTGATGCCGGTCATCGGGTCGGTCTGGGCGGCGCGCACGGCCACGTCGCGGGCCTGGCGCAGTTCGCGCTTGTCGGCGCGCAGTTCGGTGATATCGCTGGCCTGACACAGCATCCAGCCGTCCGCGCTCATGGTTTCCGTCATCCACATCCAGCGGCCGTCGCATAGATCGGCCTCGAATGCGCGGTAAGGCAGTTTGCCGCGGCGCGAACAGGCGGAGCGCAGCCAGGCTTCGATATCGTCGGTTTCTATCCGCGAGCCTTGCTTCTGCCGGTAGTTTCGTCGCATGAGTTCCGCCCAACTCAGGTATTCCTCTTGGGACAGGAAGAAGCTTTGGCGAAAGGCGGTGTTGGCGTAGCGCAGCATGTCTTGCGGGTCGAACAGCGCGATCAGGACCGCGCTGTCGTCCAGCAAGGCAAGCAGGGTGGTGCAGAGGGGGTCCGTCATGGCGGTGGGCTACTCAAGCGTGTTTCAGTGAGTATCGTACCCGGCGGCCATGCTTGCCAAGGCGCATGCCGCGCGTCACAGCATGGCGAAGGCCGCCATGCCGACCAGGGCGCCGGTCGTGCCCAGTATGGTCTCCATCAGCGACCAGGTTTTCAGCGTCTGAGCCTCGTCGGCGCCGGTGAATTTGCCGAACAGCCAGAAGCCGGAGTCGTTGACGTGGCTGAGCACGATGGAGCCGCCGGCGATGCAGATGGACAGCGCCGCCAGCTGCGCGCCGGACAAGCCCATGGTTTCGATGGCCGGCAGCACCAGGCCCACCGTGGTCAGGCAGGCGACGGTGGCCGAGCCCTGTATGACCCTGACCGCGGCCGCCAGCGCGAAGCAGGCGACGGCGATGGGCAGGCCGGCGCCGATCAGCGCGTTGCCCAGCGCCGGCCCCACGCCCGAATCCACCAGCACCTGCTTGAACACGCCGCCGGCGCCGGTCACCAATAGGATGATGCCGGCCGGTTGCAGCGCGGCGTTGCAGACGCGCATGACCTGTTCCGCGTCCATGCCGCGGCGGATCGCCAGGCCGTAGATGGCGATCAGGCAGGCGGCCAGGATGGCGCTGAACGGGTGGCCGATGAACTGCAGCCAGTGGTAGACGGCCGAGCCCGGCGCGGCCAGATGGCTGCCCAGGGTCTTGCAGGCCACCATGACCAGCGGGAACAGCACCAGGGTCAGGCTGAAGGCGAAGGAGGGCATGCGGCCGCGATCCAGAGCCGGCTCGCTGATGTCGTCCGGCAGCGCCAGGCTGACGTGCCGGCTGATGAAGCTGCCGAACAGCGGCCCGGCCAGCAGCATGCCGGGAATCGCCGCCGCCAGCCCGATCAGAATCATCCAGCCGAAGTCGGCCTGCATCTGCGAAGCCAACAGCATGGGCGTGGGACCGGGCAAGAGGAAGGCCGCCGCCGCGGCCACGCCGGCGAACAGCGGCACCGCCAGCTTGACCACATTGCCGCCGGTGCGGCGCGCCACCGCGAACACCACGCCGATCAACAGCACGATGGCGACGTCGAAGAACAGCGGCAACGCGCAGACCAGTCCGGCCACGCCCAGCGCGTAATGCGCGCGCCGTTCGCCGAAGCGGCTCAGCAGCCGGTCGGCGATCTGATCGAGCGCGCCGGTTTCGTGCAGGATCTTGCCGAACATGGCGCCCAAGGCCACCACCACGGCGAGGAAGCCCAGCGTGCCGGCCATGCCTTTTTGCATGGTGTCGGCGATTTTCTCCACCGGCATGCCGGAGGCCACGCCGGCGCCGATCGAGACCAGCATCAGCGCGATGAAGGCGTGCAGGCGCGCCTTCATCACCAGCAACAACAACAGAGCGACCGAGCCCAGCGCGGTCAATACCAGGGTTGCGATGGACATGTCAGCGCTCCTGGCGGGACTGGATCAGGCGCAGCGCGCCGGCGACGACGCTGTCCAGCTCGGGGCGGATGTCCAGGGCGTGGACGTCGGTCTCGTCCGGCCCCGGCTCTTCCAGCGCGGCGAATTGAGAGGCCAGCATATCGGCCTTCTGGAAATGGCCTTGCCGGGCTTGAAGCCGTTGCAGGATCAAGTCGAAATCGCCTTTCAGGTAGAGGAAGGACAGCTGGGGGTTGCCGGCGCGCAGCTGGTCGCGGTATCGCCGTTTCAGCGCGGAGCAGACGATGATGGACAGCGCGTTGCTGCGTTGCATGGCGTAGGCGGCGTCGCTGAGCGCGGCAAGCCAGGGCAGCCTATCGGCGTCGTCCAGCGGCGTTCCGGCGGCCATTTTGTCGATATTGGCGCGCGGATGCAGGAAATCGCCGTCCAGCACGGCGCATGTCAGGTGTTGGGCCAGCCGCGCGGCGAGCGCCGATTTGCCGCAGCCGGAGACGCCCATCAGCACGTAAACCTGATGTGGTGTGGAATTCATGAAGCCACTCCAATGAGTTGTCGCTTTCGTTTGAAGGCGGATCGTGATTGTTACCGGTAACATCATGCCGATGACAATATGTCGGCTTTGCGGCGAGCAGGCAAGCGTTTTGAGCGCCGGGCTTGATCCGGAACCGGCGTCATCGCTTGAGGGCTTGATTGCTAAGGGATTTTACGGGGAGGCCGGTGTCGTATTCCGGCACCGGCTTAGACGCTGCCGCCCAGGCTCAGGGTATAGCCCAGGTCCACGACCGGATCGGCGTAACGCTGGCCGTGGATGCGGCCGAGCAGGCGTTGCGCCGCCAGCCGGCCTATCGCTTCGCGCGGCGTGACCACGCTGGCCAGCCGCGGGTGCAGCGCGGCGCCGATGTCCAGCGCGTTGAAGCCGGCGACGGCGATGCGCTCCGGCACCGCCAGGCCCATGGCCTGGGCCTCCAGCAGCGCGCCGGCGGCGATGTCGTCGTTGGTGCAGAACACGCCGTCCAGATCCGGCGCGGAGGCCATGGCCTGGCGCAGCATTTCGCCGCCAAGCTGAAAGCTGGAATGTTGTTCGGTCTGGATCTCCAGCGGGATCAGCCCGGCCTGCTCCATCGCCGCCCGGTAGCCGGCGGCGCGCAAGCGGGTGCGGCGGTCGAGGCGGGCGGCCAGATAGGCGATGCGCCGCTTGCCGCGCGCGATCATGGCCCGGGTCATGTCCTCGGCGGCGGCCTGATGGTCCAGGCCCACGGCCAGGTCTATGGGCTGGGTCGGCAGCTCCATCACTTCCACCACCGGGATGGCCGCCACCTGCAGCATGCGCAAAGTGCGTTCGGAGTGAACGGTTTCGCACAGGATCAGCCCGTCCACCTGGAAGGACAGCAGCTGCTCCACCTGCCGGGTTTCCTGTTCGATGTCGTAGCAGTAATGGCCGTAAAGCGTGTGGTAGCCGGCCTCGCGGGTCATGGCTTCGACGCCGTGCACCAGGCTGGAGAACACCTGATTGGACATGGACGGCAAGAGCACGCCGATGGCGCGGCTTTTGGCGCGGGCCAGCAGGTCCGGCACCCGGTTGGGGATATAGCCCAGTTGCTCCATCGCGCCGGCGATGCGCTGTCCGGTGGCGTCCGACACCAGGCTGGCGTTGCGCAGATAACGGCTGACCGTCATCTTGGAAGTGCCTACCCGGTCGGCGATGTCCTGCAGCGACGGGCGGCGCGGCTTATCGCTCATGACGCGGGCCCGGCAAGGCGGAAGCGACGGCTTCCGGGGATAGGGCGAACGGCGCGAAACGGTTCATGCGGGCATCGGGCTCCCATGGCGGCGTGGTGAGGCTAGGCAAGCCGCGATTGTAGACCGATTTTCGTCAAATGAGCTATGGCCAGTGGATGGCCGTGGCGGCGGCGCCGAGTTTTTTGGCATAAAACCGCGTTTCGGCGCCGGCGCGGCGTCTTAATCGTCCGGCAAACCCAGCAGGCGGCGCAGATTGTTGATCACTTGCTGGCGTTTGGCCTGTTCTTGCAGGTAATCGCGTTCGGCGGCGGCGACGTCGGCCGCGCAGTGCGGACAACAGGTCTCGTCGGGGTGGATGTATTGCTGGCACTGCCGGCACAGCGCCAGCTTGGCCGGCGGCCGGCCTTCGCGCGGCGCGGTCTTGCCCTTGTTTTTCCAAGTCAGCGCGATCACCTGGCCGCTGCGGCTGATGCGGCCGACTTCCTGGCCGCTGGCGATGTCCTCGGTGATCAGGTCGAAACGCCCGACGGCGAAGGAGGCCGGCGCGGCGTCCTGCAGTTTGACGATGCGCTCGCGCAGGCCCTGTTTTTCCAGTTCCAGCGCGCGGTAATGGCAGTAGGGATTGTTGCCGGGCTTGCCCAGCAGCGAGTGGGAGGTCCAGGTGCAGCCGCCGCGGCAGACGTCGTTGTAGTAGCAGCCGCGGCAATAGCCCCACAGATCGTCCACCGAGCGCAGCCGGCCGAAATGGATGCCCTCGCTGTGGTGCCAGATGTCGTCCAGGCTCATGTCGCGCACATTGCCGCCGGAAAAGCCGACGGTGGCCAGCGAGGGACAGCCCTTGACGGTGCCGTCCGCCTCCAGCGCCAGCACGGTCTGACCGGCGGCGCAGCCGCTCCAGTGCACCCGCTCGTCGCCGAAGCCGCGCCACAGCCGCTCGTAAGGGCCGTAGTAGCCGATATTGTTGCCCACGTTCATCAACAGGCCGCGTTCCACCCCCTCGCGGTAAAGCCGCGCCAGCAAGGGCATCAGCTCTAGCAATTGGTAGGGCTGCAGCAAGAGTTCGTCGTTGTCCACCGCATTGCCCATCGCCACCGTCAGCTGGATCTGCCAGTGGGTGGCGCCCAGCTCGATGATCTGATCCATCAGCGCCGGCAAGTCCGGCATGGTGGCCGCGCCGATCTGGGTGTTGACGCTGACGGCGAGGCCGGAGGCCTTGGCGCGGCGCAAGGCGTCCACCGCCTTGTCGAAAGCGCCCGGCACATTTCGCACCTTGTCGTGCAGGGGCGCGAGGCCGTCCAGCGACACGCCGACGCCGTTGAGGCCGGCGTCTATCGCCTGTTGCAGCCGGGCGGGGTTCAGATTGCGGCCGCCGGTCTGAATCGCGCAATACATGCCGTGGCCGCGGATGGCGCGGATCAGCTGGGTCCAGTCCTTGCGCAGATAGGCCTCGCCGCCGATCAAGGTGATTTCGCGGGTGCCCAGCGCCGCCAGCGCGTCTATCACTTCCAGGCATTCGGCGGTGGACAGCTCGTTGGGGCGGCGGTGGCCGGCGCGGGAGCCGCAGTGCAGGCATTTCAGATCGCAGGCCAGGGTGATTTCCCAAACCACGTGCACTGGGACGTAGCGCTTGAAGTCTTCGTCGTCCAGATAGCGTGCAGGGCGGACGGCGGGGCTGTCGTCTAGCATGGGCGGGTCCTTGAGAGAGGGCGAGGAGCGCCCGGCGGGCGCTCCTGGGCTTTGAACAAGCGCGGATGAGGAGGGGCGGTTTAGTGCCTGCCTTCGAGGCGGGCGATTTCAGCATGAAGCTGCTTCAGCGCGGCCTCGATATTGTCGTGCTGCTTCAACTGCTCTTCCGCCTGGCCGGCCAAGGACTTCATCTGCGCCAGATTGCTGCTGACGCGCGATTGTTGCAGCGCGGCGGCGTACAGCGGGATGGGGTGCGGATAGGGCTTGCTGCCGGCGCGCGGCTCCGGGTGCACGGCCGGCGCTTCGGTGACGATGGCGTGCGCGACGGTGTGCCAGGCTTCCTGGTAGAAGAAGCGATAGCTGGCGTGGCCGTCCTGCCAGTCCTGATCGAGGATGCCTTGCAGATGGAAGGTTTCGGCGATCTGGCTATTGGGCGAACTGGGGCTGCCCTCCAGCGACAGCACGATGTGATGCTCGGCCGACGGGTCCAGCTTGGCCTGGCTGTAATGGCCCCAGACATTGGCCTGGAACTGCAGCGGCGGACTGACGCTCTGGGTGATGCTGGCGTGGCCGCTGATCTTTTTCTGCGGCGTGTCGACCAGCAAGTCCAGGGTCAGGACCGGCGCGCCCAGCACCGGTTGGGAAATGAGGTAACGGACATGGAACAATCCTGTTGCTGACATGGAGCACTCCTTGACGAATGGGAAGGTATCGGCGCGAGCGCCTGCTTATTTGCGGTCCAGCTTGGTGATTTCCGCCTTCAGCGCATCCAGTTCCTTGCGCAGTTGCGGCTGGGCGTCCAGCTGCTGTTTGGCGTAAGCGGCCAGGGTTTTCATATGGGCCAGGTCGCCGCTGGCGATGGCGCTTTGGATCGGCACGCCGTACAGGGCGTTGATGGGCGGATTGGGCAGGATCACCGGGCCGGGTTCCAGCGGCAGCGGGAAATAGCGGGATTTCAGTTCCGGGTTCAGCTTGGCCGGCACATTGTCCACTTCCACCCATGTGGAGCCGTCGAGATAGCTGTAATTGGCGATGCCCTTTTTCCAGTCGTGGCTGAGCACCAGGTGCAATTTGAAGTTGGTGGTGTTGCCGTTGTGGCCTTGGGCGGAGATCAGGATGCGGCCCTCGCTGGTCGGCACCACGCCCAGGTAGGCGTATTGGCCGTGAACATGGGAGTGCAGGTTCAGCGGCGGGTGGAGGCTTTGGTTGACGACGTGGGCGCTGCCGGTCACAGAGTGGGTGGGGGGCGCCACCAGCAGGTTCAAGAGCAGCGTCGGCGCGCCCGCCAGATCGTTGCCGATGAGGTAGCTGACGGGGAACAATCCGATTTCAGTCTGAGTATTGCCTGACATAAGACCTCCAAAACGAAAGGTGAGGGATGCCTCGGGCTGCGCGGCGCTCAGCGCCGTTCCAGACGAGTGATTTCCAGCTTCAATTGCTCAATGGCGGCGTGCAGATCGCCGTATTGGTGCAGATGCTGCTCGCCTTGCTCCAGCAAGGTTTTCATCTGCGCCAGGTTGCCTTCGGCGATCGCCTGATGAATGGCGACGCCATAAGGCAGCGTTTGATGCGTGGGAAGATGGCTCATGGTGTTCACTTCCTTGCGCTGAATGATTTGAGGTGGACGCACGGCCAGGGACGACCGGGCGCGGTAGCGGCTGCCGGCCGCGCGGCAGTGCTTATCGGTGTAGCAGTTGGGATGGGGGGCGTGCTGGCCTAAATGGCGGTTTTTATGAAAAACAAATACTTAAGTGGAAATGCTGAGTCGTGCAGAATGGAGCTGGGAGCCGGTCTTGGAAAGAGAAATGCTCATGCGGCGCATGAGCATTCCGAAGCGGTGGCCGCGCCTCGCTGCGCGCGGCGGATCGTCAACAGCTTCTCAAAAGCGGGAGGACGCCCGGGCCAGATAGAACCACTCCTGGCCGCTAGGGCTGCGGGGGTTGGGGAAGACGATGCGGCCGTCGTCCAGCGCCGTTACCGGGCTGCCGTCGGCGCGCCAGCCTATCAGCTCGCCTCGGCTCACCGGGTCGAAGCTGGTCCAGTCGCGGGCGAAGCGGTCTCCGTCGTCGAGCTTGTCCACCACCTCGTACAGGCTGAGCGCCTCCAAGGGGCCGGCCGCGGGCGGCGGCGCGTCCAACATGCCCAGATGAGCCAAGGTGTTGACGATGGCCTGGTAGGCGACGCTAGGCGCGGCCGGGTCATCGTGCTGGCCGCACTCCAGCGTCAGCGCCCAGCCGCCTTGTTGGCGCATGTACTCGGTGGTGCCGACGCCGTAGCGGACGTCGCCGTCCGGGGCCTTGCCGCGTCGGCTCACGCCCAGCGCGTAAGTGGCGAGCCAGCCGTCCACCGCGCGGGCCACGCCCAGCCTTTGCGCCAGCGCTTCTTCTTGCGCGGCCAGGGCGAAGGACTCCAGCTCGCCGGCGTTGTCGCGCGGTCCCAGGAACACGAAAGCCTGGCCCTGGGACTGGAAGGAGTGCAAGTCCAGCAAAACCTCGTGCTCCGCCAGCAGCGGACATAGCCAGTTGGCGACATGGTCTTCGTAATCGCGCGGCGCGTCGCTGGGGGCGAGATGGCGGTTCAGATTGCGTTCACCGCCGCGCTGGCCCAACTGAAAGGCCAGCGGATTGCTCACCGGGACCAGGGTCAGCCGGCCGGCGCGCAAGGCCAGCGCGCCTTGTTCCAGCTCCGCCATCAGCCGGCGGACGGCGAGCGTGCCGCAGCCCTCGTTGCCGTGCACGGCGGCGGTGACGATCAGGCGGGGGCCGGCCCGCAAGCCCTGATAGCGGTGGCTGACGAAATAGGGCGGCCAGCTTGGGTTTATTTGAGCCATACGTCCTCGAAGTCGAAAGAGCCGTTGGGATTCATCACGAAACCCTGCACATTGTTGCGCAGCGGAATGTAAATGCGGGAATGGGCCATGGTGATCCAGGGACGTTCGTATTTGAAAATCTCCTGGGCTTTCAAATAGTACTGGGCGCGTTGCTTCTGCTCGGTGGCCTGCCGGCCCAGCAGCAGCAGCTTGTCGAACTCGGGGTTGCAAAAGCGCTGGCCGCCCTTGCTGACGCTGCAGGACAGCGAGTTCCACAGGAAATCGTCCGGATCGCCGGAGTTGCTGGTCAGGCCGGACATATAGACATCGTGTTCGCCGGCGGCGGCGCGTTTCAGGTATTCGCCCCATTCGTAGGATCGAATATTGGCCTTGACGCCTATCCTGGCCCAGTCCTGCTGGATCATCTGCGCCATCAGCTTGCCGTTGGGGTTGGTCGGCCTTTGCACCGGCAGCGCCCACAGATCGAGGGCGAAGCCGTTGGGGTAGCCGGCCTGGGCCAGCAGCGCCTTGGCCTTGGCCGGGTTGTATTCATTGCGGGTTTTGGCGTTCCAGCTCCAGGTGGACGGCGGATAGGGGTTGACCGCCTGGGTGGCGCCGCCCTTGGGGAACATCGCCTTGAACAGGGCGTCGCGGTTGATGGCGATGTCCAGCGCCACGCGCACTTCGCGCTTGGCGAATTGCGGCCGTTTCAGATTGTAGGCCAGATAGGAGATGTTGCTGGCGCCGGTGGCGGCGATCTTGATGTTCTTATCGGCGTTCAAGGTGTCCAGATCGGCCTCGCGCACCGCCGCGGCCACCTGGCATTCATTGGCTTTCAGTTTCTGGATGCGCACTTGAGGATCGGTGACGATGGCGAAAATCAGGCTGCGGGTTTTCTGCGGCGCGCCCCAGTACTGGGGGTTGGCCTCGTAGCGCACGGTCGAGTCCTTGGCGTAGCTCTTGAAGCGGTAGGGGCCGGTGCCTATGGGCTGCAGATTGATCTGCGCGGGCTTGCCGGCCTGCAGCAACTGCTGGGCGTACTCCGCCGACTGCATGCCGGCGAAGCCCATCGCGAAGAAGGTCAGGAAGGTGGCGTTGCGTTCTTTCAGCCGGATCTTGACGGTGTTCGGGTCCAGCTTTTGCACCGAGTCTATCAGCTTGACCAGGCCGTAGCCGTCCGGGCCGGTCAGCGGGGTCTTGAACGCCTGGTTGAACGGCAGCTCCGGCCGGATCCAGCGGTTGACGGTGAAAACCACGTCGTCGGCGGAGAAGTCGCGGCTGGGCTTGAAGTAATCGGTTTGATGGAATTTGACGCCGCGGCGCAGCTTGAAAGTGTATTCCAGCCCGTCCGCCGACACGCTCCAGCTTTCCGCCAGCCCAGGGCGCAGCGCCACGCCGCCGCGTTTGAATTCGGTCAGCCCCTGAAAGACGGGCTTGACGATGTTGTAGGTGGAGGCGGTGTCCCACATCGCCGGGTCGAAGCCTTCCGGCGCGGCTTCCGCGCAAAAGACCAGGGGCTTGGCCGCCAGCGCGGCGGCGGGCAGCGCGCCGGCCAGCAACAGGGAAAGGGAGAGGATCGATTTTGTCATTTACGCTATCCTGAGTTCTTGTTCGCGGCAGGCGAATTGTCCGTCATCTACCGCTGTCGGTCCAAGGTCTTGGCGATTGGTTCCCGGCGTCGAAAGCCGGCTTTGCGGTTTGACGGACTTTGCGAGGGGGCGGAATGGACGAGGCGAGGGTGCTGATCGTGGGCGCCGGCGTGATTGGACTGTGCAGCGCGTGGCGGCTGGCGCGGGCGGGCTGGCCGGTCACGGTGCTGGAACGGCGCGGCGAAGCGGCGGCCGGCGCCAGCCACGCCAACGGCGGCCAGCTAAGCTACAGCTATGTGTCGCCGCTGGCCGACGCCGGGGTGCCGGCCAAGGCGCTGGCCTGGCTGCTGAGCGCGGACGCGCCGATGCGTTTGCGCCCGCGTTGGGACGCGGCCCAGTGGCAATGGCTGTGGCGCTTCTACCGGGCCTGCAACCGCGAGGCCAACCGCGCCGGCAGCGCCCAATTGTGGCGTTTGGCGCAAAGCAGCCGCCAGCAGTTGGATGCGCTGCGCGCGGAAGGACTGGACGGTTTCGCCTGGCGGCGCAACGGCAAGCTGGTGCTGTACCGCGGCGCGGCGGCGCTGGAGCATGCGCGACAGGGCGTGGCGGCCTTGAGCGAGCTGGGCGCGCGTCAGCGTTTGCTGGACGCGGACGCCTGCCGCGCGCTGGAGCCGGCCTTGGCCGGCTTGAGCGGGCCGCTGGCCGGCGGGGTGCATACCCCGGACGAGGAGGTGGCGGATTGCAGGCTGTTCTGCCTGGCCATGCAGCGAAGAATGCGCGACGAGGGTCTGGACGTAGAGTTCCGCTTCGGCGAGGAGGTCGTAGGTTTCGAACTGGCCCAGGGGCGGGTGCGGCAAGTTTGGCTGCCCGGAGGCGCTCTGCCTTGTCGGCATCTGGTGTTGGCCGCCGGCGTCGGCGGCGCGGGGCTGGCGCGCAAACTGGGCCTGCGGCTGCCGCTCTACCCGCTGAAGGGCTATAGCCTGGACATGCCGGCGGGCGAGGGTTTGCCCGCGCTCAGCGTCACCGATTTCGAGCGCAAGATCTTGTACGCGCCGATAGGCGGCCGTCTGCGGGTGGCGGCGGCGGCGGACCTGGTCGGCTATGACGAAAGCCCGGACCCGCGGCGCGTGGCCGGCTTGCGCCGGCAAGTGATGCGAGATTGGCCGCGGGCGGGCCGCCTGGAACAGGCGGCGGAATGGGCCGGTTTGAGGCCGGCCACGCCGGACGGGGTGCCCATGATAGGCCGCGCGCCCGGGGGTCCGGCCAATCTGTGGCTGAATCTGGGACACGGCGCCTTGGGTTTCACCTTGGCCCTGGGCAGTGCCGAGCGGCTGGCGCGGGAGATGGCGGGGGAGTGAGGGCCGGGGGATGGACGAGGGAAGCGAGGCGAGCATGAAAGCGGTGATCGGGATGGAGGACTTGGCGGCGCATCCGGAATACCTGTCGATAGCGGGCATCGACGGGGTGAGACTGGACCTGCGCTATGCCTGCGCCAACAATTTCGTGGGGCGAAACCTTTACGGCGAGGCGGCGCCGGCCTTATTGCACCGCCGTGCGGCCGAAGGCCTGGCCATGGCCGCGCGCGAGCTGCGCCGGCTGCGTCCCGGCTTCCATTTGCTGGTTTTCGACGCGCTGAGGCCGGGGCGGGTGCAGCGGGTGCTGTGGGACATCGTCAAGGACACGCCGCAGCGCATCTACGTCGCCGACCCGGCGCGCGGTTCGATCCACAGCTTCGGCATGGCGGTGGACCTGAGCGTGGAGGATGCCGACGGGGACGAGCTGGATATGGGCACCGGTTTCGACGACTTCACCGAACGGGCGCAGCCGCAGCGCGAGGCGGAGCTGTTGCGGACCGGCAGGCTGAGCGAGGCGCAAGTGGCCAACCGTCAGCTGTTGCGCCATTGCATGAGCCAGGCCGGCTTCAATGGCATCGCCACCGAGTGGTGGCACTTCGAGGCGGCGGATCGCGACTGGGTGCGCGCGCATATGCTGCTGATCGAGTAAGCCGGCCGCCGTCGCCGGCTGGCGCTAATGCCGCCGGGCCGGCGGCTTTATGCCCGGCAGGCATTTAGCAAACCGTGGATTTTCAGGCAATATGGCCATTGGCCTTACCCTTGGCGCCTGTTCATGTTCCCGCGAGGCAAGGCGAGACAAGGCCTTGCGGCTGGGAAAGCGGAGTGTGCGCACGGCGCATGAGCCTTTCGAAGCAGTATTCGCCGCGCCAGGTCTCATGACGCGCAGCCGATCGTGAACAAATTCTTAGAAGCACCCGCAGAGAAACATCAATGGCATCCGACAATATCGAACAAGCCTGTTGGCACCCGGAAACCCAGGCAATCCGCGGCGGCCGCGAAATCAGCGATTATCGCGAGCACAGCCAAAGCCTGCATCTGACTTCCAGCTTCACCTACGATTCGGCGGAACAGGCCGCGGCCATGTTCCTGGGCGAACTGGACGGCTACACCTATTCCCGCTTCACCAACCCCACCGTCGCGGCCTTTCAGCAGCGGCTGGCGCTGATGGAGGGCGGTGAGCGCGCCATCGCCACCGCCACCGGCATGGCGGCGATCCAGGCCATCATGATGAGCTTGCTCAAGGCCGGCGATCACATCCTGTCCTCGCAAAGCCTGTTCGGTTCCACCACCAATCTGTTTGCCGGCCTATTGGCCAAGTTCGGCGTGGAAACCACCTTCGTCGACGCCACCGACCTGCAAGCCTGGCGCGACGCGGCGCGGCCCAATACCCGTTTGTTGTTTCTGGAGACGCCGTCCAATCCGCTGACGGAAATCGCCGACATCGCCGCCATCGCGGCTATTGCCCATCAGCATGAGGCTCTGCTGGTGGTGGACAACAGCTTCTGTTCCCCGGCCTTGCAGCAGCCGCTGAAACTGGGCGCGGACCTGGTGATGCACTCCGCCACCAAATACCTGGACGGCCATGGCCGGGTGATGGGCGGCGCGGTGGTGGGCAGCGACGCGCTGATCGAACAGATCTACCTGCACGTGCGCACCGCCGGCCCCACCTTGGCGCCGTTCAACGCCTGGGCTTTGCTCTCCGGCATGGAAACCCTGCATCTGCGGATGGAAAAGCACAGCGCCAACGCGCTGGAGTTGGCGCGCTGGCTGGAAGCGCAGCCGGCGGTGGAGCGGGTGTTTTATCCAGGGCTGGCCAGCCATCCGCAATATGAACTGGCCTTGCGTCAGCAAAGCGGCGGCGGCGCGGTGGTGTCCTTCGTGGTCAAGGGGGGCAGGGCCGAGGCCTGGCGCGTGGTGGACCGGGTCCAGCTGATTTCCCGCACCGCCAATCTGGGCGACGTCAAATCCACCATTACGCATCCCGCGTCCACCACCCACGCCCGCATCACGCCGGAAGCCAGGTCCAAGGCCGGCATCGTCGAAGGCCTGTTGCGGGTGGCGGTGGGCCTAGAGCATGTCGAGGATCTGAAGCGGGATTTGGCGCGCGGCCTTGACTAAACGCTTTCAACATGTGTTTCATTCAAACGGCAGTCTAAAATACGGACTGCCGCTTTTGTTGCCGCCCTGAGAGTTTGGCCCGAGCGCCGTCGAGACATGTCTTGACATTCGTCAAATTAAAACGTAAGTTTGAAACGCTTGTTCGAAAGCTGAAATGAGCAAGACCATAAAACCAGCAAATACAAAAAAGGCACTGGAGAACATGGAAGCAAGCCGCCCCGATACCGCCACCCGCATTCTGGACGTTGCAGAACGCTTGTTTGTGGAGCACGGTTTCGAAGCGACCTCGCTGCGCATGATCACCCAGCAAGCCGAGGTAAACCTGGCCGCGGTGAATTACCACTTCGGCTCCAAGGACGCGTTGTTCGAGTCCGTGTTCATGCGCAGACTGGCCCCGCTGATAGCGGACTGCCTGGCGGAACTGGACAAGCTGGAGGCGGAGGCCTCGGAGGAGAAACTGTCGGTGGAAGGCTTGGTGCTGTCGTTCATACGGCCCTGCCTATCGCTGTCCAAGGACCCGTCGCGCGGCGGGGCGATGTTCGTGCGCCTGTTGTCGCGCACCTTGGTGGAGAACCACCGCCTGTTGCGCGAAACCATCTCCCAGCAGTACAGCGTGTTCGTCCAGCGTTACAGTCGCGCGTTTCAGCGCGCCTTGCCCTTGCTGGACACGGAGCAGTTGGCCTGGAGAATGCATCTTGCGTTCAGCGTCATGTTCAATGCCTTCGCCGGCAACGATGTGCTGAAGATCTTCACTCGCAGTCAGATCGTCAGCGCGCGGGATCCGGACATGATCGTCAAATACCTCGTGCCCTTTGTCATGGCTGGCCTGGTCGCGCCCATGGAAGGCTGATTCCGGAGCGCAGGGCAGGACGCGTCGACCAAGGCCGCGTCCCTTGCTGTTGCCGCCGGAATGGAAGGGTCAACACGAGGGTAAAACAAAATGATATCTGCCGTTGTTCTGGTCGTGCTGCTGGGCGCGCTGGCGTATTTCCGCGCGCCTGTTCTGGCCTGGACCGTGGGGCTGGCCGCCTGGCTAGCCGCGCTCCAGTTCGTCTTCCATTGCCCGCTGCCGCCGGCGGCCTGGGCTGTTTTCGCGGTGATCGCCGCCGTTCTCAATCTTCCGCCCTTGCGCCGCGCCGTGTTCACCGGCCCGGTGTTCGGCGTGTTCAAGAAAATCACGCCGGCGATGTCCCAGACCGAGCAGGAAGCCATCAACGCCGGCACGGTCTGGTGGGATCGCGACCTGTTTTCCGGCAAGCCGGACTGGAACCGCCTGCTGTCCTTTCCCGATCCCAAGCTGACGCCGGAAGAACAGGCCTTCATCGACGGCCCCACCGAACAGCTGTGCGCGATGATTGACGATTGGAAGATCACCCACGAGCTGAAGGATCTGCCGCCGGAAGTATGGCAATTCATCAAGGACAACGGCTTTCTGGGCATGATCGTCAAAAAGCAGTACGGCGGTCTGGAGTTCTCCAACTACGCTCACGCCAAAGTGGTCACCAAGATCGCCACCCGCGGCGGCACCGCCGCGGTATCGGTGATGGTGCCCAACTCTCTGGGCCCGGGCGAATTGCTGCAGCACTACGGCACCGAGGAGCAGAAGGATTATTATCTGCCGCGCCTGGCCAAGGGTCTGGAGATTCCCTGCTTCGCGCTGACCAGCCCCTATGCGGGCTCGGACGCCGGCAGCATTCCCGACTACGGCATCGTCTGCCGCGGTTCCTACACCCATCCGCGCACCGGCGAGCGTTTCGACGACGTGCTGGGCCTGCGCGTCAGCTGGGAAAAGCGCTGGATCACCTTGGCCCCGGTGGCCACCATCCTGGGCCTGGCGTTCAAGATGTACGATCCCGAGCATCTGCTAGGCGATAAAGAAGACCTGGGCATCACCTGCGCGCTGGTGCCCACCGAACACGAGGGCGTGGCCATCGGCCGTCGCCATTTCCCGGGCGGCGCCGCCTTCATGAACGGCCCGACCTGGGGCAAGGACGTGTTCATTCCGCTGGACTGGATCATCGGCGGCCGCGAGTTCGCCGGCCAGGGCTGGCGCATGCTGGTTGAGTGCTTGTCGGTGGGCCGCTGCATTTCCCTGCCGGCGATGTCGGTGGCTTCCGGCAAGATGAGCACCTTCGTCACCGGCGCTTACGCGCGCATCCGCGATCAGTTCGGTCTGCCCATCGGCAAGTTCGAAGGCGTGGACGAGGCGATGGCGCGCATCGGCGGCTACACCTATCAGATGGAGGCCTCGCAGGACCTGGCCTTGACCGGCCTCGATACCGGCGAGAAGCCGTCGGTGCTGTCCGCCATCCTCAAATACCACAACACCGAGCGCATGCGCAAAGCCATCAACGACGCGATGGACATCCATGGCGGCAAGGCCGTGGTGCTGGGACCGCGCAACTATCTGGCGCGCGCCTATCAGGCGATTCCGATCGGCATCACCGTGGAAGGCGCCAACATCCTGACCCGTTCGATGATCATCTACGGCCAGGGCGCGATCCGCTGCCATCCCTTCGTGCTGCGCGAAATGAAGGCGGCGATGACTGACGACGGCAAGGAGTTCGACGCCGCCATCACCGGTCACATCAACTTCGTGATCAGCAATGTGGTGCGTTCGCTGTGGCTGGGTCTGAGCGGCGCCCGTTTCGTCGGCGCGCCGCGCGGCGGCGAAGTCGGCGCCTACTATCGCCGGCTGACCCGTTTCTCCAGCGCCTTCGCCTTGCTGTCCGATATGGCGATGTTCAGCCTGGGCGGCGGCCTGAAGTTCCGCGAGAAGCTGTCCGCGCGTCTGGGCGACATGCTGTCCGGTCTTTACATCGCCTCCGCCTGCCTGAAGCGTTTCGAGCGCGACGGCGCGCCCAAGGAAGACCTGGCGGTGTTGCAATGGTCGGTGGAAAACGCCTTGTACGATGTGCAGCAGGCGATGGACGGCTTCCTGGCCAACTTGCCCAGCCGCATGCTGGCGGCGGTGCTGCGCAAGCTGATCTTCCCGTGGGGCCTGACGCTCAAGCCGGCGTCCGACCGCGTCGGCACCCAGGTGGCGCGCGCGATGATGGAGCCGGGCGCGACCCGCGAGCGGCTGACGCGCGGCATGTATCTGCCCAAGGAGGAAACCGATGCGGTGGGCGTGCTGGCGCACGCGCTGGAGGCGGTGCTGGCCACCGAGCCGCTGGAGCAGAAGCTGCGCAAGCTGGCGCGCGACGGCAAGTTCGTGTCGGTGACCGCGCGCGAGCGCCTGGCGGAAGCCTTGGCGGCCGGTTTGCTCAATCAGGCCGAGTTCGACGCCGTCAGCCGCGCGCGCAAGCTCAAGCGCGACGTGATCATGGTGGACGATTTCGACAAGATGCTGGAGCAACATGACGATAAGCTGCTGCAACGCTTGATCTTCTGAGTGTAAGGGGTAAGATTTGCCGGGATCCGTCCCGGCATTTCACGCCAGCGGCTGGCAGACGGCCGCTGGCGTGAAATGATGAAAAGTCGCCAAGATCGAGCGATGAACAAGAACAAAGGAGTGAGCATGGACCGCCCTGAAGTCCGGATTCCCACGCTGCGCGTGCGCGCGCTGCCAACCAGCACCAACGCTTACGGCCGAGTCCAGGCCGGTTGGCTGATGAATCAGATCGACATGGCCGGCAGCCTTGACGCCGAGCGCCTGTCGCGCGGCCCGGTGACCACGGTGGCGGTCAATACCTTTCAATTTGCCGCGCCCATCCTGCTGGGCGACGTGGTGGACCTTTATGTGGAACGGCTGAGAATAGGCCAGAAGTCCATCACCCTGAAAATCACTGTCGAAGCGGAGCGCATCGATGGCTCGCACGAGGCGATCACCGAAGTGGTGGCCACCTATGTGGCGGTGGATTGCGATGGAAAATCGCGTCTTTTAGGTGTTATTTAGCGCATTTCCATGCTTTTTTGCGTGCTTGTTGCAGAAATGTCTCATTAAACGTTTGTTTGGAACAAACACTCCAAAACCTTGTGGAATTGCTCTAATTCTCTGGTAGCATCAAATATGACCAGTGCTTGTTATTGGTCATCTAACACCTAAGAACACTATAGCAACGCCAAAGAGAGAGGGAGAACATGAAACTCAAGCACCTCAGCCTGTCCGTGATGGTCATGGGCGCAACATTCGGTCTAATGTCCACCCAGGCCGTGGCCTCGGGTTATCAGTTTGGTTCGCAGAGCGTGTCCGGCCAGGGCACGGCGCATGCCAACGGCGCCGAGGCCAACGATCCTTCCACTATTTTCGCCAACCCGGCCGGTCTGTCCCGGCTGGAGGGTACGCAGTTTTCCGGCGGCGCGACCTTGGTCGTGCCGCATTCCGAGTACACCGATAACGGTTCCACCAACGTTCTTGGGCAGTCTACCGGCGGCGGCAATGGCGGTTCCTTTGCACCCAAGGCCGTGGCGGCGCCCAACTTTTACCTGTCGCACAAGCTGAACGACAAGATCAATCTGGGCTTGGGCGTGTTCGTGCCCTATGGCGCCAAACTGGACTATGGTTTCGACTGGGCCGGCCGTTATGCCTTGAAGAGCGTGAATCTGCAGTCCTTCAACTTCAACCCTTCGATGTCGTTCAAACTGGATGACCGCCATTCCTTCGGTTTCGGTCTTTCCGCGCAGTATATGGACGCTAAGCTGCAGCAGATGGCGGATGCGACTACGGGGGTTAATGGCGCATTGGCCGCTCGGTTAAAGGCTGGTGGCGCGACGCCTGCGCAGATTGCTGGGGCGCTTGGCGCGATTGGCGTTCGCGGTGATGGTTTGGCGGATGTTCAGGGTGATGATTGGGGTTTTGGTTGGAACATTGGTTATATGTTCCAGTTAAACGAAAATACCCGGTTTGGTTTGGCGTACCGTTCCAGTATCAAGCAGTCTTTGAGTGGTTCATCTACTTGGACATTCAATAATGTTACGAACAATGCCTTTGGTGGCATTCCTGGATTCCCGATTGCGCAAAACTCTTTGGGTGCTCTGGCGAAAGGTAAGCATCCCAACGCTTCTGCCAAGGTGGATGTCACTACGCCGGAAACTGCATCCGCTAACTTCTTCCATCAGTTGAACCCGAAATGGGCGGTGATGGGCGATGTGACCTGGGTGGCCAACTCGCAAATGAAGGATATCGTGATCCAGCAGTCCACTGTGGGTGGTACCGCACAGGGTGATATGGTGATCCACCAGAACTGGCGCGATACCTGGCGTGTCTCCCTGGGCGCCAACTACCTGTACAACGATGCCTGGCTGTTCCGCGGCGGCGTGGCCTGGGAGCAATCGCCGCTGCAGTCCGATAATGACCGTCATCCGGCGCTGCCGGACAGCGATCGTTTGTGGTTGTCGCTGGGCGCCAACTACAAGATCAACAAGCAAAGCTCGATCGACGTCGCGTATAGCTTCATTAACTTTACGAACGCTAACGTCAATTACACGGATACTTGCAATCCTAGCGGCCAGATGTCCAATGGCCAGTTGTGTACCGGCAACGGCGGCACGGTCAAAGGCAGCTACAAGACCTATCTGCAGCTGATCGGCTTGCAGTACAACTACCGGTTTTAATTGAATCGGCGCCGCTGGGCGCGCGGATTTCGGGTCGGGCGGGCGCGGTGGCGCTCGCCCGGTTTTTGCGTCTGCGCTGCGCCGGTTTTCCCGCTTGTTTTCTCTCTCTATTTTTCTATGAACCCCCTGTTTTTTTGCCCAAATTGGGTTAGACTTATTTGATAGAAAAGCGAGTGTTTGATATTTTTCAATGCAGATCTTTTCCAGCTGCGCTTGATCCGCCGCGATAGTGGCTGCCGGCGCGGTTTTTCAGTAGATTGACGGATGTCCGCGGCGGTGGGAAAGCCATCTCTCGCCAGGCTTCCGGGCGGGCCGGGCTTCATCATAATCATTCTCCCGGCCGGCCGAGTTGTGCCGGCTGCAGCGGCGGCGCGCCGCCGACTCAGCGCAAGGACGAACAACGCCCGTCCTTGAGGCAGGCTGAGCAGGCGAGAGGGGCCTGTCTCATGTTGTGTTTCAACAAAACGAGGAAACCATGTCTCAAACCAAGTTCAACGTACGCAAGGTAGCCGTGTTAGGCGCTGGCGTGATGGGGGCTCAAATCGCCGCCCATCTGGTGAATGCCAAAGTTCCGACCATCCTGTTCGACTTGCCCGCCAAGGAAGGCGACAAGAACGGCATCGTGCTCAAGGCGCTGGAAGGCTTGAAAAAGCAGAAGCCCGCTCCCTTGGCCAATAAGGATGCCGTCAACCACATTCAGCCGGCCAACTACGACGACCACCTGCACCTCTTGAAGGATTGCGACCTGGTGATCGAAGCCATCGCCGAGCGCATGGACTGGAAAGCGGATCTGTACCACAAAGTGGCGCCGCACCTGGGCGAGCACACCATTTTCGCCACCAATACGTCCGGCCTGTCGATCAACACGCTGGCGCAAAGCTGCCCGGACAATGTGCGCCCGCGTTTCTGCGGCGTGCATTTCTTCAATCCGCCGCGCTATATGCATCTGGTGGAAATCATTCCCTGCCTGACCTCGGACGCGCACATCCTGGATAAGCTGGAGCGCTTCCTGGTGTCCAGCCTGGGCAAGGGCGTGGTTCGCGCCAAGGACACCCCCAACTTCGTCGCCAACCGCATCGGCGTATTCTCGATGCTGGCCACCATCGCCAACGCTGACAAGTTCGGCATCCGCTTCGACGTGGTGGACGACCTGACCGGTCCGCGTCTGGGTCGCCCCAAATCGGCCACCTTCCGCACCGCCGACGTGGTGGGCCTGGACACTTTCGCCCACGTGGTCAAAACCATGCAGGACACCCTGCCGCAAGACCCGTGGCACGGCCTGTTCCAGACTCCGGAATGGATGCAGAAGCTGATCGCCGCCGGCGCGCTGGGCGCCAAGACCAAGGCCGGCATCTATAAGAAAGACGGCAAGCGCATGTTGGTGCTGGACCCGGCCAAGGGCGAGTACGTCGGCTCCGGCGAGAAGGGCGACGACGCGGTCAAGGAAATCCTGAAGATCGCCAATCCGGCGGAAAAATTCCAGAAACTGCGCGAGAGCAGCCATCCGCAGGCGCAATTCCTGTGGGCATGTTTCCGCGATGTGTTCCATTACATTTCCCACCACCTGGCCGATATCGCCAATAGCGCGCGCGACGTCGACTTCGCCATCCGCTGGGGCTTCGGCTGGAGCGTGGGTCCGTTTGAAACCTGGCAGGCCGCCGGCTGGCAGCAAGTGGCCAAGTGGCTGGACGAGGACGTAAAAGCCGGCAAGGCGCTGAGCGCCGCCGCGCTGCCGGCCTGGGTGCTGCAGGGCGACCGCGCCGGCGTGCACTTCGCCGAAGGTTCTTACGATCCGGCCGGCAACAAGCTGGTGGGCCGCTCCACGCTGGACGTGTACCAGCGTCAGCTGGCGCCGGCGAAGGTGCTGGGCGAGGCGGCGGCGCCGCTGGGCGAAACCGTGTTCGAAAACGAGGGCGTGCGCGCCTTCACCACCGGCGACGAAGTGCTGGTGGTGTCGTTCAAGTCCAAGGCGCATGCGATCGGCCCGGCCGTGATCGAGGGTCTGAACAAGGCCGTCGACATCGCCGAAGACCGCTTCAAGGGCCTGGTGATCTGGCAGACCGAGGAGCCGTTCTCCGTCGGCGCCGATCTGCAGTCTATGATGCCGGCCTTCATGATGGGCGATTGGGACGCGATCGACGCGACGGTGCGCCGCTTCCAGGAAACCTCGATGCGCCTGCGCTATTGCCAGGTGCCGACGGTGGCGGCGACCCAGGGCTATGTGTTCGGCGGCGGCTGCGAATTCGCGATGCACTGCGACAAGACCGTGGCGGCGCTGGAATCCTATGTCGGTCTGGTGGAAGTGGGCGTCGGCCTGCTGCCGGGCGGCGGCGGCTGCAAAGAATTCGCCTTGCGCGCCGCTCAGGAAGCGCGCGGCGACGTGCTGGCCGCGCTGAAGGACTACTTCATGGCCATCGCCACCGCCAAAGTGGCCACCAGCGGCTTCGAAGCGCAGGAAATCGGCTTCTTCCGCAATGGCGACCCGGTGGTGTTCAACGCTTACGAGTTGTTGCACGTGGCTAAACAGCAGGCGATCGCTCTGGCCGAAGCCGGCTACCGTCCGCCGCTCAAGGTCAAGGGCTTCCCGGTGGCCGGCCGCAGCGGCGCCGCGTCCATCAAGGGCCAGTTGGTGAACATGCTGGAGGGCAACTTCATTTCCAAGCATGACTTCTTCATCGCCGGCCTGATCGCCGACGTGATGACCGGCGGCGACGTCGAGGCCGGCACCCTGGTCAATGAGCAGTGGATTCTGGATCTGGAGCGCAAGGCCTTCATGACCTTGCTGAAAAACTCCAAGACCCAGGATCGCATCGCCAATATGTTGACCACCGGCAAGCCGCTGCGCAACTAAGTGCTTGGGGGTGATTCTGCTGCGCGCGCCGATATCGAATGCTGCGATGCTCGCCGTACCGCATGTACGGCTGCGCTTCTCGCTTCGATCTCGGCCCGCTCGCGACGAATCCTCCCGCAAGCACGGCCAATAGCCAGATGAAAGGCAGCCTGATCGCCGGAGCGCGGGTCAGGCCGCCGACAGGAGAATCAAAATGAGCAAACAAGTACAAGAAGCTTACATCGTCGCCGTCACCCGCACGCCGGTGGGCAAGGCGCCGCGCGGCATGATGCGTCATGTGCGTCCGGACGATATGCTGGCGCACGTGATCACCGGCGCGCTGGCCCAGGTGCCTAATCTGGATCCGAAGCTGATTTCCGACTGCGTGGTGGGCTGCGCCTTCCCGGAAGCGGAACAGGGTCTGAACATGGCGCGCATCGGCGTGTTGCTGGCCGGCCTGCCCAATACCGTGGGCGGCATCACCATCAACCGTTACTGCTCGTCGGGCATCAACGCGGTGCAGATGGCCGCCGACCGCATCCGCCTGGGCGAGGCCGACGTGGTGATCGCCGCGGGCGCCGAGTCGATGTCGCTGGTGCCTATGATGGGCAACAAGGTGTCGCTGAACCCGGAAATCTTCGCCAAGGATGAAAACTACGGCATCGCTTACGGCATGGGCCTGACCGCCGAAAAAGTGGCGCAGCAGTGGGGCGTGTCGCGCGAAGACCAGGACGCGTTCGCGGTGGAATCGCATCGCCGCGCGCTGGCCGCGATCGACGGCGGCAAGTTCAAGAGCGAGATCACGCCGCTGGAGGCGACCTACCGCACGCCCAATCTGGAAACCGGCGAAGTGGCGGTCAAGACCCGCGTGCTGGACACCGACGAAGGCCCGCGCCGCGAGACCACGCTGGAAGGCCTGGCCAAGCTGAAAACGGTGTTCGACGCCAAGGGTTCGGTCACCGCCGGCAATTCCTCGCAGATGTCCGACGGCGCCGGCGCGGTGATTCTGGTGTCCGAGCGCGTGCTCAAGGAGTTCAATCTGACTCCGCTGGGCCGCTACGTCACTTTCGCGGTCAAGGGCGTGCCGCCGGAAATCATGGGCATTGGTCCGAAAGAGGCGATCCCGGCCGCTTTGAGCCAGGCGGGCCTGAAGCAGGACGACCTGAAGTGGATCGAACTGAACGAGGCGTTTGCGGCACAGGCTTTGGCGGTGATCCGCGATCTGGAGCTGGATACCTCCAAGGTCAACCCGCATGGCGGCGCCATCGCTCTGGGTCACCCTCTGGGCGCCACCGGCGCCATCCGCACCGCCACCCTGGTGCACGGCATGCGCGACGCCGGCCAGAAGGGCTACGGCATGGTGACCATGTGCATCGGCACCGGCATGGGCGCCGCCGGCATCATCGAAGTCTTGTAAGCGGGACGGTTCTCGCGTAAAAAAACCGGCTCGCCATGGCGAGCCGGTTTTTTATTGCCCGCCGCGCGGCGGGGGGCGGGGCTTAGTCCACCTTGGACAGCGTGTCGAAGTCGCTGTGGCTGCAGTCCTCGTATTCGTGCTGCGGGGTTTTGAGGCGAATCTGGTAGGACTTGCCTTGCGCCGCCAGCACCAATTGCTTGTCCGGCAGCGTCAGGGCCTTGGGCATCAGGAAGTAGCGCTGGCCTTTGCGGGAATTGGGCTGGGTGATGTAGATGGCGGTGGAGGGCGGGGATTCCGAGTGCTCGGGGTCCAGCAGCGATACGCCGACGGGGTTTTGCCCGAGGATTTCTATGCCCACCTTGGTGCCGTTGCTTTGGCGCAGGATGCGGCGGATCACGCCCAGCAGCTGCGGGTGATTGTCCGCTTTGACCAGGATGACGCGGCCGATGGCCAGCTGTTCCACCGCCTTGCCGATGAAGGTGAGGCCCATGCCGGTGGAACTGATGTCGTTGATGCGCCAATCGCTGGCGCGCTCGGGGTCCTGCGTCGGCACGTCCTGAACCTTGACCTGATAGGCGACGCGTTCGAAGCCTATGCTGACATGGGCGTTGGACGCGTGCAGCGAGCGCTCCGACTTGCGCAGCGATTTGCCGCCGTCGGTAGACCAGCGAATGGCCAGTTTTTCGCATAGAATGGCCCATTCCTCGCGCTCCAGCCCGCCGTCCATGGCCGCCAGGGCGGGAGGGATCCGCCTGTCCAGATCGAACATCAGATCCGCCAGGCGGCTGGTGATCTCGTAAGCGGACCAGTAGCGGTGCCATTTGCCGGCCATGCCGCGCAGCATGGCTTGCGGCGGTTCGGGCATCGACAGGTTGTAGACGAAGATGGGCTCTTCCACCGGCGGCTGTTTGTCCAGCGGAATGCTCTGGCTCAGCATCATCAGCAACTGGTCTACCGCGATGATCTCCTTGTGCAGCATATTGTCGGTCTGCGCCAGGAAGAGCATGCCGGCCTGGATCAGCAGTTGTTCACAGCTGAATTCGTCCGGGCTGTTCAGATAAAGCTTGATCGGGTGCCGGGAAAAACCGCTTTCCTCCGCCTGGCTGAAAAAGCGGAAACCGTTTTGCCAGGCGGCGCCTTCCGGCTTCAGATAGCGCAGGGAGTTCCAGGCGATCAGCCGCATCTGATGATGCAGGCCGCGGATGGTGACGATGCGGATTTCGTCTTCCGGCACCGCGTTGGGGTGGCTTTTGTACAGTCTCAGGCAGATCTGGTAGGCGGAGGACAGCTCGTGCCAGTAGGCGAGGATGGTGGGCAGATAGCCTTTGCTGCCGCCTTTGGACTGCAAATAGTCCCGGCACAGCTGGCGATGGATGTTGTTGGCCTTGTCGTCGACGTAGACCAGGGTCTTGACGCGCTCTTTCAGCGAGATATCGGTGTCGGTATTGATTTTGGCGACGGCTTTGATGATTTCCACCAAGGCGCCGAAATACTCGGTTTCAGGCAGGTCGCGCACTAATAGCGTTGCAGACTGCGCCACTTCGGAGGCAGTCGTGTTTTTGTTCAGTAGGGAACTGACTAGTGATTTGAAGTCAAACATTTAGCCCGGCTTTATAGGAAATTATGTTTTCATTGGCATATCGCTATATCTTACGCCACGCGCAGGCGTGGGTGAAACGGTAATTCTCATTATTTACCCATATGCTTACAAATAACAATCGCTGGAATCGGCGACAGCGGCTGACATCGCTGCTGTTGCTCGGGGTTTTGTCGCAAACGGCCTGGGCAGGCAACGGGGAAGAGCTTGGCGCGTATCCGCCGCAAGGCGTGGGTTTGGTGCTGGGCGGCGGCGGCGCGCGCGGTTTCGCCCACCTGGGGGTGCTGAAGGAACTGGAGCGTTTGCGGATTCCCATCGCCTGTATCGCGGGGACCAGCGCCGGCGCCCTGATTGGTGGTATTTATGCAAATGGCTTGCCTTTGGCGCAGATGGAGCACGAGTTTGACGCCGCCGATTGGGACGCCTTGCTCTCCGGCAAGCCGACGCGGGCGGACGTGCCCTACGATCGCAAGCGCGACGATTACAAGAACTATCTGGACGTTACCTTCGGCTTGAAGAAGGACGGTCTGAAAGTGCCGCGCAGCGCGATCAATTCGCAGGAAATCGAGCTGTACATCCACAAGCTGACGCGTGATCGCGTGGTGGGCAGTTTTGATCAGTTGCCGATCCCGTTTCGCGCGGTGGCTACCGACTTGGCCACCGGTGAACCGGTGGTGTTCGCGCAGGGCTCGCTGGCGCGCGCGCTGCGCGCCAGCATGGCGGTGCCGGGCTTGTTCGACCTGATAGAAGACGACGATGGCCGCCTGCTGGTGGACGGCGGCCTGGCGCGCAATCTGCCGATTCAGGATGTCAAAGGCCGCTGCGCCGATCGGGTGATCGTCGTCGACGTGTCCACGCCGCTGATGAAGGCGAAAGAGATCAACAGCCTGTTCGATGTGGTGGCGCAGACTTCCAATCTGATGGTCAGCCGCAACGCCAAGGAGCAGTTGCGGAAGCTGGATAAGCGCGATCTGGTGATCAAGCCGGATTTGAGCGGTTATACCGCGGCCTCTTTTAGCGAACACCAGGCAATCACCCAGCGCGGCGAGGGGGCGGCCAAGGCTCTGGCCAAGCAGCTGTCGGCCTATTCGGTGTCGGAAGAAGAGTACGCGGCGTGGAAGCGCCGCTTGGAGCGGCCGCACTTCCCCTTGATCGACAAGATTCAGGTGGAAGGCAAGCCCGGCCAGTTCACCAAGCCGGAGCAACTGGCCAAATCGCTGGCTTTCTCCTCGGTGGTGGAGCCGATCAGCAGCGCTCAGACCCGTCTGCGCGGCGTGTTCGCCGGCGGCGACTACGACCGGCTGACCTACCGCGTGGACAGTGTGTCCGGCCGCAATGTGATGACGGTGTCGCCGCTGGAGCGCAGCATCGGCCCGAACTTTCTGCGCTTCGGCCTGAATCTGAGCAGCGCGACGCCGGGCGAGAGCAATTTCAACTTTTTGGCTTCGCATGAATGGCGCAACGCCAATAGCGCCGGCGGCGCCTGGCGCAACGATGTGTCCATCGGCCAGAACAAGCTGTTCAAGACCGAGTGGTACCAGCCGCTGTACGAGGGCAGCCCGGTGTTCGGCGCGGCGTCCTTTGGGTATCGACAGGATTTTTTGTCGATTTATAACGCGGACCATTCGTTAAATACGGAGTGGAACAATGATGTGGGCAGCGTGCGTCTGGATGGCGGCGTGGCCTTGGGGCGTTACGGCGAGTGGCGGATTGGCGCGTACCGGGACGATAATCACTTCGGCTCGCGGGTATCTTGGTTTCCTGGCTTGGTGCCGTCAAACTTTCGGGATACCGGGGTGGGCACCAGCTTGGTGGTGGATCAGTTCGACAATCCGCGCTGGCCGCGCTCTGGCTACTTCTTTAGTGGCCGGTTGACCAAGAGCATTCCATCCTGGGGCAGCGATGTCAATCTGACCAACTACGATACGACCATGGAGTATGTCAAGACTCTGGGCAGTGTGACGATGCGCTTGACCGCCAAGAACAAGGGCGCTTTGAATCTCGACGACAGAGAGGATGCCCAGACCTTGCCCAGATCGCTGGGCGGCTTCTTGAATCTGAGCGGTTATCAGGACTCCGAACTGATTGGCGATCGCTCGTCCCTTTTCCGCTCGATGCTGTATTGGCGAGCGTCCAGCCTGCCGTCGGCGATTGGCTCCGGCGTTTACGCCGGTATCTCGATGGAGCTGGGCAAGATTTGGGGCCGAGTGCGAGCTGAAGACCTCTCGTCGCACGATACTAACTGGATTCCCGCCGGATCGGTCTTCCTCGCCGCGGACACCATCATCGGGCCGTTCTTCCTTGGCGTTGGCACCGCCAAGGGCGGCAAACCCACCGCCTATCTGTATCTGGGGTCCGACTACTGAGTCGATTGTGGCTTGGGCCTGAGGCTCATCAAACTAAAAACGCTATATGGCAGCCGCCATATAGCGTTTTGTTTTTATTGACCTGGTGGGGGCGAACGGCTGCTCCAGCCCACGCTTATCGATCTTTCGGACGGTTGAATTTTAAGTTCTTGTATTTTCTGTTGTTGATATGTGACGTAAAAATACAAACGTTTGAATAATTCTGGTGTTTTGGACCGCTTTCTCCTATTACCAATCTTGGGCATGCAAATAAGAGCAAATACTCAGCCCGCATTGATCAACTAGAGGAGAAACACCATGAAGAAGTTGTTACACGGAGCATTGCTGTGTCTGGGCCTGCTGTTGCCCCTGTCCGCCGCCCACGCCGCCGGCGGCTATACCCAGACGCGCTACCCCATCGTGCTGGTGCATGGCTTGTTCGGTTTCGGTCAGTTGTTGGGAGTGGATTATTTTTATCAAGTGCCGGCGGCCTTGCGCGCCGACGGCGCGCAGGTGTTCGTGGCCGAGGTGTCCGCGCTGAACAGCAATGAGGCGCGCGGCGAGCAGTTGCTGCAGCAGGTGCAAAAAATCATCGCCATCACCGGCGCCGCCAAGGTCAATCTGATCGGCCATAGCCAGGGCGCGCCCACGGCGCGCTACGTGGCCGGGGTGCGGCCGGACCTGGTAGCTTCGGTCACCTCGGTGGGCGGGGTCAACAAGGGGTCGGCGGTGGCCGACATCGTGCGCGGCGTCGCGCCTCCGGGATCGGTGTCCGAGGCGGTGGCGTCCGCGGTGGCCAAGGCCTTGACCGCGGTGATGCAGTTCTTCGCCGGCACCACCGGACAGCCGCAATATCCGGTGGGCGCCTTGGATTCCCTGACCACGGCGGGAGCCTCCGCCTTCAGCGCCAAATTCCCGCAAGGGGTGCCGACCAGCGCTTGCGGCGAGGGCGATTATCAGGTCAACGGCATCCGCTACTATTCATGGACCGGTTCGGCCACCGTCACCAATGTGCTGGATCCGCTGTCGGTGCCGATGGGCGTGCTGGGCTTGGCCTTCGGCTCCACGCCCACCGATGGCCTGGTCAGCGCCTGCTCCGCGCATCTGGGTCAGGTGATCCGCGATAACTACCGGATGAACCACGTCAACGAGATCAATCAGAGCTTTGGTCTGGTCAGCCTGTTCGAGGTCAGCCCGGTGAGCTTGTACCGGCAGCAGGCCAATCGCCTGAAGAACACGGGTCTGTGATGCTGCGGGCCTGGATGGGGTGGGGCTGCGCGCTGCTGCTGGCCGCGCTGGGCTGGCTGTGCGTGCCCGGAGCCGACGACGCGGCGGCGCAAACCGGAGTCGCCGCGCCGGCGGCGGCGCCGTCCTTGCGCGGCACCCAGGCGGATGGCCGGGCGCGCGTGGAGGCGAGCGGGGCGCTGAGAGTGGACGCGGAGCTGCGGCGCTTGTTCGATTACCAGTTGGCGGCGCTGGGGGAGCGGGACTTGCCGGCGGTGCGCAAGGCGGTGCAGCAGGCCTTGCAATCGCAATTGGGCGCCGCGGCCTTGGGGCAGGCTTTGGCCTTGTTCGACCGTTACGTCGCCTATCGGCGAGCCTTGAGCGAGACCAAGCTGGCGGCGGGAAACGCGGCCGAGGGTTTGCAGCGGATGAGGGCGCTGCGTCTGCAATTCCTGTCCGCAAGCGAGGTGGCGGGCTTGTTTGGCGATGAGGACGTCTACGACGACTTCACCGTCCAGCGGCTGCGCATCGCCGCCGACGCCGGTTTGAGCGCGGAGCAGAAGGCGGCTAGGCTCAAGGCCTTGGAGGCGGCTTTGCCGGCCGAGCTGCGCGCGGCGCGGCAGGAGCCGGTCAAACATCTGGCGCTGGCGGAGGCGGAGGCGGCTTTGAGGAAGAAGGGCGGCGGCGAGCAGGAGTTGTACGCCTTGCGCGCCGGCATGGTGGGGCAGGCCGCCGCCGACCGTTTGTCGCAGCTGGACCGCGAACAGGCTCAGTGGCAGGCGCGCATAGACGGCTACCGACGGGAGGCGCAGCGCTTGCGGGCGGCGCCCGGCCTGGACGCCGCGCAAAGACAGCAGGCGCTGACCGCCTTGCGCGCGCAACGCTTCAATGCGCAGGAGCAATTGCGGCTGGACGCTTTCCTCCCGCCGCAATAGCCGGCAATGTTTTAGTGGTCCGTCGGGTTTCGAAACAGCCGGGAGAGTCCTTCTCCCGGCTCTTTTTCGCGCATGAAGGCTTCGCCCACTAGGAAGGTGTGCACCTCGTGGCTGCGCATCAGCCTCACGTCGTCGACGGTGGCGATGCCACTTTCGGTGATGGCGATGCGGCCGTTCTCGATTTGCGGCAGCAGCTTCAGCGTGGTGGCCAGGCTGACTTCGAAGCTGCGCAGATTGCGGTTGTTGACGCCGATCAGCTCGGTTTGGAGTTGCAGCGCCTGTTCCAGTTCCTCGGCGTCGTGCACCTCGGCCAGCACCGCCATGCCCAGTTCCATCGCCAAGGCCTCCAGTTCGCGCATCAGCGGCAGTTCCAGCGCGGCGGCGATCAGCAGAATGCAATCGGCCCCCATCGCGCGGGCTTCGTATACCTGGTAGGGGTCGACGATGAAGTCCTTGCGCAGCACCGGCAGCCGGCAGGCGGCGCGGGCGGCCTGCAGATAGGCGGCGTCGCCCTGGAAATACTGGCGGTCGGTCAGCACCGACAGGCAGGCCGCGCCGTGTTCGGCGTAGCTGGCGGCGATGTCGGCCGGATGGAAGTCCTCGCGGATCACGCCCTTGCTCGGGCTGGCTTTTTTGATCTCGGCGATGACCGCGGCCTGGCCCAGCGCGTGTTTGGCGCGCAGCGCGGCGACAAAATCGCGACGATCGCCGCTGCGCGCTTCCGCGGCGGCGCGGACCGCGCTCAGCGATTGCTGGCGCAAGGCGGCGGCGATTTCTTCACGCTTGGTGGCGATGATGGTGTTGAGTATGTCTGACATGCTTGGGTCTGCAATCCGGGCGAATCGAAAGAAACGACCATCATGCAGGAACTGCCGTGGCCTTGACAAGCCGCGGCGCTCAGGGCCGGCCAGCTTGCTCCTGCCGGCGCGGCACCTCGACGATGCGCGGCGCGTGGCCGGTCAGCTCCAGGAAGCGCATCAGCTCCGCCATCGGCAGCGCCAGCGTGCTGGTATTGACCAGGGGATGGCAGAGGATGGCGTCCCGGCGGCTCAAGTCCTGATCGACGACGATGGCGACCTGGCGGTCGCGGTCGTTGAAGGCGGCCAATAGCGTCACCGCGCCCGGCGTCAGGCCCAGATAACGCTGCAGGCGCTCCGGCGAGGCGAAGCGCAGGCCTTTGAGCTCCAGTTGCTCGCCCAGAGCCTTGATGTCGACGCCGGCGTCGGCTGGCACCGCCAGCAACACGTGCTGGCGGCCCTTGGCGTCGCACAGAAACAGGTTTTTGCATTCCGCGCCGGGCAGACCCGGCGTCAGGCGCGCGGCTTCTTCGCAGGTATAGACCGGCGGGTGGTCGAAGCGCTGATGGCGGATCTGGTGCTGATCGAGAAAGTCGTACAGAGCGTGTTCCATCGCCTCAGGCTAGCATGGCGACGCGGGGGGCTCAATGGTCGCGCCAGCGGTCTTCGAACACCAGTTGCTCCAGCGGCTGGCGGCTGGCCCACTTTTCCTGTTCCAGCATCGGTTGGGCGTAGAACTCGGAGACATGGCCGAGGCAGAGCACGGCGATGGGCTTGGCGCCTTCCGGCATGCCCAGCAGCGCGGAGAGCGCGACGGGGTCGAACAGTGACACCCAGCCCATGCCCAGGCCTTCGGCGCGCGCCGCCAGCCACAGGTTCTGGATGGCGCAGGCCACCGAGGCCAGATCCATCTCCGGCAAGGTGCGGCGGCCGAACACATGGCGTTCGCGGCCGTCCATCAGGGCGGCCACCAGCACCTCGCCGCAGTCGCGGATGCCTTCCACTTTCAGGCGCAGGAATTCCGCCTGGCGCTCGCCCAGTTGATCCGCGGTGCGCAAGCGCTCCGCGTCCACCAGCGCGCCTATTTTTTCGCGCAGGCCGCGGTCCGCGATGCGGATGAAGCGCCAGGGCTGCATATAGCCGACGCTGGGCGCGTGGTGGGCGGCTTCCAAGAGGCGGCGCAGCAGCGCCGGGTCCACCGGGTCCGGCAGAAAATGGCGCATATCGCGCCGCTGCTCTATCACCCGGTAAATGGCGGCGATGTCTTGATCGGGGTAACGGTGCATGGCGGGCCTTTCTTTAGATGCTGTTCAAGTCTGCGGCGCTCCAGCTCGCCAGCCTTTGAACAGGCTCTGACAAACAGATGCGGGGATTATTCAGTGTCGGAGGATAGCGGCTTTGTCACAGCTGGCAAATAGCATGGCGGCGCTTGCAGGCGGACTCATGACTTCGGTCAAGCGATTCAGCGGATTAGACGCTTTTGGCATGAGTTTCCCACATGACGCGGCGCATGCGGGCGTGATAAAGTGGACAGTCTGAATTCCAACGTCGCCGCGCCTGGCGCGGCGCGTTCGGCCATAGCCCGAACCGCTATCGCATCTTGATGATTTAGAGGACTTTCCGTGACCCGAATTGCAGAACTAGAACCCAAAGTCGTCTGGGAGCACTTCCAGACCCTGTGTGAAATCCCGCGTCCGTCCAAGCATGAGCAGCAATTGCGCGACTACCTGAAAGGCTGGGCGGAACTGCGCGGCCTGGACACCGTGGTGGACGAGGTGGGCAACCTGATTATTCGCAAGCCGGCGACCCCGGGCTACGAAAACCGCGTCGGCGTGGTGCTGCAAGGCCATCTGGACATGGTGTGCCAGGCCAACACCGGCACCGAGCACGACTTCTTCAAAGACCCGATCCGCCCGACGCTGCAAGACGGCTGGCTGGTGGCGGAAAACACCACGCTGGGCGCCGACAACGGCATAGGCGTAGCGCTGGGCATGGCGGTGCTCAATAGCGAGGAGGTGCCGCACGGCCCGATCGAGGTGCTCTTGACGCTGGACGAGGAAGCCGGCATGGGCGGCGCGCTGGGTCTGGGCACCGGCCTGCTGCAAGGCCAGTACCTGATCAATATCGATACCGAGGAGTGGGGCGAGTTCTATATGGGCTGCGCCGGCGGCGTGGACGTCAACGTCAGCCGCGGCTACGCGAGCGAGACGCTGCCCGCCGGTTACCAGGCCGCCAGCCTGGTGATCAAGGGGCTGCGCGGCGGCCATTCCGGCGCCGACATCCACCTGGGACGCGGCAACGCCAACAAGATTCTGATCCGCCTGATCCGCGAACTGGAAGCGGAAACCGATCTGCGCGTGGCCTCGTTCAAGGGCGGCACCGCGCGCAACGCCTTGTCGCGCGAGGCTTTCGCCGCCGTGGCCTTCCCGGCCGCCGACGCGGCCAAGGTGGCGGCCAAGCTGGACGCCTTCCAAAGCCTGCTGCGTTTCGAACTGGCCGGCGTCGACGAAGGCGTCACCGTGGTGCAGGAGCGGATTGAGCTGGACAAGGTACTGGCGCGCGCCGACCAAGGCGCCATCTTCGCCGCGCTGCACGCGGCGCCGCATGGCGTCAAGCGCATGAGCCAGCGCGTCGAGGGCGTGGTGGAAACTTCCAACAATCTGGGCGTGGTGGTGCTGGAGGACGGCAAGCTGTTCGCCAACCTGATGGTGCGCTCCTTGCTGGATTCCGGCACCTGGATGCTGGCGCGCGAAGTGGAAAGCCTGTTCTTGCTGGCTGGCTGCCAGGTGGGCATGGAAGGCGGCTACCCGGGCTGGGCGCCGAATCCGCAATCCAAGCTGCTGGCCTTGTTCCAGCGGGTTTACGCCAGCGAATTCGGCGGCGAGGCCGAGGTGCAGGTGATCCACGCCGGCCTGGAGTGCGGCATCCTGGGCTCCAAGTATCCGGGCATGGACATGGTGTCCTTCGGCCCCAATATCCGCGGCGCGCACGCGCCGGGCGAGCGCGTGGAAGTGGAGTCGGTGGGCAAGGCCTGGCATTTGCTGAAGGCGGTGCTGGCCGCGGTGCCCGCGCGCTAAATCGCGATCCTCGACGGTTTGAAGCGAACACCGGCCGGCGCCAGCGCTGGCCGGTTTTGTTTTTGCCGTCCTGGTTTTGCCCTATGATCACAACTGATCACGACAGCCGCGCCGCTGTTAGTCCTTGTTCAAAGTCCGCCGCGTAGCGCGAGACGGATGGTAAAGGGGCGTTGAAAACCCGCTCATCGCTTTTTCAGCCGCAAGGCCTTGCCTCGCCCTGGTGCGCGAGATTTTGAACAGGCTCATCTTTCGCATGGAGACAAGCGATGAACGATTCCATCAAGCGATTATTGCTGACCGGCGGCCTGATCGTGTCGCTGGCCATGGGCATACGCCATGGCTTCGGCTTTTTCATGCCGCCGATGACCCAGGCCTTCGGCTGGAGCCGGGAAGCCTTCGCCTTCGCGCTGGGCCTGCAAAACCTGGTCTGGGGCCTGGCGCAGCCCTTCGCCGGCGCGCTGGCGGATAGGCACGGCTCCGGCAAGGTGTTGCTGGGCGGCGCCTTGCTTTACGTCGCCGGCCTGGCTTTGATGACGGTCTCAGGCACGCCCTTGCTGTTTTCTCTGTCGGCCGGCGTGCTGCTCGGCCTGGCCTTGTCCTGTGTCACCTACAGCGTGATTTTCGGTGTGGTGGCGCGCAGCGTGCCGCCGGCCTATCGCTCGCGGGCGATGGGCATCGTCGCGGCGGCAGGCTCTTTCGGCCAGTTCGCGATGATTCCGGTGGAGCAGGGCTTGATCGACGGCCTGGGCTGGTTGCCGGCGCTATTGATCCTGGCCGGCTGCGCGGCCTTGATGCTGCCGCTGTCCGGCTGGCTGGCGCGCGAGGACCGGCCGGCGCAAAGCGCTGCGAGCGCGCATTTGTTGCGCAGCATGGCCGATACCTTCGCCGCCGCCTGGGCCGAGCGCGGCTTCCGCCTCTTGATGGCCGGTTATTTCGTCTGCGGCTTCCAGGTGGTGTTCATCGGCGTGCATTTGCCGGCCTATCTGCGCGACCACGGCCTGGGCGGCGGCGTCGCCAGCCTGGCGCTGGCCTTGATCGGCCTGTTCAACATCTTCGGCACCATGGCCTTTGGCGAACTGGGCAGCCGCTGGTCCAAGCCCGGCCTGCTCAGTTTCATTTACCTGGCGCGCAGCGTGGTGATCGCGGTCTTCCTTCTGCTGCCGCTCAGCGGCGTTTCGGTGGCGGTGTTCGCCGCGGCGATGGGCTTTCTGTGGCTGTCCACGGTGCCGCTGACCAATGGGGTGATCGCCGGCATGTTTGGCGTGCGTCATCTGGGCATGTTGTCCGGCGCGGTGTTTTTCTCGCATCAGGTGGGCAGCTTCCTGGGGGTGTGGCTGGGCGGGGCGCTTTACGATCTGCTCGGCAACTACGATCTGGTGTGGATGCTGGCGATAGCGCTGGGCTTGCTGGCCGCCGCCGCCAATCTGCCGGTGCGGGAAACCCCGTCGGCCAGTTTCGCCAAGGAGGACGCGTGAGAACCTGGTTGTTTTCCATCGGCGCGGTCTTGCTGCTGGCCTGGCTGACCGGGATGTATCTGCGCGCGGATTTCGTGGTGGATCTGGCCAACCGGGTGTGGACCTGCTTTGGCTAGGAAGCGGTTCAAGGTCCGCGGCGTTTCGGCGATACGGTGTTGAGAGCGTCTTTGGAATGCCGGCGCACTCCGCTTTCTCCGTCGTTTTCGCCTTGTCTCGCTCTAGCTCGCAAGATCGTAAACACGTTCTAAGCGCGGGCCGGTCTCTTGGGTTTTCTCGCGACAAAGGCTTGCGAGCCTGGCTCATCTCGCGGAAACTGAGTGTTTAGAGACGCGCTCGCGGCCAAGCCGGGCGGCGCGTCTTCACAGGATGTGTGCAATAGAGAAAGACTGGAAGCCGTGTCGGAACATTTACTTAAACAGCACCGCGACGCCATCGACAACATCGATGTGGAAATCCTCAATCTGCTGAACCAGCGCGCCACCCATGCGCGCGAAATCGGCGAGATCAAGGGCGGCGGCATCATTTATCGGCCCGAGCGCGAGGCGCAGGTGCTGCGCCGCGTCAAAGAACTGAATCCCGGCCCCTTGCCGGGCGAGTCGGTGGCGCGCTTGTTCCGCGAGGTGATGTCCGAATGCCTGGCGCTGGAAAAGCCCTTGTCCATCGCCTATCTGGGGCCGGAAGGCACGTTCAGCCAGCTGGCCACGCTCAAGCATTTCGGCCACGCGGCGCGCACCGTGGCCTGTAGCTCGATCGACGAGGCCTTCCGCCTGGTGGAGTCGCGCGGCCTGGATTACGTGGTGGCGCCGGTGGAAAACTCCACCGAAGGCGCGGTGGGCCGCACGTTGGACCTGATGGTGACCAGCCCGCTGAAGATTTGCGGCGAAGTGGTGCTGCGCATCCATCACCATTTGCTGCGCAAGGTGGAGGGCCTGGACGGCATCCGCCGCGTGTACGCCCACGCCCAGGCGCTGGCGCAGTGTCACGAGTGGCTGAACAAGAATCTGCCGGAGGCGGTGGAGCGGGTGTCGGTGGCCAGCAACGCCGAAGCGGCGCGCCTGGCGGCCGAAGACGAGGGCGCGGCGGCGATCGCCGGTCAGGCCGCGGCCGAGCGCTACGCTTTGCTGAAGCTGGCGTCCAATATCGAGGACGAGCCCAACAACACCACTCGTTTCCTGGTGCTGGGGCTGCAGGACGTGGGCGTGACCGGTCAGGACAAGACTTCGGTCGTGGTGTCCGCGCCCAACCGCCCAGGCGCGGTGCACCATCTGCTGGCGCCCATCGCCGGCAATGGCGTGTCCATGAGCAAGTTCGAGTCGCGGCCTTCGCGGGCCGGGCTGTGGGACTATGTGTTCTTCATCGATATGGAGGGGCATAGAGACGATGCCAATGTGCGCCAGGCCTTGGCCGGCCTCGCCGAGTGCACTTCCTTCGTCAAGGTATTGGGTTCTTATCCGCTCGCGGTGCTTTGAGCGCCGGAGGGGGATGCAAGCGGGCCGCGCAGCGGCCCGTTGTGTTTTTGACGCTGATGTTTCAATAGGGGAAAAATAAAAATGAAAGCCATCTGTCTGTTTTGCGGCTCCAATAAGGGCGCCAAGCCCGAATACGAAGCGGCCGCGCGCGATTTTGGCCGCACCTTGGCCGAGCAGGGCGTGACCCTGGTTTACGGCGCCGGCAAGGTCGGCCTGATGGGCGTGGCGGCGGACGCCGCGCTGGCGGCCGGCGGCAAGGTCGTCGGCGTGATTCCGGAGTTTCTCAAGGCCAAGGAAGTGGCGCATACCGGCCTGACGGAGATTCATGTCACCGAAACCATGCATCAGCGCAAGGCGCTGATGGCGGAGTTGTCCGACGGCTTCATCGCCTTGCCGGGCGGCTTCGGCACCTTCGACGAATTGTTCGAGATCCTGACCTGGGGCCAGCTGTCCTTGCACGGCAAGCCGGTAGGCCTGCTCGACGCCGCCGGCTATTACCAGCCCTTGCACCGGATGATGGAGCACGCGGTGGCCGAAGGCTTCGCCCGCCCCGGCAATATGGACCTGTTCCGCATCAGCGAGGACCTGCCCACGCTGCTGACGGAGATGCGCGCCTACCGGCCGCAAGAGGTGGCCAAGTGGCTGGACCTGGCCAAGGCCTGAGCCAGCGCTGAAACCGAGATGCGCGCAAGGGAAACGGCGGCGCTGGGCTGGCGCCGGCTGAAACGGGTGTTGACCTGGCCGCCGGCCTTGCTGGCGGCCTTGATCATCCTGTTCGAGGAATACGCTTGGGACGAGTTGTCCGCGGCGCTGGGACGCTTGGCGACCTGGCCGCCGCTGGCGGCGCTGGAGCGGCGCATCGCCGCCTTGCCGCCGTGGGCGGCCTTGGCGATGTTCGCGTTGCCGGCCGCCTTGCTGCTGCCGGTCAAGCTGGCGGCGCTGTTCCTGATCGGACGCGGCCACGCGCTGCTGGGCTTGCTGATCATTCTGCTGGCCAAGCTGGGCGGCACCGCGCTGGCGGCGCGGCTGTTTGCGCTGACCCGGCCGGCGCTGATGCGGGTGGCCTGGTTCCTGCGGCTGTATAATGGCTTCGTTTACTGGCGCGGGCGCATTTTCGAACGCTTGCATGCTTCGGCGCCGTGGCGGCTGGCGCATGCGCTGGCCGGCTTTTTCCGGCGCGGCGCGCAGCGTCCGTCGTTCTGGTCGCGGCTGGGACGGCGTTTGGCCCGGCGCTGGCGGCGATGAAGGGTTTTGAACGGGGTAGCGGATGATCATCATCATGAACCGGCTGGCGCCGGAAAGCGAAGTGGCGGCCGTGGTGGCCAAGATCCGCGGGGCGGGACTCAGCGAGCATGTGTCGCGCGGCGCGGAACGCACCATCATCGGCGCGGTGGGCGACGAGCGCAGCCTGTCGCCGGAAATGTTTGAATCCATGCCTGGCGTGGAGCGGGCGATGCGAGTGGTGCGGGAATACCGCATCGTGTCGCGGGAAACCCATCCGCAGAACAGCGTAGTGCAGGCGCGAGGCCTGGCTTTCGGCGGCGAGGCCTTGCAGGTGATCGCCGGTCCGTCGGCCGTGGAGTCGGCGTCGCAAATCGCTCAGGCCGCGACCGCGGCGCGGGCCGCCGGCTGCCGGCTGCTGCACGGCGGGGTGTTCAAGCAGCATCCCAGCCCTTACGGTTTCCAGGGCTTGGGCGTGGAGGGCATCGAGCAGTTGATCGCCGCCGGCCGCGCTGAAGGTTTGCCGGTGGTGTCCGAATTGGCCGACGTGCGCATGCTGGACGTGTTTCTGGAGCAGGGCGTGGACATCATCCAGATCGGCTCGCGCAGCATGCAGAACGTGGAGTTGTTGAAGGAAGTGGGGCGTTTGAACAAACCGGTCATCCTCAAGCGCGGCGTCGCCGCGACCTTGGGCGACTGGCTGATGGCGGCCGAATACATCGCCGCCGGCGGCAACCACAACATCGTGTTCTGCGAGCGCGGCATTCGCAGCTTCGAGCCGGCCTACCGCGCCACGCTGGACGTCAGCGCGATTCCCCTGCTCAAGCGCGAGACCCATTTGCCGGTGATCGTCGATCCCAGCCACGCCGCCGGCAAAGCCTGGCTGGTGCCCGCTCTGGCCAAGGCGGCCCTGGCCGCCGGCGCGGACGGCTTGCTGCTGGACATGCATCCGCAGCCGGAAACCGCCTTGTGCGAGGCCGATCAGGCCTTGACGCCGGAAGGGCTGGCCGCCCTGATGGCGGAATTGCGGCCCTTGGCGGCGGCCTTGGGGCGTAGCCTGTAATCCGCTTTAGAAGCGCCGACGCATGAAAAAAGCCGCGGTTACGCGGCTTTGCTCTTTTCGCGGAGGCGGGTCGTCACACTTTGTGGCGTTCGCACAGCGCCTGGAAGGCGCCCATATACTGATCCTGCACATAGGGCTTGAGCAGGGCCAGCACCTGCAGCACGCCGCGGTGGCCGGATTCCTCGGTGATCGGCGCCTTGGGGCGCGCGGTCTGTTCAAAGGCGAACCAGAACTTTACCACCAGCCAGATATTGATGCTGACCGGTTCGATGTCTTCCTCGTCCATTTCCAGCAGGCCCAGGCGGATGAATTCGCGAAAGTGCTCGGCCAGGATGTTTTTCAGCTCGGTGTTGACGAACTGGTGGTACTCCGACTGCATCTGAGGGTTGCGCGCCAGCATGCCCGGCAGGTCGTAGAACATGAAGCGGAACTGCCACATCGCCAGGAAGGCGGTGTCCAGGTAGTTGACCAGATCGTCCACCGTCATTTCGCGGTTTTCCGGCACCGCCAAACGCTGGTTGATGAACTCGCGGTACATCAGGAAGATCTGGTAGACGATTTCTTCCTTGTTGCGGAAGTGGTAGTACAGATTGCCCGGACTGATGCCCAGATGCGCGGCGATGTGATTGGTGGTGATGCTGCGCTCGCCCTGTTCGTTGAACAGCTTGAGGCTCTCCTGGATGATGCGGTCGTAGGTTTTGATTCTGTTTTTGCTCATGATGCGCTTGGGCTGTTCAATGACATTCGCGATGCGCCATTCTAACGCAAATTTGGAGTTCTTGCTCTAATTATTTGCGCGCGATACGCCGTCGCTTCAGGCCTGGGCGGCGTCGTTCTGCTCCGGAAAGCATTGCGCCAGAAAACTGTGCAGGATGGTTTGTTCGATACGATGCCGGTCTCGGGCCGGAATGGCGATGCGCAAGATCAACTGATAGCGTTTTTCATCCACCGGCTGCAAGGCGATGCGCGGCTCCACCGACGGAATGTCCACCAGATTGCGTTTGGCCATGTCTTCCATGTGCTGACGCGCCACTTCCAGGTGGGGCTGGCAGGATTCTTCCGCCGCCGCCATCAAGAGGCGTTCGGCGCGGATGGGCGGCACGGTGTAGGCCATGGGCACGTTGACGATGTGCATCACATAGTCGCCCATATAGTTTTCGCGGATCACCGGCGTGGACAGCAGCAGGCTGTTGGGGAAGGTCAGCGCGCGCCCGGTCATCTGGTGCGAGCTGTGATTGGGTCCGATCTCCATCACCGTGGTGGACAGCAGGCCGATGTCCACCACCCGGCCGCGCACCGCGCCCACTTCGATGTGGTCGCCCAGGCTGTAGCTGTTGGAGGTCTGGCGCACCAGGCCGCCGGACAGGCACATGATCAGTTCCTTGGTGGCCAGGATCAGCGCGGCGGCGAAGGCCAGCATCGACACCGCGATGGTTTGCAGCTCGCTGGCCCAGATCAGGCCGATGCCCGCCAGGCCGGAGATGAACAGGATGTTGCGGGTGTTCACCGACCAGCGCCGTTTCGACTCGATCGCTATGCTGTTGTTGGCCGCCAGCAGCCGGTCCATCACCAGGCGGATGATCAGCAGGGCGGCGATCAGGATCAGCGAGCGCGCTATCTCGTGCGAGTAGTTGTCGCGCAGATAGCCTATCAAGTCGAATAGGGTGGCCTTGGGCTCCATGTCGGGCGTCGGTTTCAGCTTCAGTCGTTGAGTTTGACCGCGTGTTCGCGGGTTTCGTGGAATACGATGTCCGGCCAGCGTTCCTGGGTCAGTTGCAGGTTGACGCGGTTGGGGGCCAGGTAGGCGAGGTTGCCGCCGGCGTCGGTGGCGATGTTGATCTGCAGCGCTTTGACGAATTCGTCCAGCTTTTTGCGGTCCTCGCAGCTGAACCAGCGCGCGGACCAGATGCTGGCGGATTCGAACATCGCGTCCACGCCGTATTCGGCGGCCAGGCGCGAGGCCACCACTTCAAACTGCAGCACGCCCACCGCGCCCAGAATCAGGTCGCCGCCGCTGTGCGGCTTGAATACTTGCACCGCGCCTTCCTCGCCCAGTTGCTGCAAGCCTTTCTGCAACTGTTTCAGCTTCAAAGGGTTTTTGATGCGCACGCCACGAAACAGTTCCGGCGCGAAGAAGGGAATGCCGGTAAAGGTCAGTTCCTCGCCTTCGGAGAAGCTGTCGCCGATCTGGATATTGCCGTGGTTGGGGATGCCGATGATGTCGCCGGCAAACGCTTCTTCTACGATCTCGCGGTCGTGAGACATGAAGGTCACCACGCTGGAGGCGGCGATGTCGCGGTTCAGGCGCAGATGCTTCATCTTCATGCCGCGCTCGAACTGGCCGGAACACACGCGCAGGAAGGCGATGCGGTCGCGGTGCTTGGGATCCATATTGGCCTGGATCTTGAACACGAAGCCGGAGAACTTGCCTTCGGTGGGCGCGACATCGCGCACGGTGGCGTCCCGCAGCTGCGGCGCCGGCGCCCAGTTGATCAGCGCGTCCAGGATTTCGCGCACGCCGAAGTTGTTGATGGCGGAGCCGAAGAACACCGGCGTCAGTTCGCCGGCCAGGAACTGGTCCAGATTCCACTCGTTGGACGCGCCCTTGACCAGCTCGATCTCCATGCGCAGTTGTTCCATTTCCAGCGGGAACAGCTGGTCCAGGCGGGGATTGTCTATGCCCTTGATCACTTCCACGTCGGTGATCAGTTTTTCCGCGCCCGGTTCGAACAGGATGACTTCATCGTTCAACAGGCTGTAAACGCCGCGGAAAGCCTTGCCCATGCCGATGGGCCAGGTGATGGGCGCGCAGCGGATCTTCAGCACGTTTTCCACCTCGTCCAGCAGCTCCAGGCTGTCGCGCACCTCGCGGTCGTATTTGTTCATGAAGGTGACGATGGGCGTGCTGCGCAGGCGGCAGACGTTCAGCAGCTTGATGGTCTGCTCCTCCACGCCCTTGGCCGCGTCTATCACCATCAGGGCGCTGTCCACCGCCGTCAGCACGCGGTAGGTGTCTTCGGAGAAGTCCTGGTGGCCCGGGGTGTCCAGCAGGTTGACGGTGTGGTCGCGGTATTCGAACTGCATCACCGAGGACGCCACCGAGATGCCGCGCTGCTTCTCGATCTCCATCCAGTCGGAGGTGGCGAACTTGCCGCCTTTCTTGCCCTTGACGGTGCCGGCCATCTGGATGGCGCCGGAGAACAGCAGCAGCTTTTCGGTCAGCGTGGTCTTACCGGCGTCAGGGTGGGAAATGATGGCGAAGGTGCGGCGGTGGGACACTTCTTCGGCGATGCGGGCGAGTTCGGCGGACATGGGGATGCTTGTATTGGAATTCGATAAAGCCGGCTATTTTACCGGACTTGCCTTAAGGTGGAAGTTTTATGTTAATATTGAGAATGATTATCATTAATATAACAAAACCGTGATGCCTGGCTGCTACCTTTTCTCGTCTTGCCCCGATTCCATTTCCCCCGCTCAAAATCCGCCGCGTTTCCGCCCCAAGGCGCTCGTGCTCAGCCTGGCTTGCCTAGCCGCGCCCGGCGTCTGGGCCGCCGAGGCGCCGGCGCGCCTGGACACCGTCCACGTCACCGCCGACGGTCCGCAGGCGCGGGTGGGCAGCAATAAGCTGGACCGCGAAGAAATCGAGCGGCCGCAAGCCCGTTCGCTGGCCGAAGTGCTGGACGCTCTGCCCGGCGTCAACGCCGGCGGCTCGCAGCGCCCCGGAGGGCAGACCATCAATGTCTGGGGCTTCGAGTCGGTCGAGCATGTGCAAGTGACCCTGGACGGCGCGCCGCAAGGTTTCGAGAAATATCAGCAGGGCAGCTCTTTCATTGATCCGGAATTGTTGGGTTCGGTGGAGGTGCTGAAGGGGGGGCATTCGCCGTTCTACGGCAATGGCGCCTTTGGCGCCGTGGTCAAGGCGGAAACCAAGACCGTGGCGGAGTTGCTGCAGCCGGGCAAATCGGTGGGCGGCTTCGCCAAGTTGATGTATCAGGACAACGGCAATCAGTTCGGCCAGTCGCTGGCCGCCTACGCCGGCGGTCCGGGCAGCAAGGCCGACATCCTGGCCTATATGACGCGCTCGCGTGCCGGTAATGGTAAGTTGGGCGACGGCTCCAGTATGATGTTTTCCGGCAACGATCTCGAGGGCGGCATGCTGAAACTGGCTTGGCGCCCGGTGTCTGGTCATCGGCTGCGTCTGGGCTGGACGCGTCAGGAGGAGGAGCGGCGCACGCCGTGGGCGGCCAAGCGCGGCGATATTCCCGCGCCGAGCGAGAGTGAAATACAAAAATACGGTTTTGAAGGTGCCTGGCTGCGTAAATCCGTCTGGCGTGAGCAGGAAAACGAGACGGTGAGCGCGGACTGGACTTTTGTCAGCGATTCGCCGTGGCTGGATCTACAGCTGAGTTACGCCCAGTCGCGGCGTTATCAGCACGATACCCGGCCGCCGACGGCCAGTATTTATGCTTTCTCCTCGCAATATGGAAACGAAAGTTGGGTGACTCAGCGCGACCGGCGTCTGGAGTTGCGCAATATCGCCCGCTTTGGTTCCGGTTGGGCAAGCCAGGAAGTCACCGTGGGCGTCAGCTGGGCGCACAAAACGCTGGACGCCTTGTTCTATCGCCCGGACAAGGTGAAGGATCCGGCTTACAACTACGGCTATTTGAATCCGCGCTACCAACCGCCGGGCGAAGAAACCGTGCGCTCCGCCTACTGGGTGCATCAATGGCAGCCCTTGGCCGGCCTGACGCTGACGCCTTCGCTGCGCTACGACCATGTGTGGATACAGGGGCGGGAAAACCTGGCTTCCGCGTATAACGACCCAACTCTGGGGCATGACTACAGCGGTCTGGCCTATTCTGGCTGGTCGCCGCGGCTGGGCGCGCGTTGGAATTTCAGGCCTGGATGGACGCTGGATGCCGCCTATAGCCGCACCTGGCGTGCGCCGGGTGTGGATGAGGTTTATGACACTCAGGCCGAGGGTAGCAAGACCACGGCCAGTAGCCGCCAGTTGCGACCGGAGACGCTGAATGCGTTCAAACTGGGTCTGGAGTATGAACGCGGCAATGTGTTGGCGTCCGGAGATAGTCTATCCGCGGCGCTGACCTGGTACCGTCAAACTGTCAAGAGCGATATTGCGCAGCGGCTGGGGAAAAATCGGGGTGACGGGCCGGGCTGGCCGCTGCCGCCTGGAGCGGGTCTTTACCGCAATATGCCCGGCTACGTGATCCAGGGCTTCGAATTGGAGGGGCGCTATCAGGCCGGCGGATGGTTCGGCAGCTTGTCCTTGTCTTCCACTAAGGGGGATCGGAATCACAGTCTGCTGGATCCTTGGGGCAAGGACGAGCCCATCACCAATATTCCGCCGCGCAAGGCGGTGGCCAATCTCGGCTATCGCTGGAACAAGATCGGCCTGTCCTTGAGCGGGCAGGGCAAGTTTGTGCGCAAGCAGGATCGGGTGTTGCACGATAGTGCCTTCATTTATCCGGCGCAGCATGGCTACTCGCTGTATGGTCTGTTCCTTGGCTGGCAGCCGCAGGGCCGGCTCAAGGGCTTTGAGGCGCGGCTGGCGGTGGACAATCTGTTCAATACTCAATACACCCCCTATCTGACCGAGGGCGCCGAGGGCATGGGGCGCGCGATCCGCACCAGCGTGTCCTGGCGTTTCTAAATGCCGGGAAAAAGCTTGAGTCCGATTTAAGACCAGGAGGGGCCGCGCGCCCCTCCTTGCGTTACAATGGCGCTCCGAATCCCTAGCAAAGGAGCGTCTTCGTGTTTACCGGTATCGTCCAAGGGGTGGCGGAAGTGATCGCCATCACGGAGAAGCAGGACTTCCGCACTCATACGCTGCGCTTGCCCGACGCGCTGTTGCCCGGTCTGGAACTGGGCGCCTCGGTGGCCCACAACGGCTGCTGCCTTACCGTCACCGCCATCAACGGCGATCAAGTTTCTTTCGACCTGATGCGCGAAACCCTGCGCGTCACCAATCTTGGCCTGCTGCAAGCGGGCGATCTGGTCAATATCGAGCGCGCCGCGCGTTTCGGCGATGAAATCGGCGGCCACGCAATGTCCGGCCATATCTTGTGCCTGGCCAAGGTGTCCCGAGTGATCGATCTGCCCAATAATCGCACCGTTTGGTTCGAATTGCCGGCGGAACACATCAAATACGTGTTCGCCAAGGGCTATATCGGTATTGACGGCATCAGCCTGACCATAGGCGAGGTGACGGACAACCGTTTCTGCGTGCATCTGATTCCGGAAACCCTGGAGCGCACCATCATCAAGTCGCGCAAAGTGGGCGATCTGATCAATATCGAAGTGGACCCGCAAACCCAGGCCATCGTGGAAACGGTGGAACGGGTGCTGGCCCAGCGCGGAGCCGCTGAGTGAACAGAGCCGGCCGGCGCGTGCTGGCCTCCTGGAGCGGCGGCAAGGACTCTTGCCTGGCCTTGTGGCGCGCGGTGAGCGCCGGCGCCAGCCCGCAGGTCTTGCTGACCATGATGGACGAGGATGGCCGGCGCTCGCGCTCGCATGGGGTGCGTCCGGAAGTGCTGGCGCTGCAAGCCGCGGCGCTGGGCCTGCCCTTGCGGGTGGGCCGTGCGAGCTGGGACGGTTATGAGGCCGAGTTCATCGCCCGGCTGGAAGAGGCGCGCGCCGACGGCTGCGAGGCCGCGGTGTTCGGCGACATCGATCTGGACGCCCATCGCGAGTGGGAGGAGAAGGTTTGCGCCGCCGCCGGCCTGCAAGCTTGGCTGCCACTGTGGCAGCAGCCGCGCGCCGAGCTGGTGCGCGAACTCATCGACGCGGGCTTCCAAGCCCGCATCGTGGTGGTGAACACCCGGCTGGCGAGCGAAGAGTGGCTGGGTCGCGAGTTGAGCCGCGAGGTGGTGGACCGGATGTTGGCGGAAGGTTTGGACCCTTGCGCCGAGGCCGGCGAGTTTCACACATTGGTGACGGACGGGCCCTTGTTCGCGCGGCCCTTGCGTTTGCGCGACGGCGACATCCATCGCCATGGAGATTATGTCAGTCTGGACCTGTTGCCCGGCTGAGAAGCTGTTCAAAGTCTGTTGCGCTTCGCGAGGGCGCGGCACGGCGAGTAGCGCTGCAGAATGCCGATGCGCCGTATACGCTCTTCAGTTGTTTTCGCCTTGGCCCGCGAGACTTTGAACAGGTACTGATAATGAATTCAGGCGGGCGGCGGCCCGCGCCAAAAACAAGTGCTTACGAAGGAAGACGGTATGACTATTTCCCCGATTCAGGACGTTATCGCCGACATCAAGGCCGGCAAGATGGTGGTGCTGGTGGACGCCGAAGACCGCGAGAACGAAGGCGATCTGGTGATGGCGGCGGAGTTCGTCACCCCGGAGGCGATCAACTTCATGGCCAAGCACGGCCGCGGGCTGATCTGTCTGACCTTGACCGAGGAGCGTTGTCAGCAATTGAACCTGCCGCTGATGGTCAGCAATAACGGCACCCCGTACAGCACCAACTTCACCGTGTCCATCGAAGCTGCCGAAGGCGTGACCACCGGCATTTCCGCCGCGGACCGCGCTCGCACCGTGCAGGCCGCGGTGGCGCGGCTAGCCAAGCCGGCGGACCTGGTGCAGCCGGGCCACATCTTCCCGCTGAAAGCGCAAAAAGGCGGCGTGCTGATCCGCGCCGGCCACACCGAGGCCGGTTGCGATCTGGCGATGCTGGCCGGCCTGGAGCCGGCTGGCGTGATCTGCGAAATCATGAACGACGACGGCACCATGGCGCGCTTGCCGGAGCTGGTGGAGTTCGCCGGCGAGCACGGTTTGAAGGTGGGCACCATCGCCGACCTGATCCAGTACCGCAGCCGCACCGAATCGCTGGTGGAAAAAGTGGGTCAGCGGCCGGTGGATACGCCGTTCGGCGCATTCGAGCTGCACGTGTTCCGCGACATCACCACCCGCGCCACCCATCTGGCCCTGGTCAAGGGCGAGATCCAGGCGCAGCGCGAAACCCTGGTGCGCGTGCACGAGCCCTTGTCGGTGATCGACGTGCTGGCGCCCTTGTGCAGCCAGCACTCCTGGACCGTGCCCAATGCCTTGGAAATGATCGAGGAGGCCGGTCACGGCGTGGTGGTGCTCTTGTATCGCGACGAAACCGGCGAGGCGCTGGCGCAGCGCGCGCTGGGCCAGGAGCAGCAGAAGCAGCGTTGGGACAGCAAGACCTTCGGCATCGGCGCGCAAATGCTCAAGGCGCTGGGCGTAGGCAAGATGAAGCTGATGACCGCTCCGGTCAGCCTGCCGTCCATGACCGGCTTCGACCTGGAAGTGACCGGCTTTTGCCAGCCGAGCGCCTTCCACGTGGATGAAGAATGAGCGGCTGCGCAATGGCTAAGGCCCGGGGATTGAGGTAGAATCTCCGGTTTTCCGTAGTGATTCCGCCGCGAGGAACAAGATGCTTCAAGCTATCCAGCGTATAGAACCCGATCTGACGGGCAAGGGCCTGAAAATCGGCGTTGTGATGTCGCGTTTCAACACCCCGGTTTGCGAAGGCTTGCGCGACGCCTGCTTGGGCGAGCTGGCCCGGCTGGGCGTGGCCGCCGAGGACGTGACCCTGGCCACGGTGCCGGGCGCGCTGGAAGCGCCGCTGGTGTTGCAGACCATGGCCAAGAGCGGCCGCTTCGACGCGCTGGTGGCGCTGGGAGCGGTGATCCGCGGCGAAACCTACCATTTCGAACTGGTGTCGAACGAATCCGGCGCGGGCGTGACCCGCGTCGGCCTGGACTTCGACATCCCGATCGCCAACGCGATTCTGACCACCGAAACCGACGAGCAGGCCGAAGTGCGCATGGAAGTCAAAGGCCGCGAGGCCGCTGCCGTGGCGGTGGAGATGGCGAATCTGCGCAAGCGCATCCAGCGCGGCTGATCGGCTCCCGCCAAGATACCGGAGCCGGGCGTGCCCGGCTCTCCGCTCTTTACAAGGAACCTCTATGAAAACCGCTCGCCGCCGCGCCCGCGAATTTGCCATCCAAGGCATTTACGAATGGGAGCTGAACCCGGATCGTCCGGCCTCCCTGATCGAAAAGCATCTGCGCGAGAATGAATACTTCGCCAAGGCCGATGAAGCCCTGTTCCGCGAAATCCTGTACGGCGTGCTGAAAGACGTGGGCGCGCTGTCCAAGCAGATCGGCCACTATTACGAACGCGCCGAAGACGAAGTCAGCCCGGTGGAACGCGCCGTGCTGTTGATGGCCGCGCTGGAACTGACCCAGCATCCGGAAACCCCGTATCCGGTGATCATCAACGAAGCCATTGAAATCACCAAGACCTTCGGCGGCACCGACGGTCATAAGTTCGTCAACGGCGTGCTGGACAAGCTGGCCGCCGAAGTGCGCGCCGACGAAGTGGCGTCGCAGAAGGCGCGTCGTCAGAACTAAGGCCTTGTCGCCGGCGCCGTCAGACCAGAACACACCCGCTGCCGCGGGTGTTTTCATATCGGCCGGGCAGAAAGATCGTGATGAATGAATTTGAATTGATCCGCCGTTATTTCACGCGGCCGGCCGGCGGCGCGGTCCTGGGCGTCGGCGACGACGCCGCCATCCTGCGGCCGACGCCGGGCTGCGATCTGCATGTCTCGGTGGACATGCTGGTGGAAGGGCGGCATTTTTTCGCCGACGTCGCGCCGGAGGCCTTGGGCCATAAGACGCTGGCGGTGAACTTGTCCGATATGGCGGCAATGGGCGCCGCGCCGCGCTGGGTGGTGCTGTCGCTGGCCTTGCCGGCGATGGACGAGGCCTGGGCCGCCGGGTTTTCCCAAGGATTCTTCGCATTGGCGGAGCGTTACGGCGTTGACGTGATAGGCGGCGACACCACGCGCGGCCCCTTGACGCTGTCGGTGACCGTGGGCGGGGAGACGCCGGGCGGTCAGGCGCTGCGCCGCGCCGCCGCCCGCGCGGGCGACGATGTCTGGGTCAGCGGCGAGCTGGGTCTGGGCGCGATGGCGGTGCGTAGCCGGCTGGGCAAGCTCGCGCCCTTGCCGGACGGTTTGCGCGAGGCGGCCTGGCGCAAGCTGGAATACCCGGAGCCGCGCATTGCCCTGGGGCGGGCTTTGCTGCCCTTGGCGCACGCCGCCGCCGACGTGTCCGACGGTCTGCTGTCGGATCTCGGCCATATCGCCGCCGCCTCCCGGGTGGGCGCGGAAGTCTGGGCCGAGGCCTTGCCGTCCCACCCGCTGGCGGAGACCGCGCGCGGGCAATGGCTGGATTGCCTGGCTGCGGGCGGCGACGATTACGAACTGGTATTCACCGCGCCGGCCGAGCGCCGGGCGCAGATCGAGGCCTGCGCCGCGACGGCGGGCTGCCGTCTCAGCCGCATCGGCCGCATCGTTGCCGGCCAGGGCGTCAGCCTGCTGGACGGCGAGGGCAACATCATTCAACTGGAAAGCACCGGCTATGACCATTTCAAATGAGACCGAAACCCTGAAACTGCAGCCGGACTGGCGCTTCGTCCTGAGCCATCCCGCCCATTTCCTGGCCTTTGGCTTCGGCAGCGGCCTGGCGCGCAAGGCGCCCGGCACCTGGGGCACGGTGGCCGCCTATCCCTTGTTCTTTGTGCTGAACGCGCTGGGGGTGCAGGGACTGGCGCTGGCGGCGCTGTGCCTGCCGCTGTTCATCGCCGGGATCTGGATCTGCGGCTACAGCGGCCGGGCGCTGGGCGTGCACGATTACGGCGGCATCGTCTGGGACGAGATCGTCGCCATGCTGCTGGTGCTGGCCTTCGCGCCGGCCACGCCCTTGGCCTGGTTGCTGGCCTTTGTCTTGTTCCGCTTTTTCGACATTCTCAAGCCCTGGCCTATCCGCTGGCTGGACCGTCATGTGGGCGGCGGTTTCGGCGTGATGGTGGACGATTTGCTGGCGGCCTTGTTCGCGCTGGCGGTGCAGTGGGGCATTTGGCGCCTGCTGTAAGAACGGGTTCAAGGTCCGCTGCGTTCGCCGGGCGGGTCTGGCCGGTTTCAAGTCAAACGCGTACCATGCGGAACTTTTTGATGTCCTTGTTCTAAGGTGCCGCGGCGAAGCGGCCTGAGCGGGCGAGAATGGACTTGGGGGGATTGGGCATGCGTTGGGATGGGAACCGGGAAAGCGATAATGTGGAAGACCGCCGCGGCGAACGCGGTGGGGGCGGCGGCGGGGCGTTCGGCATCGGCGCGGTCTTGATCGGCCTGGTGGCCTGGCTGGTGTTCGACGTCAATCCGATAACGGTGATCAATCTGATCAGCGAGATGGAGCCGGCGGCCGAACAGCAGGCGCCAGCCAGGGCCAGCGCGGCGGACGACCGCGACGCCAAGTTCATCCGCGTGATGCTGGCGGATACCGAGGATGTGTGGCAGCCCTTGTTCGAAGCTCAGGGCCAGCGTTACCGGCCGCCCAAGCTGGTGATGTTCAGCGGGGCGACGCCCACGGCCTGCGGTCGAGGCGACGCGGCCATCGGTCCGTTCTACTGTCCCGGGGACGAGAAAATCTACATCGATCTGTCTTTCTTCCAGACCCTGGGCCGTGAATTGGGCGCGCCGGGCGAGTTTGCCCAAGCTTATGTAATTGCGCATGAAGTCGGACATCATGTCCAGCATCAGCTTGGCATTTCCGCGAAGGTGGACGAAGAGATGGCGCGCAGCGACGAGCGGCGCGCCAACGCTTTGTCGGTGCGTCAGGAGCTGCAGGCGGACTGCCTGGCAGGGGTGTGGGGACGTCATGCGGACCAGGCGAGACGAATTCTGGAGCAGGGCGATCTGGAGACGGCGCTGAACGCCGCGGCCAGGATAGGCGACGACGCCTTACAGCGTTCGGCCGGCCGCGAAGTGGTGCCGGACTCCTTCACTCACGGCAGCGGCGAGCAGCGGGTGCGCTGGTTCCGCCGCGGCTTCGACAGCGGCGACATAGCGCAGTGCGATACCTTCCGCGCGCGGCGGCTGTAACAGCGACTCAGTGGGGAAATGAAAAATGGGGCCAACGGCCCCATTTTTCATGCTTGTCGCGGAGCTAGCGCACCACCACGGTGCAGGTGGTGCCAGCCACCAGCAGCTGCCCGGCCGGCAGCGCGTCCAGCTCGATGCGCACCGGCACCCGCTGCGCCAGCCGCACCCAGTTGAAAGTGGGATTGACGTCAGCCAGCAGTTCGCGGCCGGTGCCGGCGTCGCGGTCGGTGATGCCGCGGGCGATGCTGGCGACGCGGCCGCTCAGGGTCGGGCCGCCGCTGAGCAGGGTGATCTCCACCTTGGCGCCGGGTTTGAGCATCGGCAGCTTGGTTTCCTCGAAATAGCCTTCCACGCGATAGGAGTTGCGGTCTATCAGCGCCAGCTTGGGCGCGCCGACGGCGGCGAAGTCGCCGGCATGGACATTGAGATTGGTCACATAGCCGTCCACCGGGGCGCGCACCACGGTGCGTTCCAGATTGAGCCGGGCCAGATCGCGCGCCGCCAGCGCCGCCTGGTATTGGGAGCCGGCCGCGGCGGCGGCGAAGGCCGCGGTTTCGCGGTTTTCGGCGGACACCACGGCGCTGTCCAGGCCGTCGCGACGCGCCGCCTCCTTGCCGCGGCGGTTTTTCTCGGTGCGCTGCCCCTCCAGCGCGGCCTCGGCCTGGGTCAGCGCCGCCGCGTAGCGGCTGCGGTCGACGACGAAGAGCACGTCGCCCTTGCGCACCGGCTGGTTGTCCTTGACCGCTACCTGGGTCACCAGGCCGGCCACGTCGGCGGAGAGCGTGATCACGTCGGCGCGCACGCGCCCGTCGCGGGTCCACGGCGAGTGCATGTAGTGGTCCCACAGCGCCTTGCCCAGCCAGACGGCGAGCGCCAGCAGTAGCAAGGTGATCAGGTAGCGGATGAGAGTGTTGATTCGCATATTGATTATCCGGAAGGGTGTTCGGGGTGGGCCGGAGGCGTATTCAGTACAGCAGCAGAGCCAGGCCGCTGAACACGCAGATCAGCAGGCTGAGGCGGAATAAGGCCGGGTGCCAGACCCGGCGGTAAAGACCGGCCCGGCCCAGCAGCCAGTCCAGCCCGGCCTGGCACAGCAGGCTGAACAGGAACAACGGCAGCAGGGTGGGGATCAGGATGCCGAATACGGCGATTTCACGAGTCATGCTCAGTTCCTTGCGCAGCGGTTGCGGCGGCTTCGGCCACGTCCAGCAATGAGGTGTGGATCAGGTGCAGATCGGTCAGCGCCCGCTGGATGCGTGCGGCGCGTTCGGGTTCCGCCAGCGCCAGATGGGCGCGCAGCGCCGGCCCGGCCGCACGCATGGTGGCGATGGCCTGTTGCAGCCGTTCCGGCGACGGCGCGGCGAAATAGCGTTCCAGCTGTGCCACCGTGTGTTCCAGATCGGCGCGCAACTGCGGCGACGGCGATTCCGCGGTCAGCGCGCGCAGATTGATCACCGCCAGGCCCAGCTCCAGCAAGGTGATGGCCTGGGCGGTGATCGCCTGTTTCAGTTCGGCCTGGGCCGGGCTCAGCGTGTTCAGCAGATTGAGCAGGTCGCGGATGCGGTTCTCGTAGCGCTGCTTCAAGTGGGGCAGCTTGGCGTCGCAGGCGCGGCGCGCTTCCCGCCACAGGGCGGCGGCGATGTGGCGCGGCGAACCCATGGTGTGCTCGGGCAGCACCAGCTGGAAGAAGGCCGCCGCCAGCGCCAGCCCGAGGATGCGGGCGATGCCGTTGTTGAGAAAGGCCACGATGTCGTAATTCATCGGGTTTTGCGGGTTGACGGCGCTGGCCAGCACGATGGTCATGCCGGCGCCGACGCCGGCGTATTTGGGCAGGCATTTCAGATAGCTGCCCAGCGCCAGGAAGGGCAGCAGGCCCAGCATCAGTATCGGGAAGCCGTTGCCCTCGCTCAGCAGCCAGAACAGGCTGACATAGGCCAGCGGCGTGCCCAGCGCGAAGCCGGTCAGGAATTGTTTGACCATCAGCACCGGCCGCGGCGAGGAGGCGGCGAGACCGCAGAGCACGGTGGCCAGCAGCACCGCCTCCAGCGCGCTGGGCCAGGCCAGCCAATACCAGGCGACGGACAGGGTGCCCAGGGTCAGCGCCGCGCGCACGCCGCCGGCGACGGCCACCGGCAGCGGCGTGCCCGGCACATAGGCGGCCAGCGCGTCGATCTGCTGCGGCATCTTGCTGGCGAAGCCGTGGTAGACGCCGACGAAGGCGTGCATTTCCTCGATGAAGCGGCTCAGCAGCTCGGTGGCGGTGTCGAAGTCTATCCGCCAGTGCTCGGCCCGCTCGCCGCCCGGCAGCAGCGCGCGGGCGGCGTCTATGCGGCGCGGCCAGCCGGCGCGGAGCCGGCCCAGCTGCGCCTCGGTGTCCCGGGCTTCCGCGGCGTTGCGCGCCGGGCCGTCGACGCCGCTGAGCACGGCGGCCACCTCGGAGAACAGCGGCAGCAGCAGGCCGGGCAGCGGCGAGTCCGCGTCGCGGCGCAGCCGTTCCATTTGCCGGTGCAGGGTGTGGAAGGTGGTCAGCGCGGCCATGAAGGTGGCGTTGAAGGCGTGCAGCTGATTGCTGCGCGAACGCACGTGTCCGGCTTCGAAAAAAGCCGTGGCGCGGCCGGCCTCCAGCGCGGCGATGTCGGCGGCGAACTTGAGCTGGGCCTGCTCCAGATCGCTGGCGTGCAGCTTCTGCGCCAGCGCGTCCTGGCACAGCAGGATGAAGCGCAGATAGCGGCCGCGCACATTGCTGACCACCAGCTCCGCCTGGTAGCGCGGAAACACGATGTCGTAGACCACCGCGCTGCAGATCAGGCCCAGCGAGATTTCCGAGACCCGGGTCACCGCCAGGTCGAACACCGTCAGCGGGCGGCCGATGGCCGGCAGCGCGATGATGCAGGCGGTGTAGCCGGCCAGCACGAAACCGTAGGAGCGCGAGTTGCGGTACAAGGTGGCGCAGCCGGCGCACAGGCCTATCCAGAGCGACAGCGCCGCCAGCAGCAAGACCGGCTGCGAGGCCAGCATGCCGACCAGGATCAAGGCCGCCGCGCAGCCGGCCAGCGTGCCCAGGAGCCGGTAAAAGCCTTTTTCCAGCACCAGGCCGCTTTGCGGCGAACCGACGATGAGCACGGTGATCAGCGCGGTGCCCGGCGAATCGAAGCCCAGGCGGAAGGCCAGCCACAGCGCGGCGAAGCAGGCCAGCAGCGTCTTGAGGATGAAGATCCAGCGCTCGCCCTCCTGCCGCAGCCAGTCCTGTCCGGCGCCGCGCAGCGCCCGGCCCAGCCAGCGGCGCCGGGCGGCGAGGCTAGTCGTGCTCATCGTTGGGCGCCGCCTGGTTCAAATTGCTGAGCTGGCGCAGGTAGAACTGTTCCTGCTGCTGCATTTCCTCGGCGCTGAAGCCGGCGAAGGTATTGCCCAGGTTGCCCCAGACATCGGGCAGCAGCTTGCGGATGCGTTCGCGGCCGGCGTCGCTGAGGGTGACGGCGACCGCGCGGCGATCGTCGCTGAGGCCGCCGCGACGGATCAGGCCCTGCTTTTCCAGGTCGTTGCAGATGCGGGTCATATTGGCCGGTTTTTGCGAGCAGGTTTCCGCCAGAGAGCCGGGCGTCGTCGTCTCTTGCTCGGAGCCGTAGAGCACCGCCAGCACCAGATAGCTGCTCTCGGTCAGCCCGTGTTTGCGCAGGGCGGCGTTGGTCAGGTCCTGAAGGCGTTTTTGCACATGGTAGTTCAGCCGCGTCAAGGTCAGCAGCGCCAGCGGAAATTCCGGAATTCTGGTCTTGACGCGGAGCAGGCGTTTGCGGGTTTCTTCGAAGTGGCTCATGGGCTTTCTCCGCCGACGATGGGATTGGGGGATTCGACGCCGCCGCCCAGCGCGGCCATCAGAGCGGCGTAGCTGTCCAGGCGCTGGGCTTGGGCCTGAGCGCGCTTTTGCCGGGCGGACAGCTCGTTCAGCCGCAGCTGGCGCACCGCGCTCTGATCGCTGAGGCCGGCGCGGTAAGCCTGTTCGGCCAGCGCCCGTTCGCGGCTGGCGGCGTCCAGCGCCTGTTCGGCCTGCCGGCTTTGCTGGTCCGCGGAGCGGGCGCGGACGATGGCGCTGGCGGTTTCGCTCAGGGCGTTGATCAAGGCGGCGTTGTAGCTTTCCACCGCCTGATCGTAGGCGGCGGTTTGGGCGCGCAGCTGGCCGCGCAGGCGGCCGCCTTCGAATATGGGCAGGCTGATCGCCGGGGCGAAGCCGCGCAGAGCGGCGGCCGGGGACAGCAAGTCGGCGAAGCCTATCGCCTGATAGCCGGCGAAGGCGCTGAGATTGATATTGGGATAGAAGGCGGCGCGGGCGACCTTGATGCGCGCGGCCTCGGCCTCCACCCGCCAGCGTTGCGCGCTCAGGTCCGGCCGCCGGCCCAGCAATTGGGCCGGCACCGCGGCGAGCGGGTCCAGCGCCTGGTCCAGACGCAGCGCGGGGCGCGTCGGCCGGTTTCCGGCGTCGGGCGCTTGCCCGCTGAGCGCGGCCAGCTGATTGCCCAGGGTGGCGATGCGTTCGTCGATTTGAGCCAGCTGGACGCGGCCGGCCGGCAGCCTGCCGCGCTGCTGTTCCACCTCCGGCTGGGCGGCCAGCCCGGCGGCCTTGCGGCGCAGGCTGAGGTCCAGCAGCGCCTGCTGCTGTTCCAGTTCCGCCGCCGCCAGATCTCGCTGCTGATATTGCTCGGCCAGCTGCAGATAGCCGCGGATGATGGCGCTCTCCAGGTTCAGCGCGCTCAGCCGGGCGTCGGCCGCGGCCATCTGGGCGTCGCTCAGCGAGGCGGACAGCGCCTGGCGTTCGCGCCCCCAGGCGTCCAGATCGTAGCTGAGGTTGACGGCGGCGCGGGTCTGCCAGTCGTAGTTGCCGTGACCCGCCGGCGCCACCAGGTTTTTCTCCGCGTGCAGCTGCCGGGTGCTTTGCCATTGCGCGTTGATTTGCGGCTGGGAGGCGGCGGCGCTGACCTCGCTCAGCGCCTGAGCCTGGCGCAGCCGCGCCTCGGCCCCGCGCAGGCCGGGGTTGTCCTGCAAGGCCTGGCGGATCAGCCGCTCCAGTTGGGGATCCCGCCATTGCCGCCACCAGGCCGCCGCGGGCATGCCGGCCCAGGGCGCGTTCACGGCGGGCGGCGTTTTGAGCTGGGACTGCGGTTTGACGGCGTCCATTTGGGCGCAGGCGCTGAGCAGGAGCGCGCCGGCAAGGGCGAGGGTGGCGGAAAACGGCTTCATCTGTCTATCCATGTTTTACATCTGTGTATATTTTATTTGTAGATATTACATTTGTAAAATATAAAATCGATGCGGTATCGCGAAGCGGCCAAGTCATGCGCCTGGCCGGGCCGCTTGCGACTGACGCAAATCAAGCATATGTCATTAATCATGGTCAGCTGATTAATGACGGGTGTATTATTTGGGTTTGCTTAATAAAACCAGCGAATAAACCGGACCGCCGCGGCATGCCTGCGACCCGGTTTGCCGCCTCGTCAGCGATTTTTGGAGACATCATGCAAGCGGGCCTTTCCTTGAAGCAGCGTTTGTTGTTATTGATTTTTAGCGTGATCGCGTTGACTTGTCTGCTGGGCGGCCTGGTGCTGCGCAGCATGCATCAGCAAATGATGGCGGACCGGCAGGATCTGATCCGCGGCCAGGTGGAGAACGCCTTGAGCCTGGTGGCCAATTACGAGGAGCGGGCGGCGGCCGGCGCCATGCCGGAGGCGGAGGCGCAGCGCCAGGCGCTGCTGGCGCTGACCCGGCTGCGTTTCGCCGGCAAGGAGTATTTTTTCACCCTGGACAAGGGGCTGGTCTGGCTGGCGCACGGGGTCAACCCCAAGCTGGTGGGCAAGGACATGCACGCGGTCAAGGATTCCAGCGGCAGCAGCCTGGGCGACAAGTTCGACCAGACCCTGAGGCAGGGGCAGGGCAAGGGCTTCGCGGAATTCGTCTGGGACAAGCCCGGCTCGGCGGAGCCGCAGCCCAAGCTGGCGTATTTGCAGTCCAGCCCGCGCTGGGGCTGGGTGGTGGGCACCGGCCTGTATATGGACGACGTCTGGGCGGCCTTGCGCGTGCAATTGCTGGGTGTGGCGGTCCAGGTGCTGCTGATCGCCGCGGTGTGCGGCGGCCTGGGCTGGTGGCTGTTCCGCAGCGTGATGCGGCAATTGGGCGCGGAGCCGGCGCAGACCGCGGCCGTGGTGCGGGAAATCGCCGGCGGGCGGCTGGATGTGCCGGTGCCGGTGCGGGCGGGCGACGCGGACAGCCTGATGGCCAATATCGCCCATATGCAGCAGGCTTTGCGGCAGATGGTGGCCGACATCGTGGCCAGCGCCGGCGAACTGGGGCGGCTGAGCGAGGAGGTGGTGACCGGCGCGCAGGCGGTGGCGGACAACTCCCAGCAGCAAAGCGAGAGCGCCACTTCGATGGCGGCGTCGATCGAAGAGCTGACGGTGAGCATCAACCACATCTCCCAATACGCGCAGGACGCGCGCCAGGTGTCGCAGCAGTCCGGCAGCTTGTCGGACGAGGGCGGCGAAGTGATCGCCAAGGCCGTGGCGGAGATGAAGGGCATCAGCGAGACGGTGGACCTGACCGCCGGCGCGATCTCGGCGCTGGCGGACAAGACCGCCACCATCTCCAGCATCATGCAGGTGATCAAGGACATTGCCGATCAGACCAATCTCCTGGCCCTGAACGCGGCGATCGAGGCGGCGCGCGCCGGCGAAACCGGCCGCGGTTTCGCGGTGGTGGCGGATGAGGTGCGCAAACTGTCCGAACGCACCGCGCAGGCCACCGAGGAGATCGCCGGCATGATAGACGAGATCCAGCTCAGCTCCGATCAGTCGCGCGCCAATATGAGCCAGACCGTGGAGCGGGTGCGCGCCGGGCTGGCGCTGGCCGAGCAGGGCGGGGATATGATTCAGCAAATCCGCGGCAGCGCCGGCCAGGTGGTGCAAGTGGTGCGCGATATCTCCCATGCGCTGCAGGAGCAAGGCGTGGCCAGCCAGGACATCGCCCGCCACGTGGAGCAGATCGCCCAGGTGGCCGCCGGCAACGCCGCCGCCGCCACCCAGGCGTCCAGCGGCATTCAGAGCATGGACGAGGTGACCGGCGGCCTGCGGCAGACGGTGGCCGGATTCCAGGTGTAGCGCGGTAGACGGCGCGCGGCAGGCCGGCGAACAGATTCTTACGGGAAGTTTGCGACTTGGCGATAGGGTTAAGAGCGGTTTGCCGCTACAATACCGCCTCGTTGAATAGACACCAACCCGTACTGGAATTCAAGATGTTGCGCATTACCGAATTGAAACTGCCGCTGGAACACGCCCCGGAAGAGCTGAACGCCGCGATCGCGGCTTATCTGGGCGTGCCGGAGCAGGACATCCGCCAGGTCGTCGTCTTCAAGCGCAGCTACGACGCGCGCAAGGGCATGATGAACCTGGCCTACATCGTCGACATCGACGTGGCCAACGAAGCCCGTCTGCTGGCCCGCTTCAAGGCCGACAAGCACGTGATGCCGACGCCGGACACCCAATATCACTATGTGGGGCAGGCGCCGGAAAACCTGGAGCGCCGCCCGGTGGTGGTGGGGTTCGGCCCCTGTGGCATCTTCGCCGCGCTGCTGCTGGCGCAGATGGGCTTCAAGCCCATCGTGCTGGAGCGCGGCAAGAAGGTGCGCGAGCGCACCAAGGACACCTGGGGCCTGTGGCGCAACAAGGTCTTGAACCCCGAATCCAATGTGCAGTTCGGCGAAGGCGGCGCCGGCACCTTCTCCGACGGCAAGCTGTACAGCCAGATCAAGGACCCGCGTCATCTGGGCCGCAAGGTGCTGACCGAGTTCGTCAAAGCCGGCGCGCCGGAGGAAATCCTCTACGTGGCCAAGCCGCATATCGGCACTTTCCGCCTGGTGAGCATGGTGGAAAAAATGCGCGCCGAGATCGAGGAGCTGGGCGGCGAAATCCGCTTCCAGCAGCGCGTCGCCGACATTCATCTGGAAGACGGTCCGGACGGGCGCAAAGTGGCGCGCGGCCTGACCTTGGCCAGCGGCGAGCAGATCCGCGCCGATCACATCGTGCTGGCCCTGGGCCACAGCGCGCGCGACAGTTTCGAGATGCTGCACGGCCACGGCGTGTATATGGAAGCCAAGCCGTTCTCGGTGGGCTTCCGCATCGAACACCCGCAGACGCTGATCGACAAGGCGCGCTGGGGCAAATACGCCGGCCACCCGCTCTTGGGCGCGGCGGATTACAAGCTGGTGCACCACGCCGGCAACGGCCGGGCGGTGTACAGCTTCTGCATGTGCCCGGGCGGCCAGGTGGTGGCCGCCACCTCGGAAGAGGGCCGCGTGGTGACCAACGGCATGAGCCAATACTCGCGCGCCGAGCGCAACGCCAATTCCGGCCTGGTGGTCAGCATCGGTCCGGACGATTATCCGGGCGATCCGCTGGCCGGCATCGCCTTCCAGCGCGAGCTGGAAAGCCGCGCCTATGTGCTGGGCGGCGGCACTTACGAAGCGCCGGCGCAGCTGGTGGGCGATTTCCTGGCCGGCAAGCCGTCCACCCAGGTGGGCTCGGTGCCGCCGTCCTATCAACCCGGCGTGCACTGGACCGATCTGGCCGCGGCCTTGCCGGATTATTGCATCGCGGCGATGCGCGAGGCGCTGCCGGAGTTCGGCAAGAAAATCCGCGGTTACGATATGCACGACGCGGTGCTGACCGGGGTGGAAACCCGCACCAGCTCGCCGCTGCGCATCACCCGCGGCGAGGATTGCCAGAGCTTGAACGTGCGCGGCCTATACCCGGCCGGCGAGGGCGCCGGCTACGCCGGGGGGATTCTGTCCGCCGGAGTGGACGGCATCAAGGTGGCGGAGGCGGTGGCGCAGGCCATCGCGGCGGAGCGCCGTTAAGGAAAGCGTTTAGGGATCATTGCCGCAGTGTCGTGAATCCGCCGCTTGGCTGAGGACGCGCTGAAACGGCCCGCAATCGCGGGCCGTTGTCTTTGGCGCTAGGGGTTTTCCGCCGCATGGCCTTTCACGCCGCCGGCCGGGCGCTCGCGCCCGCCTGGGCGCCAAGCTTTGGGGATGGGCAACAAGGGCGGCGCGCCCTCCGGCCGGCGGCGTTCCAGCAGCAGCCACAGGCCGATCGCCGCCATCAAGGGCAGATGCCCTGGCCCAGCGAGCAAAGGCGGCAACATCCAGGCCCAGCAGGCGCCCGCGCACCAGACGCCGGCGGCGAGGCCGGCGCGCAGCGCCGACAGCGCGGCCGGCCAGCCGAACGGCGACAGCCTGGGCTGGCGGTGGCAGGCTTGCAGGCAGCGCAGCCGCTGCGGCGCCGCCTGCCAGAGCCCCGCGACGCCGCAGGCGACGACGAAGGCCTGCCACGGCGCGGCGCTGAAGGTCAGCAGCGCCAGGCCGAGCAGGTGCAGCAGCAGGCCGGCGACGAGCCAGGGCAATAGATAGCCGCAGCAGAACATGGCCAGCGCCAGCGCGCGCTTGCGCGCCAGGCTGCGCAGCCACAGTTGCCGCAGCGGGTCGGCCAGCAGCGGCGCCATCATCGCCAGCAGCATCAACAGCCAGGACGGCAGCCATTGCGCCGGCGGGTTCAGCCACAGCGCGCCGGTCAGCGCGTCCCAGCCGCCGCCGGGACGCTCCAGAACCCAGGCGCCGCAATAACCCGGCGCGGTCAGCCGCCGCTCCAGGGCGATCAGGCCGAGCCAACCCAAGAGGCTGGCGCAGCACAGCGGCCAGGGCGTGTCCCGCAGCGCGGCGATCAGGGTCTTGACCGGCATGGACGCTTACTGGCCGTGGCGGTAGACGCTGATGCGGCCTATCGTCACCTCGTCGTCGTCCTCGATGTCGGACACCGGCACCAATTGCACCCCCATCGGCGCCGTGTCCAGCGTCTGGCTTTGACACATGCGGTCCACGATGTCGGTGATCTCCAGCGTCTGGCTGACGCCGTTGCCGCCGTGCTCGGCCAGCGAGGCCTTGCGCGCGCCGAACAGCGCGATGGTGCCGGCCAGGTTCTGCGGGTGTTGCGCCGGGTCGGCGCCCTGGGGCAGGCCGACGTAGACGTTGAACGTGCCGCCGTCCACTTTGCAGCGGATGTTCTCCAGGCTGAGAAAGACGCGGTCCGGCTCTTGCGGCGCGGCGTCTGGCTGGGCCTTGAACTGGCGGGCGGCGGCCTGGCTGGCCTGGAAGCTGCTCAGCACCTTGTTCTTGGCGTCGTCGTCCAGCTGCATCTGCGCGTGGACGGTGCTGTTGCCCAGTTTGATCGCCGCCGCGTTGGCGCCCAGCAGTTCGGTTTTCGGATTGTTCGCCATGGTGTTTGCCGCCGCGGTGTCGGGATGGATGGCCGCCAGCGTCTGCATGCGCTGCGCGACACGGCTGGCGCCGCCGAGAGGGTCCGATACGTCCTGGTAGACGTAGTTCAGGTTCGGCGCCTGGGTGTTGAGCATGTCCTTGGCGACAAAGGTGTAGCCGCTGCCGTTGGGGCGCGGCATCGCGAACTTGCGGTTGACCGGGCCTTCCAGCCAATTGTCGTTGCTGGGGTTTTTGTGGCCGGGATTGCGATTGAGCCATACCTGCCACAGCCGGTCGATATTGGAGTGGTGGATCCAGAACACCGGGTCCAGGCCGGCGAGGTCGGGGTCCGACATCAGGCCGTTGCGGCCGCCGATATTGGTGTGCACCGGATTGTGCGGCAGGTTTTCCAGCCCGCCGCTATTGCCGCCGCCGTGCCAGAACGGCGTTTGCGGCCCGCCGTAGCCCGGCGGAATGCCGTTGGCGGTGCCGATGAACTGCGCGTCCTTCAAGGCGGTGAGCTGCACGGTTTCCGGGCGCAGCGTGATGTGATTGGGCTGGTTGTTCCAGCCGTAGCGTTGGGCCAGCCACAAGGGATTGGCGCCGCCGTCCGGCAAGGTCTTGGACTGGAAACAGGTGGGCAGGTCGCGCGCCTTGGCGTTGGCGCCGTCGCTGTAGTTCCAATAGGGCAAGGCCCAGTCGGCGGGGCCGCCCAGCTTGACGATCTCCGCCAGCACAATGGCTTCGAAGGCCGCCAGATAGCCGCGGTGCCAGGGCATGAAATACCAGCTCTGGTGCTGGCATTGCCGCCAGTAGGTGTTCTGATCGGCGGCGCTGGGCAGCGCTTCGCCGGCTTGCAGATAACCGTGTTGTTGCCAGAGCTGGGAATCGAAGCCGTGGATGGCGGCCAGGTAACGCCAGCTGGTGGGGTCCTTGATCGGGCGTTTCTGCATTTCCCGCACCGCCCGCGCGTACCACAGCACGGTGGGGTCCCAGGGATTGCTCATTTTCAAGATGTCTTTGCGGACGCGAGCCATGTCGTTCTCCTCGATGCGAACGCCGTTCCGGCGCGGCCGAGGCGGGAGTGGCTAAGGCTGGCGGTGAGGCGGTGTATTCGGATTAGCAAACCGCAAAGCTTTCGAACTGTCCTAAAGAACAGTTTTTGCCTCGGGGCAATTACTTATTTGAAGCGCCGCTTGCAAGTGGCCGGGCTTTGGCGCGGCAAGGGCTTGAAAGCGCGCCGGCGGGAAGGCGCCAAGCTGGTATCCTTGACCGGTTTTGATTTGGATCGCAGACATGAAACGATGGCATTGCCTTTGGGGCGTCTGGCTGGCGCTGTGCTGGCTTCTGCCGGCGGCCTTGGCCGCGGCGGCGCCGGCCTACGGCCCCTTGTTCACCTTCAGCAAGCAGGGCCGCACCCATTATCTGTACGGCACCATGCATGTGGGCCGGCCGGGCTCCGACGCGCCGGACTGGGGCTTGGAACAGGCGCTGAGCGCCAGCGACGCGCTGGTGCTGGAATTGGACCCGACGGCGGAGGCGGCGGTGGCCGAGGTGACGGCGCTGGCCGGCGCCGCCGCGCCCAGGCAGTGGCGGCAGTTGGACGCCGGCAGCCGGGACTCCTTGTTGAGCCAGTTGGATCAGATGGGCGTGGCGCGCGAGCAGGCGCGCAGCCTGGCGCCCAGCCTGTGGCTGATGCAGCTGGCGCTGCGGGAATACCAGCGCATGGGGCAGCAGGCGCAGCACAGCCGCGAAGCGATGTTGCTGGAGATGGCGCGCGCGGCCAGGCGGCCGGTGCTGGCCCTGGAAACGGCCGGCCAGCAGAGCCGTTTATTGTTTGAGATGCCGGCGCCGGCGCTGCGCGAATGGGTGCGTCAGAGCGCCGAATGGCAGGGCGCGGAGGAGGCGGATCGTTATTACCGGGATTTGATTTCAGCTTGGGAGCGCGGCGATCTGGACGCCTTGCAGGCCTTGGTGGCGCTGCCGGGCTATCCGCGGCTCAGCGCCTGGACCCAGCATGAAATGCTGGATCGCCGCAATCTGGCGATGGCGCGCCGCATAGACGACTGGGCGGCCTCAAAGCGGCTGTTCGTGGCGGTGGGCGCGCTGCATCTGGCCGGCCCCCAGGGCTTGGTGCGCCAGCTGCGGCAGCGCGGCTACCAGCTGAGGCCGGCGCCGCGCGCGCCGTGAGCGGGCTTTAGCTCGCGTCCTTGAGGTTCTTGGGTCCGAAAGCGCCCGGCAGCAGCACTTTCAGCGTGGTGTCTATCTGATCCTCGCCGTCGCAGATGGCGCGCACGCGCATGGACGGGCCGAATTCGTTCAGCACCTGGCGGCAGGCGCCGCAGGGCGGCGTAGGCGTGGCGGTGGGGGTGTAAATGCAGACCGCCAGGACATCCTGGATGCCGTGGTTGGCGCGCGCGGCGTAGATCGCGGTGCGCTCGGCGCAATTGGTCAGGCCGTAGGAGGCGTTTTCCACATTGCAGCCAATGTGGATCTTGCCGGCGCCGTCCAGAATGGCGGCGCCGACGGCGAACTTGCTGTAAGGGACATAAGCCTGGCGAGCCGCCAGGCGGGCGGCCATTTCCAACTCGGCCCATTGCTCGTTGTTGGGTGTGTTGCCGGTCATATTGCCTCCGTTGCGGTTGGCGTGGCATGTTGCGCCGCGCGCGGCCGGGCTGTCAATATCCCGCCGCGGCGCGCGCGTCCGGCTTCAGTACAGCAGAGGCGTCCGCTCCGGCGCAAGCGGCGCCGACTGGTCATTGGCGCAGGTGGTCCCGGCAATGCCGCGCCATCGCGTCGGCCAGCGCCTGCGACAAGGCCGACTCCACCCGCCAGTGGTGCCAATACAGCGGAATGTCCAGATGCTGCTGCGGAAACAGGTCGATCAGCCGGCCGGAGGCGATGTCGTCTTCCAGCATCAGTTCGGGCAGCAGGCTGTAGGCCAGGCCCTGGCGGGTGATTTCGACGAAGCCCTGCGGCGTGGGCACCGTCAGATAGGGGAAGCCGCCGTGATAGGACACGGTGTGCAGCAGGAATTCGCGGTGCACGTCGTCCTTGCGGCTGTACAGAATGGTGGGCGCGGCGGCCAGCGCCGTTTCGGTGACGCCGTCCGGAAAGTAGCGGCGGGCGAAATCGCGGGTGGCGACGCATAGATAGCGCATATGGCCCAGGAACAGACTGTCGCCGCCCTGGATAGGCTGCGGCCGGGTGCTGACGCAGCCGACCACGTGGCCGGCGCGCATCAACTCATGGGTGTAATCCTGATCGTCCACCATGATGTCCAGCAGCACCGGCTGGCTGTCCAGCACCGGCTGCACCGCCTGCAAGAACCAGGTGGCCAGGCTGTCGGCGTTGACGGCGATGGCGAGGGTGGTGAACTCCGGCCGCGGCCCGCTGGGCAGCAGGGTGTTCATCAGCTGGTTTTCCATCAGGCTGATCTGGCGGAAGTATTGCAGCAGCTGGCGGCCGGCCTCGGTGGGTTCGGCCGGGATGGTGCGGGTCAGCACCGGCTGGCCCAGTTGTTCTTCCAGCTGGCGGATGCGTTGAGAAATGGCGGACTGGGTCAGGAACAGCTTTTTGGCCGCCTTGTCGAAGCCTCCGGTTTCGGCGACGGCCGATAAGGTTTCCAGTTGTTTCGGATCAAGCATGTTTTTACGTCCTTGCCGTGATAATTCCACGGTGTTTCTTGCCTTATCGCCGCCACCTATGGCATGTTGTGCTGCTTCGTCCGAACACGGACGGTGCAAAGGTTTGCCTGCACGCGGTGGCGGCATAAAAATAATTAGAGCGGCTGGCGGCGACGGTTCTGATCGGCTGGCGCCGGCGGCTCATGGCCAATGACAGGCATGTTGAAGATGCAAGCAGATAATAAGGCACTATTGGATGGCATGTGCCGTTTTATCGGAGTTCGGGCGGATCATATGGCGACGCTCAGCGCCCATGCTCCGTTGTTGTTGTCGCGCAAGGAGGCTTTGGGCAAGGAGTTCTACTGGTATGCGATGAAATGCCCGGACACGCTGGCGCTGCTGAGCGAGCGCCTGCCGGGCGGCATCGATTCGCTGGTGGACGCCTTATTGCAGTATTGCGAGCGGATGCTGACCCGCCCGGTCAACGGACGCGCCGCCCGGCGCGTGGTGGAGCAAGGGCGTTTGATGCGCCAGCTGGGCGTGGGCCTGATGTGGGTGGTGGGCGCTTACGAGCGCTGCCAGGCGCATTTCCTGGCGCGCTTGACCGAGGCCGGGCTGGCCCTGGACGAGCTTGCCGCGCTGTCGCGGCTCTTGCGCAAGCGCATTCTGCTGGACCAGATGCTGCAATTGCACGGCCACCAGCAGTCCTTGCAGGAGGCGGTGGACAGCAAGCACCGCCATTTGCAGACCATGTCCGGCCTGTACGCCACTCTCAGCGGGGTCAGCATGGCCCTGGTGCGCTGCTCTGAGCGCCGCGAACTGTTCCAGGCGATTTGCGACGTCTGCGTCCGCGAGGGCGATTTCTCCCATGCCTGGGTGGGCCTCTTGGACGCCGACTCCCAGTGCGTGCGTCCGGCGGCGATGGCCGGCGTCCACGCCGAAGCCTTCATTCCCCGGCTGCAAGTCTCCGCGCTGTCCGAAAGCCTGCATGGCCGCGGCCCCAGCGGCCGGGCCATCCGCGGCCTGGCGGTCCAGGTGGTCAACGACTGCGGAGAAGACCCGTCGATGCAGCCGTGGATGCGGGTGCTCAACGCCAGGAATGTGCGCAGCGCGCTGGTGGCGCCGCTGACGCTGCGCGAGCAGGTGATCGGCACCTTGTCGCTCTACTCCGGCCAGCCGGGGTTTTTCGACGACACCAAGGTGGCGCTGGTGGACACCATGGCGCGGGAGATCAGCCGCGCGCTGGAGCGCCAGGACGCGCTGGAGCGCAGCCATCGCGCCGAATCCGAACTGGCCTTCCTGTCCTTCCACGATCCGCTGACCGGCCTGCCCAACCGGCACCTGATGAAGGAACACATCAACAAGCAGCTGCAGATCCGCCGCGCCAACGCGCGGCTGGCGGTGCTGGTGCTGTCCATCGAGGGCTTTCACGAAATCAACGCCCGCCTGGGCCACGAGGGCGGGGACGCGGTGCTGTGCGAAGTGGCCAACCGGCTGCGGCGCTGCATCTATCCCTATGGCTACGTCGGCCGGGTGGGCGCTTCGCGCTTTGTCGCCTGCAGCGACCGTCACGAGCAGCTGGACCAATTGGTGGACAGCCTGATGGGCAGTCTGCAGCAGCCGGTGGACTGCATGGGGGTGGTGATCCACACCCGTTGCAGCATGGGCATCGTGGTGGAGCCGGTGAACGGGCGCAGCGACGCCGCGGCGCTGCTGCGGCGCGGCGAGCTGGCGCTGAGCCGGGCCAAGGAAGCCGGCGGCGGCCACTGCCGTTACTACCATGTGACCATGGACGAAGAAATCCAGCACATGCACGCGGTGCGCAACGCCTTCGCCGTGGCCATCGCCCGCGATGAACTGGCGCTGTTCTACCAGCCCAAGATCAATCTGCGCGACAACCGCATCGAAGGCGTGGAAGCGCTGGTGCGCTGGCGCCGGGACGGCCGGCTGGAAATGCCGGGCGCCTTCTTCCCGGCGATAGAAAACACCGATCTGATGCGGGAGCTGGACTGGTGGGTGCTGCGCGAGGCCTTGCGCCAGTCCGGCGAATGGCTGGCGGACGGCCGCCATATTCCGGTCAGCGTCAATCTGTCCGCCATCACCTTGAAACACGAGGGCTTCGTGCCCGGCATCCAGGCCTTGTTGCAGGCCTATCCCTTGCCGGCCGGTTATCTGGAGCTGGAGGTGCTGGAGAGCGTGACCCAGCAGGAGGCGGAGCAGATCACCGCCAAGCTGGAGCATTGCCGCGACCTGGGCCTGTCCATCGCCTTGGACGACTTCGGCACCGGCGCGTCCTCGCTGGTGCATTTGCAGCAGCTGCCCTTCGACACCATCAAGATCGATCAGCGCTTTGTCCGGCTGCTGCTGGATACGCCGGGCAACGAGGCCATCATCCGCAGCATGGTGTCCTTCGCCCATTACACCGGCCGCAAGCTGGTGGTGGAGGGCGTGGAGAGCCGGGCGATCTGGGACCGTCTGCTGGAAATAGGCTGCCTGGACGGGCAGGGTTACGAGATTTCGCCTCCGGTGGACCCCAAGCACTTGCCGGCGTGGATCGCGGATTGGGAGCGGCGGGTAAGTATTAATTCAGCTTATATATAATAATTTTTATTAGTTTTACTTTGATGCGTCGCTCCCTTAGTCTGTGTCCAAACTTTCCGGGAGCGGTACGTGTTCAACTTCAGCGTTTATCTGTCTGCCCTTGGGCTATCCATCGGGCAGATCGTCGGCATTGGGCCGCAGAATGCCTTCGTGCTGCGGCAGGGCATAGGCCGCAGCCACATCCTGCCCATCATCGTCATCTGCATCGTCGCCGACGTGTTTCTGATCGCCTGCGGGGTGATGGGGGTGGGCAAGCTGCTCAACGCCATTCCCGGCTTCATCGTCACCGTGACCTGGCTGGGCGCGGGCTTCATCCTGTGGCTGGGCTATAAGGCCTTCCGTTCCGCGTTGACGCCGGGCGCGATGTCGCTGGCCGGCGGCGTGGAGCGGGACCGCAAGCGCGCCATCCGCACTGTGCTGGCGGTGACCCTGCTCAATCCCTATACCTGGCTGGACACCGTGGTGTTGATCGGCGGCGTGTCCGCTATCTACGGCGAGAGCGCCGCGCCGTCCTTCCTCTTGGGCAGCCTCAGCGCCTCGGTGCTGTGGTTCGGCGGCATCGGCTGCTTCGCCGGCAAGCTGGCCCCCTTGTTCCAGCGGCCGCAAAGCTGGCGGGTGCTGGATTGCGTGATCGGTCTGGTGATGTTGTTCACCGCCTTCATGTTGTTGCGCAATTACGGTTTTGAAGGGATGGCCTGAGCGGCTGAGACGGCGTTTGACGCGCGTTTTTTTGAAAGTGACGGCTTGCTTTTGGGCAACCCGTCACTTTTTCATATGCGGTTTGTCGTGACAAGGTAATTTTTCACTGCAGAAATATTCATTTGGAATTGCAAAATAACTTTGTAAATACCAAATCATTTACCATAACTAAATCTCCGTTGTGAACAACATAAGGAGAGTTAGTCATGAAAGCTTTGATTCAAGCCAGTCTGATGGCGGTTTCCGTGTTGGGCGGTCTGTCTTCCCCGGTGGTGGCAGCCCCGGTGAACAACAGTTATCTCCAGTCCAGCGCCAATGAGATCCGCGGCTTCCTCGGCGGCTACGCGCGGCCGACGGTCTACGTCAACCAGTATGCCTGCCGCGAGCCTCAACTCAGCGCGATGGCGTGCGGTCCTTACACCATCAGCGTGGGCACCGGCTTCCTGCAGCAGCAGGAAAACAGCTATGGCAACTATGTGGCCAAGTTCATCCTGGCGCACGAATGGGGCCATTCCATCCAGTTCACCCATAACATCTACCGTCAGGCGCCGATGCAGGAGCTGCAGGCCGACTGCGTGGGCGGCACTTTCGCCAAGTACGCCGAAACCAATCTGCGTTATCCGAGCTTCATCGAGAACGCGGTGGCTTCGGCGCGCAACGCCGCCGATTACGGCGAGCACGGCACGCCGTCGCAGCGCGATTACTATTCGCGCTACGGCCACGCCAACGGCCTCAACGCTTGCCTGAACTCGATCTGATCGATAATGGGCAAGCGAGCGTGGGGGCTGGCCGGCGGGCTGGCCTTGCTGGGTTTGGCCTGGCTCAGCCTGCCTGAGCCGGTCCGCGCGCGGCTGGGTTTGAGCGAGCCGGCGCCGGAGGCTCCTGCGGCCTTTGTCGCCGCTCAATCGGGGACTGCCGCGCCGGCCAAGGGCGCCGGTCCGGCGCGGGCTTATCAGGGCCTGAGCTTCGCGGTGGGCGACGGCCCGCCGCCGGCCGCGGCCCCGGCAGAGCCCTTGCCGGAGAGCAAGGCCGAACGCCAGCGCAAGCAGGCCTTGCGCCAGCTGGGCTATGCCATCGACGAGCGCTTCTACCGGATGTCCCTGGCCGACTTGCGCAAGCTGGCCGCCGCCGGCAATGTCCAGGCCCTGACCCATCTGGCCGAACGCTATTTGTTCGAGCTGGACGGCAAGCCGCAGCGGCCGGGCTTCGAGCCGGAGATGCGTTACCGCGAGGAGGCGCGCGCCGCCTTGCAGCAAGCGTATCGGCTGGGCAACCGGCATGCGGCGGCGATGATCTCCGAGAGCTATCTGCTGGAGCGGCAGCCCTTGGAGGCCGCGGCCTGGAATCTGGTGGCGCGGCGAGCCGGGGACGCGCTGAGCGCGGACTGGTTTCTGACCACCAAGGACTACCGGCAGTTGAACGCCGGGCAGAAAGCCGCGGCGGCGGAGCGGGCCGAGCAGATCTGGCGCGAACTGCATCCGGGCGCGGTTCAGTCCAAGGGCTAGCGGCCGCAAAAAACCGGCGACATCCGCAAGGGGGTCGCCGGTTTTCTCCTTAGAGCCTGCTCAAAGTCTCGCGAGCAATGGCGAGACAAGGCGAAAACAAGCGAAAAAGCGGAATGTACAAGTGGTACATGAGCATTTTGAGGATGTTTTCAACGCCGTATCGCCGAAGCACAGCAGACTATGAACAGGTTCTTAGCCGAAGCTTGGCGTTTTCCACGCCCTTGTCCAACAATTCCGCTGAAGCGCAGCGGACTTTGACACGTTTTTACTGCGCGTCGGCGGCCAGGCCGGCCACCAGATCCTCGCGGGTGATCAGGAAGACGAAGCCGTCGCCGCTTTCGGTTTCCATCCACATGAAGGGCAGGGTGGGGAAGCACTCTTCCAGCATGTCGCGGTTGTGGCCGATTTCCACCAGCAGCACGCCCTTGTCGTTCAGGAAGTCCGGCGCGCGGCGCAGGATTTCGCGGGTGGCGTCCAGGCCGTCTTCGCCGGAGCCCAGCGCCAGTTCCGGTTCGTGCAGGTATTCCGGCGGCAAGGCGTCCACCGATTCGGCGTCGACATAGGGCGGGTTGGAGATGATCAGATCGTACTTGTCCTCGATGCCCTCGAACATATCGGTGTGGATGAGCTGCACGCGCTCGTCCAGGCCGTAGTTCTGCACATTGATGGCCGCCACTTCCAGCGCGTCCAGCGAGATGTCCACCGCGTCGATTTCCGCGTCCGGGTAGTGGTGAGCCAATTGAATCGCCAGGCAGCCGGAGCCGGTGCACAGGTCCAGCGCGCGTTGGACCAGCTCCGGGTGTTCGATCCACGGCTGCAGCGGTTCGCCCAGCAGTTCGTAGATGAAGGAGCGCGGCACCAGCACGCGTTCGTCCACGTAGAAGTTGAAATCGCCTTGCCAGGCTTCGTGGGTCAGATAGGCCACCGGCACGCGCTGTTCGGCGCGGCGCTCGATCATGTCGATCACGTCCTTGACCTCGGTGGGCAGCAGCTTGGCGTCCAGGAAGGGCTCGAGCTGGTCCACCGGCAGCTTGAGCGCGGACAGCGTCAGATAGGCGGCTTCGTCGTAGGCGTTCTGGGTGCCGTGGCCGTAGAACAGGCCGGCGTCGTTGAAGCGGGACACGGCGAAACGCAGCAGGTCGCGCAAGGTGTTGAAGCTGGATGCAGCCTGGGCGTACATGGTTTTCCTTTCAATACAACAGGGACATGGCGGCGGCCATGTCCCCGGCGGTGTGGGTTCGCGCTCGCGCGGAGCGCGGTCAATGTGGCTGGGCCGTCGGCGTCAGAACGGCAGCTTGGCGTCGGTGGCGGTGCCCAGCACGCGGCGGAAGTCGCCCTTGATGCGTTCCAGCGCCGCGTCGTTGTCGGCCTCGAAGCGCAGCACGATCACCGGCGTGGTGTTGGAGGCGCGCGCCAGGCCGAAGCCGTCCTTGTATTCCACGCGCAGGCCGTCCAGGGTGTTGACCTCTTCGGCGCCGTCGAAGCGGGCGGAGGCCTGCAGCTTGGCGATCAAGGCGTGGTTTTCGCCTTCCTTGGCCATTTTCAGATTCAATTCCGGCGTGGACACCGCATTGGGCAAGGCGTTGAGCAGTTCGCTCGGGTCGTCCACGCGGGACAGCACTTCCAGCAGACGGGCGCCGGCGTACATGCCGTCGTCGAAGCCGTACCAGCGCTCCTTGAAGAAGACGTGGCCGCTCATCTCGCCGGCCAGCAGCGCGCCGGTTTCCTTGATTTTGGCCTTGATGAAGCTGTGACCGGTGCGCGCCATCACCGGCACGCCGCCGTTCTGTTTGATCCAGGGCTTGAGCAGACGGGTGGATTTCACGTCGTAGATGATCTTGGCCTTGGGGTTGCGCTCCAGCACGTCGGCGGCGAACAGCATCAGCTGGCGGTCCGGCCAGATGATGGTGCCGTCCTTGGTCACCACGCCCAGGCGGTCGCCGTCGCCGTCGAAGGCCAGGCCGATTTCGGCGTCGGTCTTCTGCAGCGCGTCGATCACGTCCTGCAGGTTTTCCGGCTTGGCCGGATCCGGGTGGTGATTGGGGAAATTGCCGTCCACGTCGCAGAACAGCTCGCGCACGCGGCAGCCCAGGCGGCGGAACAGCACCGGGGCGAAAGCGCCGGGCACGCCGTTGCCGCAGTCCACCACGATGTTGAGCGGGCGCTCCAGCTTGATGTCGGAGGTGATGCGGTCCAGATAGGCTTCCGCGATGTCGTGGGTGCCGTAGCCGCCTTCGCCGCTGGCGAGATCGCCGTCGACGATGCGCTGGTACAGCTTCTGGATGTCGTCGCCGGCCAGGGTGTTGCCGGCCAGCATCATCTTGAAGCCGTTGTAGTCCGGCGGATTGTGGCTGCCGGTGACCATGACGCCGGACACCGAACCCAGCTCGTGAGCGGCGAAGTACAGCATGGGGGTGGCGACGCGGCCGACGTCGATCACGTCGACGCCGGCGGCCTGGATGCCTTCGGCCAGCGCCTGGCACAGATCCGGGCCGGACAGGCGGCCGTCGCGGCCGACCACAACGGTTTTCACTTTGCGGGCCTTGGCTTCGGACCCGACGGCCTGGCCGATCTGGCGGGCGACTTCATTGGTCAGAGTCTTGCCGACGATGCCGCGGATGTCATAGGCCTTGAAGATGTCTTTGGACAGTTTGCTCATGGCGTTCTTATGCAATCGAAATGAAAGAGGCGCGCGGAGCGGCGGCGCTCCGCGTCGGAAATTAGGGGCTCAGGCGGCCAGCGCGGCGCTCAGGCTGATCAATTGGTCCAGCTTGGCGCGCGCCAGTCCGGAGTCGAGCGCTTCGCGCGCCATGGTAACACCGTCGGCCAGGGTAGGGGAAACGCCGGCCGTGTAGATGGCGGCGGCGGCGTTGAGGCAGACGATGTCGCGCGCCGGGCCGGCTTGGCCGTCAAGCACCGACAGCAGAATGTCGCGCGAGGCGGCGGCGGTGTCCGCGCGCAACTGCTTGAGTTCGGCGAAGTCCAGGCCCAGTTCGCGCGGGTCCAGCTCGTACTCTTCGATTTGCCCGTTCTTTAGTTCAGCCACCATGCTGGGGCCGGACAGGGTCAGCTCGTCCAGGCCGTCCAGGCCGTGCACGATCAGCGCGTGGCGGCTGCCCAGCTGTTTCAGCACCCGCGCCTGGATGCCCACCAGGTCCGGGTGGAACACGCCCATCAACTGGTTTTCGGCGTCGGCCGGATTGGTCAGCGGCCCGAGGATGTTGAAGATGGTGCGGGCGCCCAGCTCCTTGCGGATGGGGGCCACGTGGCGCATCGCGGTGTGGTGGTTGGGGGCGAACATGAAGCCGATGCCGATTTCGTCGACGCAACGGCCCACTTGTTCGGCGTTCAAGCTCAGCTTGACGCCCAGCGACTCCAGCACGTCGGCGCTGCCGGAGCTGGACGACACCGAGCGGCCGCCGTGCTTGGCCACGCGGGCGCCGGCCGCCGCGGCGACGAAGGCGGAGGTGGTGGAGATGTTGAAGGTATGCGATTTGTCGCCGCCGGTGCCGCAGGTGTCCACCAGGTGGTCGCGTTGGCTGATGGGCACCGGGGTGGCGAACTCGCGCATCACCGTGGCGGCGGCGGCGATTTCCAACACCGACTCCACCTTGACGCGCAGGCCGATCAGGATGGCCGCGGTTTGCGCCGGCGTCAGTTCGCCGCGCATGATCTGGCGCATCAAGTCCAGCATTTCGTCATAGAACAGCTCGTTGCCGTCGATCAGACGGTTCAGCGCGGCCTGCGGGGTAATCATCGGGGGAGTCCTTTTGCTTGCGTGGGCGGCGTCGCGCGAAGGCTCGCCGTCCGGTGATTCAATTGCCGGCGTGCGCCGCCAGTTGGGAGAGGCGCTGCTCGATCAGATCGACGCGGCAGGCGGCCCGCGCCTGATCCGCGCCGTTGCCGCTGGCGTAGCTGCTGGCCACCCAGCGGCACTGCTTGTCCAGATAGGTCTTGAAGGCGCGGCCGGATTGGCTGAGCGCCAGCCGGGCGCGGTAGCGGTTGCCGGTGATCTGGTCCAGCTCGCGCATCGCCGCGGCGGCCTGGTTCTCGCCGCGGCTCAGTTCGGCCTCGGCCTTGCTCAAGCGCTGTTGCAGACAGACGGACACGGCCGGGCTTTGCGCCTCGGCCCGCATGCAGTCGTCCAGCGCGCCGGCGCCGCAGACGGCTGGCAGCGCCAGGGCGGCCAGCATCAACATCCTCTTCATCAGGCGAACTCTTTCAGAAAATTGTCCAGCATCGTGTGGCCGTGATCGGTGAGGATGGATTCCGGGTGGAACTGCACGCCTTCGATCGGCAGCGTCTTGTGGCGCACGCCCATGATTTCGCCGTCGTCGGTCCAGGCGGTGACGTCCAGGCAGTCCGGCAGCGTCTCGCGCTCGATCACCAGCGAGTGATAGCGGGTGCAGGTCACGGGATTGGGCAGGCCGCGGAACATGCCGACATCGCGGTGTTTGACCGGCGACACCTTGCCGTGCATCAGTTGTTTGGCGTGGACGATGCGGCCGCCGAAAGCCTGGCCTATGCCCTGATGGCCCAGGCACACGCCCATGATGGGCAGTTTGCCGGCGAAGTGCCGGATGGCCGGCACCGATACGCCGGCCTCGTTGGGCGTGCAGGGGCCGGGGGAGATCACCAGGTATTTGGGCTGCAGCGCTTCGATTTGCTGCAAGCCGATTTCGTCGTTGCGGAACACCTTGACCTCCTGGCCCAGTTCGCCGAAGTACTGGACCAGGTTGTAGGTGAAGGAGTCGTAGTTGTCGATCATCAATAGCATGTTTGGCTTAAACCTTTGATTTCACTGGCCTTAAAGGGTTTGCCAGCTATTTGATGCCTCCGGCGGCGTCCGCGCGTTTGAGCGCGGGCCGAACGGGGAGGCGGTTGGAGCATGAGAATCAATATACCGGATCGGGCAAAAGTGCGCAGCTAGCTTGGCGGCCTGCCTATCTGGCGATCGGGTCAAGGTCCGTCGCCGCGGCCTGGCCGCGCTCCGCTCGCGCCAGATCGACGACGGCCTGGATCGCGGCCCTGGCCTGCGGGCTGTTGTGCCAGCAGCTGGAGCCCATCATGTCGGCGATCTGGCGGGTCAGCAAGGCCGGGTCCTGGTCCGCCAGTTGCGGCAAGGAAGAAAAGCCGATTTGCTCCAGCCTTGAAACCACGGTGGCGCCCACGCCTTTCAAAGCCACCATCTTGTCTTTTTCATTTGCGCTGAAACCCATGCGGCCTCCCGGTCTTGATTGCGGTCCGCCTAACAGGATACACGCGCCGCGCGGTTTGAATGAGAGGCGGCGGAGATGTTTCGCGCCGATGCCGCTCTTAGAACGTGTTTACGATCTAGCGAGCTAGAGCGAGACAAGACGAAAATGGCTGAGAAAGCGGAATGTACAAGGGGTAGATGAGCATTTCGAAGCGGTACTCGCCGTGTCACGTTTCACGACGCGCAGCGGATCGTAAACAGGTTCTTATTCCCAACTCATCGCCCAGGCGTACAGCGCAATCATCATCATGACTTCCATCATCAGGCTGCCCAGTATGAAGAGCAGGGGCATGAACAGCAGCGAGCCGTAATGCAGCACCAAGGCGGCGGCGAAATAATGCAGCGGCGCTTCCAGCAACAGGTAGGCGAGGGACGCGCCGCTCAGGGCAAGCTTGTGCCAGAGCGGCTTTTCCAGCACGTGAAAGGTCAGCGCGTGCACCCAGGGCATCAAGAACAGCAAGGTCAGCACAAAGGTCAGGCAGGAGCTGTGATATTCGGGAAGCGAGTGGCTGAAGGCCGCCGGCAAGAAGGCGAAGTACACGCAGGCGCAAGCCTGGATGATGACGAACAAGCGCAGTAGATAGCGCAGCGGCATGTTTTCCGGACTGATCAAGAACGACAGCAACAGCAGCAGTAAGCCGGCAAGCCCATTGCTCCACCATTGCCAGAACGAGGGCACCGAGGCCGGCAGATCCAGCCACGGCAGCCATAAACCCGGTATCCGCCCGTCCAGTATCTCCAGGCGGGAGAGCTGGGCGGGCACGCCGGTCGCCGCGATGCTCCACTCCGTAACCGCCTGCCAAAAGGCGAGCGTCTGCGGCAGAAAGGCGAGCAGCAAGAGATTGAACAGCAGCGGCAAGCCTAGGATCTCCAGCCAGCGCAGACGCCGGAACGGCTCGGTGCGCATGGCCCGGTGCAGGGAGATGCGCTCGCCGCCGTGGCCGGTGTGGCGGACCGCCTTGAAGTGTTGCAGACGTTCTTGAAGGCTCATGGCAGGTTCCAGAACACGGCGGTGGTGATGCCGGAGCGGTCGTAATAAGGGCTGTGGTAGCGCTCGACCCCGACATGGATGCCCCAATGCCGGCCTATCCATTCCCTCCAGCTCAGTTGATAGAGCTGGCTGTCGAAGCTTTGCTTGGGCTGGTCGACGCCGATGGGCATATAGCCCTCGCCGCCGGCGTTGACGGCCAGGGTGATCAGGCGCCAGCGGTCGCGTCCATAGGTCACCGCGCCGTAAGCCTGCATCGAACTCACGCTGCCGGGATTGCTCAGCGTGCGGTGCACGCCGCCTTCCACCACCCAGGGCGAGTCGAAGTAATAAGCCATGCCCAGGGTCAGAATGCGGTCGCTATAGCCTTGGCGGTTGTCGTTGTAGGCCAGGCCGAAGGTGCTGACCAGATTGCGGCCGGGCAGCCATTTGCGGTTGAGGGCGGCGCCGTAATGGGTGCCGGGCCAGAAGGTGCCGCTGCTGCTGCGCCCCAATTCCAGCCGGCTGTACCAGTCCGGGTTGATGTCGTGGTTCCAGCCCGCGTTCAAGGCGATGCCGTGTTCGCCGAAACGGCTGTCCTGCTCCGCGATCCAGTCGAAGACGTTGCCGGCGTCGGTTTGCCATACCCCGGACAGATAGACGCCGTTCCAGGCGGGATTGTTTGCGGTGAGGCTGGAATGCTGTCCGCCGACTTCGATGCTGCGCGCCCAGGAGTACGGCTCCGGCGTCGAGGCTTCCGTCTCGACATCGGCGGCGGCCGGCGAGGCTTCGGCCGCCTCCGGGGCGGCGGCCTCGTCGGCGCGGGCTTGGCCGGCAAGGCAGCAGGCCAATAGGCAGAGGTGGGCGAGTGGTTTACTGAGCATGGCGGGTCTCCGTCGTGTCGCTCGTTGTTTGCAGATAGTCAAAGCGCAGGTCCTGCCCGGATTGGGCGCTGACGCGCCAGGCGTCCGGCAGCGCTTCTATCTCCGCTTTGCCGGAGCGCAGCACCGGTCTTGCCGAGCTTTTGGGCAGCAGCCAGCTTTGCCGCGCCAGGCTGCCTGGGTTGTGCGCGCTCACGCTGACCCAGGACGCGTCCCGGCCTTCCGCCGGCGCGACTTGCCATTGAGTCAGTTCGCGCTGGGACAGGAAGCGGGACAGCTGGGTCATCGTGTACCAGTGAAAGACGCCCTGGTCGCGCAGCGCCCGGGTTTGAGCCAGCCATTGCTTGACCGTCTGCTGATAGAAGTAGACGCCCGGCGGGTGGAAATAGACCAGGCGTGCCACCCGCTGTTGCACGGCGAAGCGGGTCATGTCCTGCAGCCAAAGCGTCATTTGCTCGCTGGGCAGCTTATTGCGCACCGCTTCTTCGAAGGAGGCGATGCCGCCGTTGGCCGATACCGGGAAGGCCCAGGGCCGGCCATGCATGTCGGCGGGGTCGATATAGGTCCGGGTGGGGCCCATGGACAGATCGCCCACATAGTAATAAGCCAGCACCCCGTGTTGGCGCAGCCAGGCGGTCACCCAGTCCGGATGGTGGCCGTTGGGCGCCGAATACTCGGTGAGCGCTTGCTGGGTGAGGTTTTCCAGGTCTTGCTTGTTGTTGGCGAGATAGGATGCCCACTGCTTGCCGTTGTGCTCGTTGATGTTGAAGGCGAAGTAGTTGTGCATCCAGCCGCCGTGCGCGCCGATGTCGTAACCCAGCGCCCGCAAGCGGCGAACCCAGTCCTGGGCTTGCGCGTTATGGGCAAGGTCCATGCCCCGGCGGTCGCCGGGCTGATTGGTGTCCGGACCGGTGGTGAAATGGACGGAATAGGGGCCTTGCTCGAGAAAGCCCAGTTTTTTCAGCAGGTCCAGATAGGGGATGGCGTTGGCGTCGTCCACGTGCCAGTTCATCACCAGGCCGCCGACGCCGTCCGGCACCGAGGCGAGCTGAGGCAGATGCAGCACCCGCGTATTGAAAAAGTTCAGATAGGACTGCAGCCACAGGCCGTCGGTGCGTATCTTGAGAAAGGTGACCGGCAGATTGACGAATAAGACTTTGCCGCGGCCGTAATCCCGCAGGCCGGCAATCAAGGTGCCGTCCGGGCCTTCGGCCAGCACCCGTCCCTGGAAAGAACCGCGGGTCGCCAGATAACTGAAGGCGGCCTGGTCGTAGCCGTAGGTCGAGGCCTGCAGCAAGGAGGGCTTGCCGCCGGCATAGGGCTGGAAGCGGCCGGGGGTGATGCCGAGTTCGGCCACCGCGGACGGCGACATCAGCATCAGGTCCCTGCGCACCATCTGCTTGCCCAGTTCCCGGTACAGCAGATAATCCACGCCCACCATGCGAGCGAGCGTCGGCTTGTCCAGAAAGCGGCCGCCGGCGTTTTCGCTGGCGGCGTCGTAATTGATCCATAAGGCGCCGCCCGCCTGCACGTATTCCTCCAGCACCCCGGCCAGCGCCGCGTCGACATGGCGATGAATGGTGTCCGGCAAGATGATGCCGCGGATGCGGACACGTTGTTCCGGCTCCATGTCCACCAATTGGCTGGCGGTGATCTGCATCATCGCCACGCCGCCTTCGTTGGCCGCGTCCTGCCAGGCCAGCGCGTATTTGTTGCTGGCCGGCTTGTCGGGCAGCAATAGGGCGATGAAGGCCCTGGGCGGCGGCGTCCGGCTTGCGCTCAGCTTGTGCCAGATCGCGCTTGCCGCCAGTAATAGTCCAAGCAATAGGATGATGAACACCCAAAGAGGACATGATCGAATCTTGTTCATTCTTCCTGCCTTTGTTCTTGCTCCGCCGCTGTCGCCAGGCGGTGCGTCAATCCTTGAAAAACCGCTTCCTCCAGCACGTTCCAGCGCGGCGTTCCGCGCGCCGGCGCCGCCTGTCGCAGCCAGGCGCGCGCCGCGTCCTCGCGGCCGCCTCTCAGCGCGGCCAGGGCCAGCACGCCCCAGGGAAAGTCCAGATGAGCCTTGTCCTGGACAAGCCAGGGTCGGCCTTCGCCGCGCAGCCAGGCGTCGAAGGAGGCTTGACCGGGCATCGCCGGCAAATCCGCCATGTCGGGGAAGAGTTGCGCGGCGGCTTCCGGGTAGAAGGCGATGGGCGGGATGTCGCGGCTGGCGACGCGCCAACGCCGGGTTTTCGCCTCCCAAAAGGTCTTGGGCAGCGCCGCGGCCAGCTGGCGCATCCTCCGGCAGCTGGCGCCGGCGTTGACGCAGTCGTCGCGCAGCGCCGCGTAGACCTCGACGTTGTCCATCAGGTAAGCCAGCTTGGCGCCGGCTGTGTAGTCGTAAACGCCGCTGCGCGCTTGCCTCAGCCGCCACAACGCGCGCCGGGCGCGCGCCAGCGAGACCTGCAGGGCCGGCGGCATTTCTTGTCGCCGGTAGCGCCGGTTCAGCAAGGAAATCCACATGGCCAGCGTGGAGTCGTCGGCGTCGGCGTCGGCCACCCGACGCCAAACGCCGTCGGCCTGGCGTTCGAAACGGGGAAAACTGCCGTTGCTTTCCTGTCTGGGGGCCAGCCACGCCGTCCAGGCGTCCGCGGCGGAGACGATGGACAGGCCCAGTTCGTCGGCCGTCAGCAAGGCTTTCATCGCGAAATAAGGGTCGACATGGCGACCATGCGCTTGCAGCAGGATGGCGCCGTCCTCGTCTTGATAGCCGGGCCAGCTGAGCAGGCCGGCTGCGGCCTGTCCCGCCCCGCAGCACAAGGCCAGTAGCAGATAGAGACGCTTCATCATCCGCGCACCTTGCCGCGGATGCGGGCCCAGATGGTGCCGTGCGCGCGCAGAGGCGGCGTCAGCAAGACCCGGCGCGAAGAAACGGTGTTGGGCGCGTCCGGCGCGCCCAGCGCGGAATGGGCGCCGATGGCGACGAGCCGGTCCGCCACGACCGGGCCCAGCAGCTGGCAGTGTTCCCGGCAGATGATGGAGTGGTCGGACACGACGGCGCCGGTCACGATCACCCCGCGGGCCAGGCGCACCGGCCCGCTGGCCTTGACGCTGCCTTCTATCCGGCAGCCGGCACCGATGCGCAAGCCGCCGCGCACCACCAGATGGCCGCGCAACAAGCTGTTTGCCGGCAACTGGAAATCGCCGTCCACCACCGCCCGGCGCATTTCCGCGTTAAAGGGATGGGCCGCGGGCAAGCCGCCGATGTCCACCTCCCTGAGCGGCCCGGCCGCGGCCTGCTGCGGCGGCGCGTCTCCCAGGCGTATGCTTGCGGCTTGGATGCGCTGGAACAGGATGGGGCCGGCAATGTCCAGCGTCTCCTCCGCCACGGCCCGTCCGAACAGCTGGCTGTCCGGTTCGATGCGGACATTCCGGGCGCCGGCCCAGCGCAGGATGGAGCTGCCTCGCCCCAGGCTCAGCTCGCCGTCGGCCAGGACGCTGCGCAAGATCGCGCCCGGGCCGGTGGCGATGTCGTCATCGCAATGGATTTCCTTCAGAAAGCTGAAGTGGGCGGGGATGCGCAACGCGCCCGCGGCCAAGACTTCTTCGTCCACGACGGGGCGGGGTGTTTGTCCGAGGGCTTCCAGGCGGGCGTTCCAGTCTTGCCGCCATTCGCCCGAGTCCAGCGCGTCCAGCCGCTGCCGATAGTTGCGGGCGAAGACGTTGGCTGTGCCGATATGCAGCCGGTTGATGCCCAGCGCGGAGGTGTCGGTCTTGCGCAGCAATTCCAGCAGGCCGGGCAAGAGCGGCAGGGCGACCAGCGGCACGACGCCCAAGATATAGATCAAGGCCATCATCCCGGCTGCCTCCGATAACGCTTGGTTTTGTCCCAATGCAGCGTTCTGTTTTTCTTGAAGGGTTCGATCAGCGACTGCTGCAGCGTGGCGCGGGAAATGGTGACCAGGCTGACGAGAAAACCCAGAATGGCGAAAGGCAAAATGCGCAGCCTTTTGCCGTTGCCGTCCAGATAACAGGCGACGCCGATCTCGAAGAAGGCGGCGAAATTGCCCATCGCGCTGTAGCAGACCAGGGCCAGGATCAGCAGCACGCCGGGAGACGGCAACATGCTGTCGAAAAAGAACAGCAGCAGGGTAATGGCCCAGCCCAGCAGCAAGAGCGGGGACATGGCGTAAGTGCCCAGCAGAAGGAGCCCGTCCAGTTTTTCCCGCTTTTGCACCCCGCGGGTGCTCAGCAGGCGGCCGACGTGCCGCGCCAGCGCCTGATTGTGGCCGCGCGTCCAGCGCATCAATTGCCGGATGCGAACCGGCCAGCTTTCCGGCACCTCCTCGTAACACTCGGAGCGATTGGTGTAGACCGTGAGCCAGCCGCCGATCAGCAGCCGGTAGGTCAGATCGGTGTCTTCGGCCAGCACGTCGTCGTGCCAGCCGCCCACGCTGTTGAGCGCGGCGACGCGGATGCCGCCGACCGTGCCGCCGTACTGCGGCACCAGCTTCATATTCATCCTGGCCTGCTGGTCCACCTGATAGCCGCCGGCGCGCTCCATGTCCAGCATGCGGGTCAGCAGATTGGCGCCCGGATTCAAGGGCACCACGCGGCCCATCACCGCGCCGACCTCGGGATCGAAAAACGGCGCGATCAATTGCTTGAGCAAGCCGCGGCTTGGCAGGTAATCGGCGTCGAAGACGATGAACAGCTCGGTGTCGATCAAGGCCGTCGCGTCCTTCAGCGCCGCGGCCTTGCCGGGCTTGCCCTGGCTGCGGTGGAAGGGCCTGATCACGTCCGGCCTGCGCGCCGCGATGCGGTCTATGATGGCGCGGGTGCCGTCCGTCGAGCGGTCGTTGACCGGCATGATGATCATTTGCCCCGGCGGGTAGTCGGACTCGAGCAAGGCCTCCATCGCATCGGCGATCACGGCCTCCTCGTTGTGCGCCGCGATGAAGACCGTGACTTTGGGCCAATGCGCCGTCTCAATGTCCAGATAAGGATGACGCTGATGGCCGAACAGCCGGTTCAAGGTGAAGGCCATATGCCGCGCCGCGTACACCATGATCAGGAGCACCACGCCGTACAGCACCATGTTCAGCGCGCGCAAGGGCCAGATGAAGGGTTGGGCGCTGGCGCGCAGCAGCAGAGGGTCGTCCTCCTGGCTGACCGTGCGGCGGCGCGCTTCTTCGATCTGATCCAGGATCAGCTGCTGGGTATGGCGCAGGTCGACGTTGTCCGACGCCCCCTTGATGCTGACGGAGGGACGGACGGCGGCGGGGAGCGCGTCCGGGTCCATGGGCAGCGCCTCCATGGCGGCCCGGCTTTCCGACGACGCGGCCGCGCCGCGCCGGGACGCGTGATGGCCGGCGGCGGCCGGCTCCTTGGCGGACCAGGCCGGCGAACAGAAAATCAGCAGGATCAGCCAGAGCAGGGCTCGCGGTGCCATTCCTATCTCCCCGGCGCGGAGGCGAGAGCGCTGGCGGCCTGCCGCGGGCGCGGCAAGGCGGAGAGAATGGCGGCGATGCGTCTGCCGGCGCTGCCGTCGCCATAGGGGTTGTGGGCTTGAGACATGCGCTGGTAAGCCGCCTGGTCGTCCAGCAAGGCGCTGGCGTGGCGGACGATAAGATCCGTTTCGGTGCCCACCAGCTTGGCGGTGCCGGCCGCGAGCGCTTCAGGCCTTTCCGTGGTGTCCCGGGTGACCAGAACCGGTTTGCCCAGCGCCGGCGCCTCTTCCTGTATGCCGCCGGAGTCGGTGATGATCAGGTGGCAACGGGCCATCAGGTAGACGAAGGGCAGGTATTGCAGCGGCTCGATCAGGTGAATGTTGCGCACCCGGGACAGCAGCGCGTACACCGGTTGGCGAACATTGGGATTCAAATGCACCGGGTAGACGATGTCCACGTCCGGGTAGCGTTCCGCCAATTGGACCAGCGCGCGGCAGAAGCTTTCGAACTTCTCGCCGAACTTCTCCCTGCGGTGGCCGGTGACCAGCACCACTCTCGCCTCCGGCCGCAGATAGGAGAAGGCGGCGGCGACGCCGGCCTTGAGCTCCGGCTGCTGCTCCAGCTTCTTCACCGTCAGCAGCAGAGTGTCGACGACGCTGTTGCCGGTGATGAAGATCCGCTCGGGATCGACCTTTTCATTGCGCAGATTGAGACAAGACTCCTCTGTCGGGGCGAAATGCCAGGACGCCAGAATATCGGTGACGCGGCGGTTCATCTCCTCCGGCCAGGGGGAGTACAAGTCTCCGGTCCGCAAGCCCGCTTCCACGTGTCCAATCGGAATCCTGCGGTAAAACGCCGCCAGGCTGGCGCCCAGCGTGGTGGCGGTGTCGCCGTGCACCAGCACGACGTCGGGCTGGACTTCCTCCAGCACCTTGTCGACGGTTTCCACCAGTCTGGCGGTCAAAGACGCCAAGCCCTGAGCCTGTTGCATCAGCTTCAGGTCGAAGTCCGGCTTGATCTCGAAAAAATCCAAGACCTGATCCAGCATCTCGCGGTGCTGCCCGGTCACGCACACTTTTGACGCCACGCCCGGGCAGTCTTGCAGCGCGTGGATCACGGGCACCATCTTGATGGCCTCCGGACGGGTGCCAAAGATTGTCAGTACAGTAAACATATTGTCTCCATTGCAGCGATTCCAGGGCCTTGATACGGCTTACTTTGTTTGTTTTGTTAAAACTACTGTTTTTGTTTGTTTAAATTAAGCTAGCACAGGTTTGGCTAGAAACAAAGTTAAATATTTGTTTAAATCAATTGGTTTAATATTGAGCGAGTCAGTCGCCTGTTCGCCAGCGGGCCGAGGCCGTAGCGGATTGGGCGGATCCGCAGGCGTCGATCGCAGGATTCCGCCGGAATGCACCTGACCGAAGCGCTAGTGCCCGGGCCGGGATTACGGTGTGAAACTGCAATGGCATTTTTTTGTTAGCATGCGAGGACATATGCATGGGGAGCGTTAAATCGTTTGGGAAGCGGGCCTGAAGCGCCGGTGAGCGCGGTCGGCTTCAATCTGGGGAGTTGTGCCCATGGAAAAGAAACAATGCCTTCATTGCGGGTACTGGCGCGGCGACGCGCCGCGCGATAGGCGGGCGCCGGCTTACGCCTGCCCGCTGTGTCAGGCGCCTTATCAGGAAATGTATCCGCAGCCGTTGCCGCGGCGCGAGCCGGAGCCGGCGTCCCGGCTCAAATGGGCCCATGTGGGCGCGGTGATCGTCGTCCTGCTGGCCGGTGCGGCGGGTTTGACGTACACGGTCTGGCCCAGCCAGCAGCAGGCCGAGGCCAGGAACGAGGCGGAACTGAGGGAAATCGCCGGCGTGGTGTTGCCGGGCGCGGAGCAGGCCAAGGAGGAGCTGTGCGGCGGCGAGGCTTTCGCCGCCGGCGCTTTTTGCCGCTGGGAGCCGGAGCTGGCGGCGGTGGGGCGCCGGGCGACGCTGGCGCGGAACTGCATGGAGGTGGTCTCCGTCCGGATTCACCCGGGCAGCAAGAGCCCGGAACGGCCCGATTTCGCGGTGGGGTGCCGAGACGCCGCCGGGGAGATGATGGAAATGAGTTTCAACGAGGAGGACTTGAAGGCCGGCGGCGCGGCGCCGGCCGAGTAGGGCCCGTTCAAGTCTCGCGGGCCGGGCCTGGGGCGTAGCTTCGCCGTTTGAACAAGAGGGCGACGGCGATGAGCGCGGCCGGCAACAGCAGCATGCTGAAAATCCAGTCCGGGCGCACCTGCTGACGCATCAGCTCGGCGCCGGCCAGCACCCCGAAGATGGCGCCGCCGCGGCCGACGCCGTACATGCCGCCCACTCCGCTGGCGCGGCAGCGGGTTGGATAAAAGGCGGCGGACAGCGAGGCCAGCGCCGATTGCCCGCCGCCGGAGGCGAAGCCCATGCAGAACACCAGCAAGCCCAGCTGTCCGCCTTGCTCGCCCTGGGCGACGGCGGCGCCTATCGCCCAGGCCAGCAGGCCGGCGACGGCGAAGTTGGCCGCCAGCAGGCGGTGCGGCTCGGCGCGGCCCATCCACCAGCCCAGCAGAATGGAGCCGACGCCGCCGCCCAGCGGAAACAGCGCGCTGATCCAGGCGAAGCGGCTCAGCGAGAGGCCCGCCTCCTTCAACAGCAGCGGCATCCAGTTCACCACCAGGTAATAGATCAACATGCTCATGAAGCAGCTGAGCCAGAGCAGCAAGGTGCCGACCGTCAAGGGCCGGCTCAGCACCGCGCGCAGGCCGGCGCGCGGCGCGTCGCCGTCGTCGCCCAGGCGGAAAGCGACGGCTTGCTCCAGTTCCGGCGTGGCGGCGAGGCGGCGCAGCCGCGCTTTAATCTCTTTGACTGAGCGCCGGCGCGCCGCCAGATAACGCACCGATTCCGGCAGCCAGCGGTATAGCGCCAGCGCCAGCAGCAGCGGGAACACCCCGCCCAGCCACAGCGGCGCGCGCCAGCCGTAAGAGGGAATCAGCCAGCCGGCGCACAGGCCTCCGGCGCCGGCGCCCAGCGGAAAACCGCACAACATGGCGCTGACCAGCAGCGCGCGGCGTCGCGCCGGGCTGTATTCGGACAGCAGGGTGATGGTATTGGGCAGCGCCGCGCCCAGGCCGATGCCGGTGAACAGGCGGTAGACGGTGAGCGCGTTCAGCGAGTCCGCCGCCGCGGTCAGCAGGCTGCCGACGCCGAACAGCAGCGTCGACGCGATCACCGCGGGCTTGCGGCCCAGGCGGTCGGCCAGCGGCCCGCCCAGCAAGGCGCCGCCGGCCAGGCCGAACAGGGCGGCGCTGAGCGCCTGGCCCAGCTGCGGCTTGCTCAGCCCCCACTGCTCCATCAGCGCGGGCGCGATGTAGGACAGGGCCGCCAGGTCGTAGCCGTCGGCGAACATGACCAGAAAGCACAGCGTCAGCAAGACGGCGTGAAAGGATCCCAGGCGGCTTTGGTCGATGAAGCGGTCAACATCCAGGGCGGCGGACATGGCGGCGTTCTCCCGGCGCGTCACAGCTTGACGCAGACATTGCTGATGTCGGAGTAGAAATCCAGCGAATGGCGGCCGCCTTCGCGGCCGAGGCCGGACAGCTTGCTGCCGCCGAAGGGGGTGCGCAGATCGCGCGCGTACCAGGCGTTGACCCAGACAATGCCGACCTGGACGCGCCGCGCCAGCCTGTGGGCGCGGTCCAGCCGCTGGGTCCACATGGCGCAGGCCAGGCCGTAGGGACTGTCGTTGACGCGGCGCAGGATCTCCTCGTCGTCGTCGAAGGGCGCGATGTGGCAGACCGGGCCGAAGATTTCCTCGCGCACGCAGCGCGCGTGGTCAGGCAGGCCGGTCCAGATCGTCGGGCGCACATAAGCGCCTTGATCGCGCGCGTCGCCGAACTGCGGCGTTTCGCCGCCGGTCACCACCGCCGCGCCTTCCTCGCGCGCCAGCGTGAAATAAGACAGCACCTTCTCGCGGTGCTGGCGCGACACCAGCGGGCCCAGGTCCACGCCGTCCTCGTCCGGATAGCCCAGTTTCAGGCCCTCGGCGCGGGCTTTCAGCGCGGCGACGAAGCGATCGAAGATAGGGCGCTCCACATAGACCCGCTCGGTGCACAGGCAGACCTGCCCGGTATTGAAGAAGGACGATCTGGCCACCCCGGCCACCGCCGCGTCGAAGTCGGCGTCGGCGAACACCACGGCGGCGTTCTTGCCGCCCAGCTCGAAGGAGATGTCCTTCACGCCGTCGGCCACCGCCTTCATGATGGCGCTGCCGGTGCGCGATTCGCCGGTGAAGGACACGGCGCTGATTTGCGGCGCGCGGGTCAGGTGCTCCCCGGCCGAGCCGGGGCCGAAGCCGTGCACCAGATTGAACACGCCGGCGGGAACGCCGGCCGCGTCCATCACCTCGGCCAGCAGGGCGGCCGACGACGGCGTTTCCTCGGAGGGCTTGCACACCACGGTATTGCCCATCGCCAGCGCGGGGCCCAGCTTCCAGGTCAGCAGCAATAGCGGCAGGTTCCACGGCGCGATCACAGCCACCACGCCCAGCGGCTTGCGCACGGTGTAGTTGAACAGCAGGCCGCCGTCGGTCTGCGGCGTTTCGCAGCAGTCGTCCACCTGGGCGACGGCGAGATCGGCGAAGGTCCGGAAATTGGCGATGGCGCGCGGCAGGTCCAGCGTGCGCGCCAGGTGCAGCGGCCGGCCGGTGTCGGCCACCTCGGCGGCGACGAAGTCGTCGAAACGCGCCTGGATGCCGTCGGCCACCTTGTGCAGCAGCGCGGCGCGCTCCGGCGCGCTATAGCGGCCCCAGGGCCCTTGCAACGCGTCGCTGGCGGCCTGGACGGCGCGGGCCACCTGGGCGGCGTCGGCTTCTACCGCCTGGTTCAACAGGCGGCCGTCCACCGGGCTGATATTGTCGAAGCGCTGGCCTTCCTCTTCGAATCGGCCATTGATGTACAGCGGCAGCAGGGCGGGGCGGCTCATGGTTTCTATCCTCGTCAACGGGGGTGGACGCCGCGGTCTTAGAACCTGTTTACGATCTGCTGTGCGTCGGCGATACGGCGTTGAAAATGGTTTCGAAATGCTCATGTACCGTCTGTACACTCCGCTGTCTCAACCGTTTTCGCCTTGTCTCGCCTTAGCTCGCGAGATCGTAAACACGTTCTTAAGGGGCGACGCAATATTGGCGAGTGTAGGAAAGGCGGCCTTGGGCGCGAAAATGAATAAATCGAGTCTTGCTATTCCGCGCGCTTATACCTGATCCGCCGCGTCCAGCGCGGCGGCGGCCAGTTTCAGGCTGTCTATCATCTGCCGGGCCGCCGGCGTCAGCGGCTTGTCGGCGCGCACCGAGTAGCCGACGGCGGTGGGCGGCCCCACCTCGTCCAGCGGCAGCACCGCCAGCAGCTTGGCGGCGGCGAAGCGGCGCGCCGCCAGCCGCGGCATCAGGCCCAGGCAGTCCGAATCCACCAGCAGATTGACATTGGTCAGCAAGGACAGCGATTCCAGCAGATTGTCCGGCAGCGGGAGGCCGGCGTCGTGGAAGAACTGCTCGGCCACCAGGCGGGCCGGCGAATCCGGCGGCGGCAGAATCCACGGCCAGTCGCGCAGTTCGGCGAGGCGGGACGGCGGCGCGGCCAGCAGCGGATGGTGGCCGCCGGCCACGATGCACAGCCGGTTCAGATAGAGCGGCTGGTGGCGCAAGGGCAGCTTGCGGGTGAGCGGCGCTTCCGGGTCCGGCAGACGGCCCACCACCAGGTCCAGCTCGCCGGCGGCCAGCGCCGGGAACAGATAATCCTGCGGTCCCTCGCGCACGGTGACCAGCAGCTTGGGCGCGTGGGCCTTCAGCCGCAGGATGGCCTGCGGCAGCAGGCTGGCGCTGGCGGAGATCTGGGTGCCGATGATGACATGGCCGCAAATGCCGCCCTTGAAGGCGTTGATCTCGTCGGTCAGATAGCGCAGCTCGGCGATCACCGACTTGACGCGCTCGCCCAGCAGCAGCCCGTATTCGGTGGGCGTCACGCCGCGGTTGCCGCGCAGGAAGAGCACGGTGTCCAGCTGCTGCTCCAGCTCGCGTATCGCCTTGGTCACCGCCGGCTGGGTCAGGTGCAGCTCGCGCGCGGCGCGGGCGATGGACTGGCAGCGCAGCACCCGGTCGAACACCAAGAGCGGCCGCAGCTTGAGCCGGTTCAACACCATATCGTGAACGGAAAAGGGCGTGAGAGGGTCCATCGGCGCTCCTGTGCGGTTGGGACGGCGCGGCAGAAGACTATGGCATAACTTTAGGGAATAGCAGAAGCCCGGATATTCATTTTCTCCTTATCGGCGCGCTCCATAGACTGAACGCGTCCCACTGATACGGCCGGTTTGGTCCGCGCCGGAGCGCTTGAATAAGGAGAACGCCTTGAGCCCAGTTCCACCATCCGCATTGCAAGCCGCCGCCGAGCAGCTGCGTCGCGCCGCCGACGCCGGCCAGCCCTGCGCGCCGGTGCGCGGCCTGCTCGGCGAGGGAGACGTCGACGCCGCCTATCAGGTGCAAACGCTGAATGTCCGGCATGCGCAGGCCCAGGGCCGGCGGCTGGTGGGCAGCAAGATCGGCCTGACCTCGGCCGCGGTGCAGCGGCAGCTGGGCGTGGCGCAGCCGGATTTCGGCCGCCTGTTCGCCGACATGGCGGTGTGCGACGGCGAGGAGATCGACAGCCGGCGGCTGCTGCAGCCCAAGATAGAGGCGGAAGTGGCGCTGCTGCTGGGGCGCGATCTGGACCATGACAAACATACGCTGGCCGATCTGTTCCGGGCGGTGGACGCGGTCTTGCCGGCGCTGGAGATCGTGGACAGCCGCATCGCCGGCTGGGATATCCGCATCAGCGACACCATCGCCGACAACGCGTCCAGCGGCCTCTTCGTGCTGGGCAACCGGCCGCGGCGGCTGGCCGACGTCGATCTGCTCGGCTGCGGCATGACGCTGGAGCTGCGCGGCGAGCCGGTCTCGGTGGGCGCCGGCGCGGCCTGTCTCGGCAATCCCTTATTGGCCGCGCTGTGGCTGGCGGACACGATGGCGCGGCGCGGCGAGCCGCTCAAGGCCGGCGACATCGTGCTGACCGGCGCCTTGGGGCCGATGGCGCCGGCGCGCGCCGGCGACGTGTTCACCGCCCGCATCCAGGGCCTGGGCGAAGTGTCGGCCCGCTTCGCCCCACTTCAGGGAGCATCCTCATGAGCCATCCCGCTCGCGTCAAAGCGGCCATCATCGGTTCCGGCAATATCGGTTGCGATCTGATGGTCAAACTCCTGCGTCACGGCCAGCAGCTGGAATTGGCCGCCATGATAGGCATCGATCCGGATTCCGACGGCCTGGCCCGCGCGCGCCGCCTGGGCCTGGCCACCAGCCACCAGGGCGTGGAAGGGCTGTTGGCCATGCCCGGCGCCGCCGACATCCGCCTGGTGTTCGACGCCACCTCGGCCGGCGCCCACGCGCGCCACGAACAGCTGCTGCGGCCGCGCGGCGTCCGGGTGATAGACCTGACGCCCGCCGCCATCGGCCCCCATGTGGTGCCGGCGGTGAACCTGGACGCGCATCTGGACGCGCCCAATATCAATATGGTCACCTGCGGCGGCCAGGCCACCATTCCCATCGTGGCCGCGGTGGCCGCGGCGACGCCGGTGTTCTACGGCGAAATCGTCGCCTCCATCGCCAGCAAATCCGCCGGCCCCGGCACGCGCGCCAATATCGACGAATTCACCGAAACCACCGCCCAGGCGATTGTCGGCGTCGGCGGCGCGCGCAGCGGCAAGGCCATCATCATTCTGAACCCGGCGGAGCCGCCGCTGATGATGCGGGACACGGTGTTTTGCCTGACCGCGCCGGCGGACCGGGACGCCATCGCCCGCTCGGTGACCGCGATGGCGGACAAGGTCAGCGCCTATGTGCCCGGCTACCGGCTGAAGCAGGAGGTGCAGTTCGAGGCGCTGCCGGCGGAAGCGCTGACGGCCTATCCGGAACTGGCGCGGAGCGGCGGGCTCAAGGTGTCCGTCTTCATCGAGGTGGAAGGCGCGGCCCACTATCTGCCGGCCTACGCCGGCAATCTGGACATCATGACATCGGCGGCGATGGCCTGCGGCGAACGCGTCGCCGCCCGCCTGCTGCAAGCCTGAGGAGCCCGGCATGGACAAACTGTATATTTCCGACGTGACCCTGCGCGACGGCTCGCACGCGGTCCGTCACCGTTATTCGCTGGCCCAGGTGCGCGCCATCGCCGCGGCGCTGGACGCGGCCGGGGTGGATTCCATCGAGGTGGCGCACGGCGACGGCTTGGAGGGTTCCAGCTTCAACTACGGCTTCGGCGCCCATAGCGACGTGGAGTGGATCGCCGCGGCGGCCGAATCCGTGCGCAACAGCAAGATCGCCACCTTGCTGCTGCCCGGCATCGCCACCGTGCGCGCCTTGCGCGAGGCCTACGACGCCGGCGCGCGCATTGCGCGCATCGCCACCCACTGCACCGAGGCCGACATCGCCAGACAGCACATCGGCTACGCGCGGGAACTGGGCATGGACGCCGTCGGCTTTCTGATGATGTCGCACATGACCACGCCGCAGCGGCTGGCCGAACAGGCCAAGCTGATGGAAAGTTACGGCGCCCATTGCGTCTACGTGGTGGACTCCGGCGGCGCTCTGCTGATGCAGCAGGTGCGCGACCGCTTCCGCGCCTTGCGCGACGCGCTGCGGCCGGAGACGGAAACCGGCATCCACGCCCATCACAATCTGTCCCTGGGCGTGGCCAACAGCATTGTGGCGGTGGAAGAAGGCTGCCGCCGCGTCGACGCCTCGCTGGCCGGCCAGGGCGCCGGCGCCGGCAACGCGCCGCTGGAAGTGTTCATCGCCGCCGCCGAGCGCCTGGGCTGGAACCACGGCTGCGAGCTGATCCGGCTGATGGACGCCGCCGACGATCTGGTGCGGCCCACCCAGGACCGCCCGGTGCGGGTGGACCGCGAGACGCTGGCGCTGGGCTACGCCGGCGTCTACTCCAGCTTCCTGCGCCACGCGGAAACGGCGGCGGCGCAATACGGCTTGAAAACCCTGGACATCCTGCTGGAAGTGGGACGCCGCCGCATGGTGGGCGGGCAGGAGGACATGATAGTCGACGTGGCGCTGGACTTGCTCAAGGCCAAAGGAGGCGCGGCATGACGGACTTTGTTCAAAACTGCGCCCGCGAACTGGACATCGCGACCCAAACCGGCGAAGCCGTCGATCAACTGAGCGCGCGGCGGCCTTTCGATCTGGCGCAGGCCTATCGCATCCAGCAGGCCGGCATCGCGCTGCGCCAGCAACGCGGCGAGCGCGCGCTGGGCTTGAAGCTGGGCTTCACCAGCCGGGCCAAGCGCGTGCAAATGGGCGTGGACGCGCTGATCTGGGGCGAGCTGACCGACGCCATGCAGCTGGCGGACGGCGGCGAGCTGGCGCTGGGCCGCCTGATCCATCCGCGGGTGGAGCCTGAAATCGCCTTCATCACCGCGCAGGAGATCTCGCGGCCGCTGTCCCTGGCCGAGGCCGGGCTGGCGCTGGCCGGCGTGGCGCCGGCGCTGGAAATCATCGATTCGCGCTACCGCGACTTCCGTTTCAGCCTGGAGGACGTGGTGGCGGACAACTGCTCATCGTCCCATTTCGTCGTCGGCCCGCTGAGCCCGCCGGACACGCCGCTGGACAATCTGGGCGTGACGCTGCGCTTCAACGGCCGGCCGGTGCAGTTGGGCAGCAGCGCCGCCATCCTGGGCCAGCCGCTGCGCGCGCTGATGGAAGTGTCCGTGCTGCTGCACGCGGAAGGGCGTGCGCTGCCGGCCGGCTCCTTGCTGCTGGCCGGCGCGGCCACCGCGGCCGAGCCCTTGCGCGCAGGCCTGCACGTTGGCGTGGAGATCGCCGGCCTGGGCCGCTGCGAGTTTGAAACCGAAGGGAGCGCCGCATGAGCACCCAAGCCACCACCGTCAGCGGCAAGGCCGCGCCGCGCGGACGCTTTCCGCACCTGAAGCGGGCCGGGGACTTCCTCTTTGTCTCCGGCACCAGTTCCCGGCGGCCGGACAACAGCATCGCCGGCGCCGAGGCCGACGCCATGGGCGCGACGCGGCTGGACATCGCCTTGCAAACCCGGGCGGTGATCGAGAATATCCGCGACATCCTGGCCACGGCCGGCGCCGGGCTGGCCGATGTGGTTGAAATCAGCGCCTACCTGGTGGATATGAACGATTTCGCCGCATACAACCGGGTTTACGCCGACTACTTCGACGAGGAAGGGCCGACGCGGACCACGGTGGCGGTGCATCAGCTGCCGCATCCGCATTTGCGCATTGAGATCAAGGCGATCGCCTACAAGCCGCTTTAGAACGTGTTTACGGCGGCGAGTAGGTTCTTTTAGGTGTAATCAAGCACAAGAGAAGGAGAGAGGAGATGGAACTGCAATACGGCATGCCGCTCAATCTGCTGGACTGGGCGCAGCGCAACCAGGGTCTGCTCAAGCCGCCGGTGTGCAATGCGGCCGTTTGGTCGGACGGCGACTACATCATCAATATGGTGGGCGGGCCGAATACCCGCACCGATTTTCACGACAACCCCACCGAGGAGATTTTCTACCAGATCCAGGGCAACGCCTATCTGGAGATATGGGACCGCGGGCGCTTCGATCGCATCGAGCTGCGCGAAGGCGACGCCTTCCTGCTGCCGGCCCACGTCATCCACTCGCCGCAACGGCCCGAGCCCGGCCTATGCCTGCTGGTGGAGAAGCCGCGGCCGGCCGGCCAGTACGACAGCCTGCAATGGTACTGCCCGGTCTGCGCTGCCGAGATCTGGCGTTTCTCCAAGCAGCTGGAAAGCCTGGTGGACGATCTGCCCAAGGCCTATCAGCTGTTTTACGCCTTGAGCGAGGACGAGCGCCGCTGCCGCCATTGCGGCACCGTCCACCCCGGCAAGGATTACGCCGCCTGGCACGAGTTGCGGCAGCGTTCCCGTCATTGAGCGTCCGTTCCATGACCGCCGCGTTCCCGCCCTAGCTCGCAAGACGGGAACCGATTCTTGAAGCAAGCTTAATTAACCGAGAAACGCAGCCATGATAGACATCCACTCCCATTTCTTCCCGCGGATCAGCCAGGCCGAGGCGGCCCGGCTGGACCCGCGGCGCGGGCCCTGGCTGGAGACCTCCGGCCGCAACGGGCAGATCATGGTGGGCGAGCAGCCGTTCCGGCCGGTGCACGACGCGCTTTGGGACGGCGCGCGCCGGCTGGCCTGGCTGGACGAGCAGGGCATAGACATCCAGATCATGTGCGCGACGCCGGTGATGTTCGCCTACGCCGCGCCGATAGAACGCGCCTTGCCGTGGGCGCAGCTGATGAACGATCGCGCGCTGGACATGGCGGCCATCGCGCCGCAACGCTTGAAAGTGCTGGCGCAAGTGCCCTTGCAGGACGTGGACGCCGCCTGCCGCGAAGCCAGCCGCGCCCGCGACGCCGGCCACATCGGCGTGCAGATCGGCAACCACGTCGGCGAGCGGGATCTGGACGACGCGGGCCTGCTGACGTTTCTCAGTCATTGCGCGGCCGAGAACATCCCGCTGCTGGTGCATCCATGGGACATGATGGGCGCCGGCGCGCGGATGAAGCGCTGGATGCTGCCCTGGCTGGTGTCGATGCCGGCGGAAACCCAGCTGGCCATCCTGTCGCTCATCCTGTCCGGCGCTTTCGAACGCCTGCCGGCCAGCCTGAAAATCTGCTTCGCCCACGGCGGCGGCAGCTTCGCCTATCTATTGGGCCGGGTGGACAACGCCTGGGAGCAGCGCGACATCGTGCGCGAAGACTGTCCGCGGCGGCCGTCCAGCTATCTGGACCGGTTTTACGTGGATTCCGCGGTGTTCGATCCCGGCGCGCTGCGGCTATTGATCGCCACCATGGGCGCGGAGCGGGTGATGCTGGGCTCGGACGCGCCTTTTCCGCTGGGCGAGCAGACGGTGGGCGGCCTGGTCCGCGAGACGGTGGCGGACGCCGATATCCGCCGGCGGCTGCTGGCGGACAATGCGCGGGCCTTCTTCAGTTTATAGGGCGGCTCAACTCAGCAGCCAGCCCAGCAACAAGCCGCCGAACAACAGCCATTTCAGCGCGTAATAGCCGAGGCGGCTCTGCGCCTTGATGCGCTTGCCGAACAGCCGCACCGCCTGCACATAGCGGAACAGGCGGTTGAGCGCGCCGGTGCGGTCCCCGTCCTGATTGGGGGCGCTGGCGGCGCCCAGCAGCAGGTGGCTGAGCTGGCGGTTGAACCAGGCGGCGAGCCGGAAGCGCATCGGCCGTTCGATGTCGCAGAACAGAATGATGCGCTGGTGCTTGGTGGCGTTTTCGGCGTGGTGCAAATAGGTTTCGTCGAACAGCACCGCCTCGCCGTCGCGCCAGCTATAGCGTTCGCCGTCCACTTCGATGTAGCAGGCCTCGCTTTGCGGCGTGGACAGACCCAGGTGGAAGCGCACCGATCCGGCGAAGGGGTCGCGGTGGCGCACCAGGCGGCTGCCCGGTGGCAGGCTGGCGAACATCGCCGCCTTCACCGTGGGAATGCCCTCCAGCAAGGCGGTGGTGTACGGACACAGCTTGGCCGCGGACGGGTGCGGCTGGTCGTACCACTTGAGATAGAAGCGCTTCCAGCCGGTTTTGAAGAAGGAATTGAAGCCCAGGTCGTCGTAACGGTCGGAGGCCTTGATCGCGCCGCCGTCGGACAGGGCCAGCGCCTCGGTGCGGATGCGCTGCCAGTTGTCGTTCAGGGTCCGCAATTCCGGAAACTGTTGCAAGGGCAAATAGGGGCGGGCCGGCAAGGTGGAGAACAAGTAGCAGAAGCAGTTGATCGGCGCCATGAAGGTGGAGTGATCGGTCAACTGCCGCCAGAAACCCAGACGTTGGCGGCCGCGATAGTGGATGTAGACGGTACAGAGCGCGAAAACGAGGAGGATGGAGAGTTTGATATACGGCATATGGGCTCGCCTGTGCATGGATATGCTCAATTTCAAGCAAATACCGGTTTTGGACGACTGGTAGTTGGGATAGTTTAGCAAAATCCTGCCGCCGCCGCCCCCCGCGGCGGGCCGCGCAAACGGCTGTATTGGGCCGGAAAACAGCCGAAACCGGCTGTGCCGGCCGCCGCATACGGCCGACACCCGCAAGGGGCGCTGCCTAGAATGGTTCGAGCGAGAACGGCCCCGCGCCGTCCCCGGCAATCATTCGCTTGCCGGGCCGCCCGACCAAGGAGCCTGCCCATGCATTTCACCCACGCGATCACCCGTTTGCCGGCCGACACCGTGGCCGGCGGCCTGACCACCGCCGATATCGGCGCGCCGGACCCGGCGCTGACCCGCGCCCAGTTCCGCGACTACGTGGACATCCTGCTGAGCCTGGGCCTGACCGTCAGCACGCTGCCGGCCCAGCCCGATTATCCCGACGCCCATTTCGTTGAAGACACCGCGGTGCTGATGCCGGAACTGGCGGTGCTCACCCAACCCGGCGCGCCGTCTCGCCGCGGCGAGGTGCGCAGCATCGCGCCGCTGGTGTCCCGCTTCCGCCACGCCGTATCGATGGACGGCGACGCGCGCATGGACGGCGGCGACGTGCTGATGATAGACAAGCGCTTCTTCGTGGGCCTGACCAGCCGCACCAACGAGGCCGGGGTCAGCCAGTTTGCCGCCGCGGTGGAAAAGTTCGGCTATGTCGTCACCGCGGTGGAAGTCAGCGCCGGCCTGCATCTGAAATCCATCGTCAACTACGTGGGCCGCAACACGCTGATCCTGTCCGAAGACCGCGCCGACGATCCGGTATTCCGCGGCTATCAGCAGATCGTGCTGGCCAGGGACGAGGAATACGCCGGCAACACCCTGTGGATCAACGACACCCTGATCACGCCCAGCGGCTACCCGGACACCCTGCGCAAGCTGAAGACGCTGGGCCTGCCCATCATCGAGACCGACACCAGCGAAATCCGCAAGATGGACGGGGGCTTGACCTGCATGTCCCTGCGCTTCTGAAAAACCGTTTCATTCGCCACCGGCCGCAGAGCCGGGAAGATTCAGAACCTGTCGCCGACGCTGAGCCGGCGAGGAACAGGCTCTCAAGGAGAAACCAGATGAAAACCATCAGCATCGCGCTCTTGCTGGCGCTGAGCGCCGGCCCGTCGCTGGCCAAGGACATCAAGCAAATCCGCTGGGGCGTGGACGGCGGCTATCCGCCCTTCGACGTGCTGGCGCCCAACGGCGAGATCACCGGCTTCGATCCGGACATCGCCAAAGCCGTCTGCGCCGAACTCAAGGCCCGCTGCGTTTTCGTCAAGCAGCCGTTCGACAGCATGATAGCCGCGCTCAACGCCAATAAGTTCGACGCCGTCATCGCCTCGCTGAACGTGACGGCGGAGCGGCGGAAGCAGGTGGATTTCAGCGACAAATACTACGCGTCCGCCTCGCAGCTGGTGGCGCGCAAGGGCAGCCCGCTGCGGCCCACGCCGCAGTCGCTGGCCGGCAAGACCGTGGGCGTGCAGTCCGGTTCGGTGCACGAGCAGTACGCCAAGGCCAACTGGGGCGGCGGCAAGGTCAAGATCGTCACCTACGCCAACCAGGACAATGTCTACCTGGACCTGGCCTCCGGCCGCATCGACGCCGCCTTGCAAGACAATATCCAGGCCGAGACCAGCTTTCTGCGCACCGAGCGCGGCCGGCAGTTCGCCTTCGCCGGCCCCAAGCTGGGCGAGTCCAATCCGGTGGCCGTCGCGGTGCGCAAGAACGATCCGGAACTGAAGGCGGCGATCAACCGCGCCATCGCCGCCATCCGCGCCAACGGGGTGTACGAGGGGATACGCAAGAAGTACTTCGGCTTCGATATCTACCACTAAGCACCTGTTCATCGTCTGCTGCGCGTCGCGGCGCGCGCACCGCTTCCATCCCTATCCACCCCCGGCCGGCGCCCGCCGGCCGCTTCCCCAAGGAGGGCGGCCATGGTGGCGTCCTATCTGCCCCTGTTGCTGAGCGGGGCCTGGCTCAGCCTGCGCGTGGCGCTGGCCGCGCTGGGGCTGGCCCTGCTGTTCGGCCTCGCCAACGCCTGCGTCAAGCTATTCGGGCCGCGTTGGCTGCGGGCGGCGTCCATCGCCTACACCACGGTGATCCGCGGCATTCCGGAACTGGTGATGATGCTGCTGCTGTTCTACGGCGGCGAGAAAGTCTTCAATCTGCTGCTGGCGGCCTTGGGGCTGCCGGCGGTGGAGTTCGACAAATTCCTGGCCGGGGTGCTGACCATAGGCTTCATCTTCGGCGCCTATTACACCGAAACCTTCCGCAGCGCCTTCCTGGCGGTGCCGCGCGGCCAGTTGGAGGCCGGCGTCGCCTACGGCATGCGGCCGTGGCGGCTGTTTCGGCGCATCCTGTTTCCGCAGATGCTGCGCCACGCCTTGCCCGGCATCAACAACAACTGGCTGGCGCTGATGAAGTCGGCGGTGCTGGTCTCGCTGATCGGCCTGGAGGACATGGCCTGGCTCGCCGAGCAGGCCGGCCGCGCCACCCAAATGCCTTTCCTGTTCTATTTCCTGGTCTGCCTGGTCTATTTGCTGTTCACCGCCGCCTCCGGCGGGGTGTTCCGCTGGCTGAGGCTGCATTACAGCCGCGGCCTGCTTTGAGGGGGAAACGATGACGCTAGACGAAATCCTGCGCGCCTTGCCCAGCTATTTATGGGGAGAGGGCGGCCAATGGAGCGGGCTGGCGCTCACCGCCAAGCTGTTCCTGGTGTCCGGCGGCCTGGGCATGTTGCTGGCGGTGCTGCTGGCGCTGCTCAGGGTCTACGGCCCGGCGCCGCTGCGCTGGGCGGTGGCCGCCTTCAGCTATTTCTTCCGCGGCACGCCCTTGTTCATGCAGCTGATGCTGATCTATTACGGCGTGTCGCAATTCAGCTGGGTGATAGAAGGCTGGCAGGCGGAAGACCCGTTCTGGCTGCTGTTCCGCGACGCCACCTTCTGCGCCATCCTCGCCTATGTGTTGAACACCGCCGCTTACGCGCAGGAAATCCTGTCCGGCGCGCTCGCCGGCTACCCGCGCGAGGAAATCATGGCGGCGGAGGCCTTCGGCATGTCGCGGGCGCGGGTCATCCGCCGCATCGTCTTGCCCGGCGCGCTGCGGCGCTCGATACCGGTGCTGAGCAATGAAATGGTGTTTTTGCTGCACGCCACCGCCTTATCGTCCACGGTCACGCTCTTGGACGTCACCGGCGTGGCGCGCGCCTTGTACGCGGCCACCTACGCGCCGTTTTCCCCCTTCTTGATGGCGGCGGCGATCTACCTGGGCTGCACCTTCGCGCTGCTGGCGGGCTTTCGTCAGGCGGAACGCCGCTGGCTGAAGTTCCTGCGGCCGCGCTCAGCCTAGCGCGCCGGCGCTGCGCTTGATCTCCTGCAGCTCGGTGATGGTGATGATCTTGTCGATCTTGAAGGCGGCGCTGTTCAGCCATTGCTCGGCCAGCTCGCGGTATTGCTGGATGTCGCGGCAGCCGACGCGCACCTGGAAATCGAAGCTGCCGGCCACCAGCCAGGCGTCCAGCACCGCCTCGCTGCGTTGCAGTTCCTTGATGAAGGCCTGCTGCGACAGCGCGTGATCGGCCAGCGCCACCTGGGCCACCACGATGACGGGGTAGGCCGGTTCCGGCAGCTGCACCACGGCGCGGTAGCCGCGGATCACGCCGGCTTTTTCCAGCCGGCGCACGCGCTCCAGACAGGGCCGAGGCGTCAGATTGACCTGCTCGGACAAACGTTGAAAGGACATGCGGCCGTCGGCTTGCAAAGCGGCGAGGATTTTCAGGTCGATACGGTCCAGGCTGGGTTTCTTGTCGTTCATGGCGGGTTTCAGGATGGATGGGCTGCCTGATGATTTGAGCCTCAGGCGCCGACAGTGTCAAGGCGGCGCGTCCAGCGTGGTTTTGATATCTCAATGACATGGAAAGGGAGGGCGTTTTATGGAGCTCGTCACCCAGGCGTTGCCGCAGGCCAGCATAGGCATGCGGCGCGAACTCTTGAGCCTGCATTACGGCCGGCGCGGCGCCGGGCCCAAGGCCTATTTGCAGGCCAGCCTGCACGCGGACGAACTGCCCGGCATGCTGGTGATCCACCATCTGCGCCGGCTGCTGGACCAGGCCGAAGCGGCCGGCCTGCTGCGCGGCGAAATCGTGCTGGTGCCGGCGGCCAATCCCATCGGGCTGGCCCAGGCGCTGTTGCAGCAGCAGCCCGGGCGTTTCGAACTGCGCAGCGGCGAGAACTTCAACCGCCGCTTCACCGATTTCCACCCGCTGCTGCGCCCCGGCCTGGAGGCCGGCCTTGGCGATGACGCCGCCGCCAATCTGCGGACGGTGCGCGCCCGGATGCGCGCCGCGCTGGACGCGCAAAGCCCGGTCACGGAACTGGAGGCGCTGCGCCTTGCCCTGAGCCGGCTGGCGCTGGACAGCGACCTGGTGCTGGACCTGCATTGCGACAGCCAGGCGCTGCTGCACGTGTACGCCGACGCGCCGTTCTGGCCGGCGCTGGAGCCGCTGGCGCGCTATCTGGGCGTGGCCGCGGCGGTCTTGAACGAGGCACCGGGCGGCACGACTTTCGAGGAATCCTGCGGCCAGAGCTGGTGGCGGCTGGCCGGCGAACTGGGGCCGGCGCATCCGCTGCCGCTGGGCTGCGTGGCCGCCACGGTGGAACTGCGCGGGCAGGGCGATCTGGATCACGGCCAGGCGCGGCGGGACGCGGAGGCTTTGTACGCCTATCTGCAAAGCCGCGGCCACATCGCCGGCGCCGCGCCGGCCTTGCCGCCGCCGGTGCCCGCGCCGTGGACCTGGCGCGGCATGGCCAGCGTGAGCGCGCCCGCGCCCGGCCTGGTGCTGCGCCATTGCGCGGTCGGCGCGGAAGTGGAGCGCGGCCAGCCGCTGCTGGAGCTGATCGACCCGCTGGAAAACCGGGTCATCCCGGTGCTCAGCCCGGCGGCGGGGCTGCTCTACGTCAGCCACCCGCTGCGCTACGCCCAGGCCGGCATGGAGCTGTGCCGCATCCTGGGCCGGGCCGACACCGGCGCGCGCGTGTCGCTTGCTTGAACGTTTGCGTCATGTTTCCGGCATGGCCGCAACGCGTACTGTCAGTAGAATGATTTGCCGCCCGCGGGCGGCCATGCGAACCCCCACCCAAGAGCCGCCCACCATGCAAGCCCAAGCCATCGCCGCCGTCGACGCGCCGGCGCAAGAAAATCTGGAGCCCATCTGGCTCCGCGCCAGACAAGGCCAATTGGCCCGCGCCGTCGTGATGGTGCGCCCTCACGATTTCGCCTTCAATGAACAAACCGGCGCCGACAATGTGTTCCAGCACCGGCTGCAACTGCCGCCGGCCCAGGTTACCGCGCGGGCGCTGGCGGAATTCGACGCCATGGCGCAGCGGCTGCGCGACCGCGGCGTTGAAGTGCTGGTGCTGGAAAAAAGTCCGGACGGCTATCCAACGCCGGACGCGGTGTTTCCCAACAACTGGTTCAGCACCAGCGTGGACGGCAGCCTGCACGTCTACCCGATGCACACGCTGAACCGCCGCCGGGAACGGCGGGTGGAGGAACTGTGCCAATTACTGCTGAGCCACGGCTACGAGGTGGAGCAAGTGGTGTGGGCCGGCCATCCGCTGGAAGAGGAGCTGATCCTGGAGGGCACCGGGGTGATGGTGTTCGACCATCCGCGCAAACGGGTGTACGCGGCGCGCTCGCAGCGCTGCCATCCGGGCGCGCTCTACCGTTACGCGCGCCGGCGCGGTCTGGAAGCGGTGCACCTGTTCGACACCGTGGACAGCCGCGGCGTGCCCATCTACCACACCAATGTGATGATGAGCGTGGGCGAGGGCTTCGCGGTGATCTGCTCCGAAAGCCTGCACCGGCCGGAGCAGCGGCGGCAAGTGCTGAGCGCGCTGGGCGAACACCACGAGGTGATCGACATCAGCCTGGCCCAGGTGGAGCGCAGCTTCTGCGGCAATATCCTGCAACTGCGCGGCGCCGGCGGCCAGCCGCTGATCGCGATGTCGGAGCAGGCCTGGAACGGCTTCACGCCGGCGCAGCAAAGAACGCTGGAGCGCCACGGGCAGCCGGTGGTCAACCCCATTCCCACCATAGAGGCGGTGGGCGGCGGCAGCTGCCGCTGCATGCTGGCCGAGTTGTTCCTGCCGCGCGTCCGCTAGCGGCTGCCCCGGCAAGGGCCGGGAACGCGTTCCGTCGCGGCTCGTTCGGGAGGGAGGCTAGGCCGCCTGGACAACTCAATCCACGGTTCAGACGCTGCCGCACGGCTCCGGCAGCGTCGCGGCTTTGCGGCAGGGGCCGAACGGCCTGAGCGTGTTTAGCGACTACGCGCCTCTTTCATACCAGTCTTTGCTGGCGTTCACGATGCGAACAACCAGCAGCATGGCGGGGACTTCAACCAGCACGCCGACAACAGTGGCCAGCGCCGCTCCGGAATGAAATCCGAACAGGCTGATGGCGGTGGCCACCGATAGTTCAAAGAAGTTGGACGCGCCAATCAAAGCGGACGGGCAGGCCACGCTATGCTTTTCTCCGACGAGCCGGTTGAGCCAGTAGGCCAGGGCGGAGTTAAAGAACACTTGGATCAAAATGGGGACCGCCAGCAAGGCAATGACTAGCGGCTGCTTCAATATCGCTTCGCCCTGAAAGGCGAAGAGCAGAACCAAGGTTGCGAGCAAGGCGGTGATAGACCAAGGGCCAATCTTGCTCATGGCGGCATCGAAAGCCGCCTGCCCCTTGGCTAGCAGCGCCTTGCGCCATAATTGCGCCAGGATGACCGGAATCACGATGTAAAGCACGACCGATACCAGCAGGGTGTCCCATGGCACGGTGATCGCGGAGATGCCGAGCAGGAGGCCGACGAGCGGCGCGAACGCCACAACCATAATGCTGTCGTTCAGGGCGACCTGGGACAGCGTGAACAAGGGGTCGCCATTGCTCAGCCGGCTCCACACAAAGACCATGGCGGTGCAGGGCGCGGCGGCCAGCAGGATCAGTCCGGCAATATAACTGTCCAGTTGTTCCGCCGGGAGCATGTCAGCAAATAGGTTGCGAATGAACAGCCAGCCCAGAAACGCCATGGAGAACGGCTTAAGCAGCCAATTCACCACCAGGGTCACGCCAATGCCGCGGACATGATGGCGCACTTCGTGCAGCGCGCCAAAATCGACTTTGACCAGCATGGGAATGATCATCACCCAAATCAGTAAACCGACGGGCAGGTTGACCTGGGCGATTTCCAGCTTGCCGATAGCCTGGAATAGCTGCGGCAGCGTTTGTCCCAGCGCGATTCCCGCGATGATGCAAAGAAAAACCCAGAGGGTCAGGTAGCGTTCAAACCTGCTCATCGACGCCGGGCCGTCCCGGCGAAGAGCGGCGTCGCAAGGGGTAGACAAAACAATTCTCCTTTTTCAAACGTGCGGGCTGATCGGGATTTTGCGATTGCCTTGATCGGGGCAGCCGCTTGGCCGCGCGCTGATGGCTTGCGTGGTCATGGCCGTCATGCCGCCTGGCGCTTTGCCTTCAGGGCAGCAAGCCGCCGATACGATCCAGTTCCGTTTTCAGGCGCGCGGGGTCTTGTTGCAGCTCGGCCAGCGGCAAAGCCAGGAAGGCTTCGATCCGGGTGCGCAGAATGCGGTAGGCCGCCATGAAGGCCGCGTCGATTTCCGCGTCGGAGCCGGTGGCCTGGGCGGGATCTTCCACTCCCCAGTGACTGCGCAGCGTCGGCCCCAGGTAGGCGGGGCAGGTTTCGCCGGCGGCGCCGGCGCAGACGGTGATGACGATGTCGGGGGTGGCTGGCAGATTGTCCCAGGATTTGCTGCGGCAGCCCTCGGCAGCCATCCCTTCGCGCCTCAATAGCGCCAGCGAGCGCGGATGCACTTGCCCTGTGGGTTGGCTGCCCGCGCTCATGGCTTTCCAGCCGGCCGGCGCCAGGTGGTTGAAAACGGCTTCGCCCAGGATGGAGCGGCAGGCGTTTCCGGTGCACAGGAAAAGCACGTTCATGGGGTCAGTTTTCCGTTTCAGTTTTGGATGATGGGGGCAAGGCGGCTTCGGGGCAGCATGAGTCCGCACGCATGTCGACGCATTGCTCCGGATGGCCGGCGCAGCACTCTTCGGTCAAATAGGCGATCAATTCCAGCATCAAGGTCAAATTGGCGCGATAGCGCTGGTAGCGTCCTTCCTGCTCCACCGAAACCAAGCCTGCATGGCTCATGCCCTTGAGGTGAAAGGACACATTGTTGGGAGGAAGGTTGAGCGTGCCGGCGATTTGGCCAGCCACCATGCCTTCCAGTCCTTGCCTGACCAGCAAGCGGTAAATGTCGAGCCGGATGCTGGAAGACAGGGATTCGAAGATTTGGGTCGCGGTTGTGTTTTTCATGGTTCAACTATACAAGAATTATTGAAATAATGTCTAGATCCATTATCATGGCCTGCGTTCCGCTCACCCTTGTGAGGCCGCAACGCGGGGTCCGCACAGGGGGATTGACTCGTTATCTGCAGGAGGCCGCTATGTTCATCCATTCCCCCGATTTGCCCAATGTCCGGGCTGATCTATTTGAAAGCCCGTCGTATTCGCCGTTGTCTGCGGTGCCCGCATCCAAGCATGCGCCCCGCTTTTTACTGCTGTACGGCTCGTTGCGCGAGCGTTCATACAGCCGTTTCTTGGCTGAGGAGGCGGGCCGTTTGTTGCTTGCGATGGGGGCGGAGGTCAGGATGTTCGATCCCAAGGGCTTGCCCTTGCCGGATGAGGCTCCGGACAGTCATCCCAAGGTGCAGGAGTTGCGTGAGTTGGTCTTGTGGGCCGAAGGCATGGTGTGGTGTACCCCGGAAAGACATGGGGCGATGACGGGCGTCATGAAGACGCAAATCGACTGGATTCCGCTGTCCGCTGGGGCCGTTCGTCCCACTCAGGGCAAGACTTTGGCGGTGCTGGAGGTGTCCGGCGGTTCTCAGTCGTTCAATGCGGTCAACCAACTGCGCATTTTGGGGCGCTGGATGAGGATGCTGACCATTCCAAATCAGTCCTCGGTGCCCAAGGCTTTTCTGGAGTTCGACGAGGGAGGCCGGATGAAACCGTCAGCCTACTACGACCGGGTGGTGGATGTGATGGAGGAGTTGATGAAGTTCACACTGTTGACCCGCGATGTTTCTCCCTATCTGACGGATCGTTACAGCGAGCGTAAGGAAAGCGCCGAAGCCTTATCTCTGCGGGTGAGCCAACATAGTATTTAGCCGCCGGGGTGCGGCGGCCCGTAGACTGTTCAAGTAGCCGCCAGACAGGGCGCCGCTGGACGACGCCCTGTTGAGGCTTACTTCACGCTGACGCCGCTGAACTGATAATCGCCAAAGGGGCTGATCTTGAAGCCGTTCACTTCCTTGCGCATCGGTTGATTGATGATGGAGTGGGCGATGGTGGTCCACGGCAGATCGCGCTTGAAGAGGGTTTGCGCCTGCGAGTACAGCTTGGCGCGCTCGGCCTGGTCGTTCAGGGTGCGGGCCTTGATGATCAGCGCGTCGAACTCCTTATTGCAGTAGCGCGAGTAGTTGGAGCCGTTCACCGCCTCGCAGCTGAGCAGCACGCCCAGGAAGTTGTCCGGGCTGGCGTAGTCGCCGGTCCAGCCCATCAGGCCGGCATCGTGCTCGCCGCGCTTCATCCGCTTCAGGTATTCGCCCCATTCATAGGACACGATCTTGGCCTTGACGCCGATCTTGGCCCAGTCGGACTGGATCATCTCCGCCATCAGTTTGGCGTTGGGGTTGTACGGCCGTTGCACCGGCATCGCCCACAAGCTCAGCTCGAAGCCGTTGGGGTAGCCGGCCTTGGCCAGCAGCGCCTTGGCGGCGGCCACATTGTAGGGCGCGTTCTTCAGGCTCTTGTTGTAGGACCACAGCGAGGACGGGAAGGGGTTGCTGGCGGCCTGGCCCTGGCCCTGGTAGACCGCGTCTATGATGGCCTGGCGGTTGATCGCCATGTCCAGCGCCTGGCGCACCTCGCGCTTCTGGAACTGCGGCTTGTCCAGGTTGTAGCTGAGGTAGCCGATATTGAAACCGGGCGCGGTCAGCATTTTCAGCTTGGGATCGGTCTTCATCACCGCCAGATCGCTGGGGCGCGGATAGGACATGATCTGGCACTCGCCGGCCTTCATTTTCTGGTAGCGCACCGAGGGATCGGTGGCGATGGCGAACACCAGATTGTCCACCTTCACCGCGCTCTTGTCCCAGTAAGCCTTGTTGCCGGCGTAGCGGATCTGGGCGTCCTTCTGGTAGCGCTTGAAGATGAAGGGGCCGGTGCCCACCGGTTTCTGGTTGATGTCGGCGGCGCGGCCGGCCTTGAGCAGCTGCTCGGCGTATTCGGCGGACAGGATGGAGGCGAAGGGCATGGCGATCTTGATCGCCAGGTCGGCGTCCGGCGCTTTCAAGACGAAGCGCACCGTTTGCGCGTCCACTTTTTCCACGGCGCTGACGTTGCTGGCCAGGCCGGTGTCCACCGCGTAGGGGAATTCCGTGTTGTAGGCTTTGCGGAAGGGGTGGTTCTTGTCGAACATGCGCATGAAGGTGAACACCACGTCGTCGGCGTTGAAGTCGCGCGTCGGCTTGAAATAGTCGGTGGTGTGGAACTTCACGCCCTGGCGCAGCTTGAAGGTGTAGACCTTGCCGTCCGGCGAGGCGCTCCAGGAGGTGGCCAGGCTGGGAATGGCCTTGGTCGAGCCTTTCTCGAAACCCACCAGGCGGTCGAACAGCGCGTGGCCGGCCGCGTCGAAGGTGGTGCCTGAGGTGAACTGGGCGGAGTCGAAGCCGTCCGGGCTGGCTTCGGAGCAGTAGACCAGGGTGCCGGCGGCCTGGACGGAGACGGCGAAAGCGGCGCAGCAGGCCGCGGCCAACAATTGCGGTTGGATCTTTCTCATTGCTATTTCCCTATTTGCAGAGCGGTGAAGGGCGCGGACGCCTTCTTCATGAGTGCTTGGCAGGCCCTTGGGGGCTTTCTATTTGTTCATCTGTCCGATTCCCGCCGTTTTGGCGGCCCGGCATGCGTTTGGGATGGCCGTTTGATGCCGGATTCAAGCGACTAAGGCGGGAACGGAAGACCCTGCCAGCATATAGATTGTTGTCCCGGCGTCAATCGTGCGCTGCGGCGTAAGCGCGCCCGCATTTGAGATTTTCGTTTCGACGAGCTGGGCGCATTTTAAGAATGATATTTAAAAACAGTTATTTGTGTCAGTTTTCAGGCGTTTCTGCATTGCGGCGGCAGGCATAAGATAGGGAGGCCTGCAAAAGGGCGTTTTTGTTTTCTCTTAAGCCAAGGAGAGCCAAATGCAAGCCAGCACGCAAGAAGCGGTGGTTGTGGTCAAACCCCGCAATCCGCGTCCGGTCCTGGTGCCGGTCCACTTGTAATCGGGTAGGAACGGGGCCGCCGTTTCAGGCGCAAAGCCCTGGGCCGATCTGGATTCCGCGCCGCCGGCTTGCCGGCGGCCGCGCTCATCTTTAAGAGGAGACTCCTTTGTGTCCCATCCGTCCGATCTTCGTTTTTGCCTGAACGGCGATGTGATTTCGCAATCGCCGCTGGTGGTCAAAACCGCCGGCGACGAGGAATTGGAGATTTCCGCGGGTCTTGCCAGCACGGAGGAGGTCAGCGCGCTGATGGCGCGCCTGGCCGGCGGCTGCAGCCAGCGGGACGCGGAGCGCCTCCTGCCGCGCCAGTCCGCCGACGAGGTGCGTCGTTTGCTGGTCAGCCTGGAAAACTACGGCGTGATCCGCCCGCTGGCGCCGGCGCGCGGCAAGACCGGGCTGGAAGTGCTGCTGGAGGTGGAGGACCTGTCCAACCGCCTGCTCTACCAGACGCTGTACCGCAATCCGTTCTGGACCCATTGCCAGAACGCCAGCCAGCCGGGGGATATTCCGGAGCGGGTGTTCCACGGCATGGTGATAGAGAACTATCACTTTTTGTTCCGCGAAAGCTATTTCGACGCGCCGGTGCTGTCCTATGTGCCCAATACCCAGGCGCGGCTGGCGATGAACGCCTTCTTCGCCGAGGAGTACGGTCACGACGAGCTGCTGCTGCAGGCCTTGAACCGCATCGGCATCAGCCGCGAGGACCTGGCGCACGCCGTGCCGCTGCCGCAGACCATGGCGCTGTGCAATGCGCTGGCCTATTGGTCGCACAACGATCCGCTGTTCTTCTTCACCACGCTGGGCATTCTGGAAGGCAAGGACATCCGTCAGGACTCCTTCCTGGACGCCGCCTACCGGCTGGGCGTGGACGCGGATTTCCTGCGCCCGGTGAAGGCGCACTCGGACATCAATCTGAAGGGCGAGCACGGCAGCCTGACCCGCAAGATCTTCGCGCAGATCCCGGTGGTGGATCAGGAAACGGCGCGGCGCCTGCTGGCGCAAACCCATTTGTTCGTCGAGCTCTACGACGCTTTCTACAGCGCGGTCTGGCGGCATTATCTGCACGCCGACACCTTGCTGCGCCGCATCGAGCATTATTGAGGAGGCATTATGCACGGCCCCGGCACCCATGATCTGTTTCGTTACCCGGCGCTGCGGCCCGGGGTGGAAATCCAGTCGCAGGACGGCGGCGTGGCCCTGCTGTACCGCGAGCAGTCCTGCGATCTGCAAGTGGCCGACGAAGGGCGGCTGCAATTGCTGGCCCTGCTGGACGATCTGCAGCGCGCGCCGGCCAGCATGTCGGCGCTGCGCGCCGCCCATCCGGAATTGGCGGGGACGATTCCCGGCCTGCTGGAGGAGTTGGACCGCCTGGGCCTGGTGACCGAGGCCAGCTTCGAATTGCCGGACGACGCGCTGTCCGGTTGCGAGTTCAACACCCGGCTGCGCAATCTGGCGCAAAGGGCGATGCGCAAGCGCGGCCATTCCCGGCTGTACGGCATGCTGTCCGACGGCAGCGCGCCGCGCAATGTGCTGATCGGCTACGCGCTGGAGTATTACTACCTGGTGCGCGCGGCGCCGGGCCTGATCGCCTCCGCGCTGTCGCACGCGGACAGCCGGCAGAACCAGCGCAGCATCCAGCGCTTCCTGGTGTCGGAGCTGGATCACGATCAGATGCTGGCCGAGAGCCTGGCCAGCGTGGACATGGAAGTGGAGGGCCTGGACCATCTGCAGCCCCTGCCGTCCACCTTCGCCTTGTGCGCGGCCTTGGGCGTGTTCGCGCGTCAGCATCTGCTGTCGTTCAAGAGCGTGTTGTTTCTGTTCGAGATGCCCGGCGACGAGTTCAACCGCGCGCTGGTGCGCTGTTGCGAACGCGCCGGACTGGACAAGGGCTTTTGGGAGCCGCTGCTGCGCCACGCCTACCTCAACGATACGCTGGGGCACGACGACATCACCTCCGAACTGCTGCAGGACATCAGCGCCATCAGCCGCGAGGAGCAGCTGGTGGTGGAGAAAAACCTGGTGCTGACCATAGAAACCATGGCGCTGCAGGACGAGGAAATCGTCGATTACTACAGCCGGCCGGACGCCTTGATGCCGCGGCTCTATTTGTAATCCCCCGCAGTAGTCCTCGAGACGGCAGCCAAGGAGAGAACGATGGAAGCCTGGCAAGTCACCCATTATCGCGCGCCCCACCTGGTGCCCTTCAGCGCCCATCTGGCCGACGACGGCCAGACCGTGGTGCTGGCGGCGGACGCCAAGGAGTACGAAATCCAGTTTTCCGGCGTGGATGGCGGCCGGGTGTTGGACAGCGTGCTGGCGATGGCCAATCCGGACGCGGAAATCTGGTTCGACATCCACGCCGGATCGGCGCCGTCCTGGCAGCTGTCGCTGGCGGAACAGCTGGACGCGCTGTCGCTGATCCGCGACGCGCCGGCGGACCCGGCGGCGCTGGAGCGGCAGCGCCGGCAGTGGGAGGCGCTGAGCCGCCGCTGCGTGGACAAGTTGTTGGCGGCCACCGCCGGCGCGGCGCGCGGCGCTTACGCGCCGGTGGTGCTGAACATGCTGCGCCTGCTGGACGAGCCGGCGCCGCAGGCCGACGCCTTTTGCATAGACGAGGCGGGCGCGCCGGAGTGGCGGGACAATTTCGCGCTGCAAACCTTCTATCTGCAAAAGCTGTACCTGGCCGACAATCTGCCGCAGGCGCTGACGCTGTGGCGGCGGGTGCTCAACGGCTTCGCCGACGGGGCCGGCTTCGTCGGGCTCAGCCGCCGCGAGGCCGGCGCGGCGGAGATGCCGGCCAGCGAAGGCTTTTACTGCCCGGCGCATCTGGAAGCCTATGCGCTGTGCCTGGTGGATCTGCTGCTGCTGGCGCCCAAGCCCGAGGCGCGGCGGCGGCTCCTCCGCCGCGAGCCGGCCTCGGCGGTGGACAGCGGCGTCAACTTCATGCGCCGCGCCGAGCAGTTTGCGCTGGACGGCCTGGCCGAGCTGGGCGAATCGCGCTATGTGCGCAGGGTGAACGCCGACGACGCCGGCTTCGGCCCCCTGGTGCAAGGCCTGTTCATCGAGCAATACCACGTCACCCAGCGTTTCGTGGAAATCATCGCGCCGCTGATGACCAAGCGGCTGCGCAGCCCGCTGAAGCAACGGGTCTACCGTTATTTCCAGGAGGAGCTGGGCCACGAAGTCTACGAGCGCGCCACCTGCGAAGCGCTGGGCGTGCCGCCGGCCTGGCTGGACCAGGCGCTGCCGCTGCCCTTGTTCCAGGCCTATGTCGACGCCTTCACCGTGCTGGGCCGTTACGACCCCATCGGCTATCTGAGCTCCATCATGGTCACCGAGGGCATGTTGGGCGTGGACAATCCGGTGCACGAGCGGCTGGAGTCGCTGGTGGAGTTCCGCGCCGATTACCAGCGCGTGGCCAAGCGCCACGACGATTTGAATCTGGAGCTCAACCACGCCGCCTTGTCCCGGCTGTTCTTCCGCGAAATCAGCGCCTTGTCGCCGCGGACGCAGCAACGCGCAGAGGCCAATCTGGCGTATCTGCTGGAGCTCAACCTGCGGGCGATGGACCAGGTGGCGGACTTCTACGGTCCGCAGGCGCAGCTGGCCGTCTGCTCGCTGGACGGCTATGCCGTCGCCGGCTGAACGCGCGGCGACGCAAGCCGCCTACGCCGCCAGCGTCAATCCGGCCTGGCTGGAAACGTTGAGGCAGTGCGGGCTGGACGCCCGGCCGCTGGAGGCGGAGGGCGCTTGGCTGCGGCTGGAGGACGGCCGGCGCTGGCTGGACTTCGTCGCCGGCTACGGCGCGGCGGCGCTGGGACATCGCCCGCGGGCGCTGCTGGCCGGCCTGGCGGAAGACCTGTTCGATCCCGCGCCCAATCTGCATCCGCTGGGCTTTTCCGGCCTGGCCGGCGATCTGGCCGCGGCGCTGCTGACGCTGGCCGGCTTCGCCGACGGCAAGGCCCTGTTCGCCAGCACCGGCGCGGAGGCGGTGGAGGGCGCGCTGAAGCTGGCGCGGATGGCCGGCGGCCGGCGGCGCGCCTTGAGTTTCGACGGCGGCTTTCACGGGCTGACCCTGGAAGCCACCGAACTGGCCGGCGGCGATTTCTGGCGGCAGGGCCTGCCGCGGCGCGAGGACTGCGCGGTCTTGCCCTGGGGCGATCTGGCCGCGGCTGCGGCCGAGCTGGCGCGCGGCGACGTGGCCGCGGTGCTGCTGGAGCCGGTGCAGGGCAGCGCCGGCGCGGGCGCCTGGCGCGGCGAGGATCTGGCCGAGCTGGCCGCCTTGTGCCGCCGCCACGGCGC